>NZ_JAVDPW010000008.1:0-460591 GCF_031453975.1 Inquilinus ginsengisoli
GGGTCCCCCCCGCGCCCCCCGGGGGGGGGGGGGGGGGGGGGTTGGTTGGGGGGGGGGGGTTTTTGGGGGGGGGGGGGGGGGGGCCGCGCGGGCGGGGGGGGGGGGGGGGGGGGGGCCGGGCGCCCCCCCCCCCCCCCCCCCCCCCCCCCGCGACGGCACTTGCAACTATACTCATCGCCGGGTCAATGACGGCAGGCTCGGAAATCACTCAAGGATGTGCCCTGGCGGCCTGGCGAGGGTTCCAGGTCTCGGCCACAGCCGCCGGCGGCAATGTTCAAGGCGATGACCCGGCGACCGTTCCACGCCGCTCCAGGAGAGCGAGGAGCCCCTTGAGCAGGGCGGTCGGATCCGGCGGGCAGCCGCGGATATGGAGGTCGACCGGCAGCACGGCGGCGACGCCCCCGACCGTCGCATAGGAGTCCGCGAACAGGCCGCTGCCGGCAGCGCAGTCGCCGACCGCGACCACCCATTTCGGCGCCGGCGTTGCCGTGTACGTCCGCTCCAGCGCCTCACGCATGTTGTGGGTCACCGGGCCGGTGACCAGCAGCACATCGGCATGGCGCGGCGAAGCCACGAAGCGGAGCCCGAAGCGCTCGAGGTCGTAGAAGGCGTTGTTGAGGGCGTTGATCTCCAACTCGCAGCCGTTGCAGGAGCCGGTGTCGACCTCCCGGATCGACAGGCTCCGCCCCAGCCGCCGGCGGGCGGCCCCGTCCAGGCGGGCGGCCAGCGCCGTCAGCTCCGGATCGTCGCCGGGCGGCGGCGGTTCGGTCAGCGGCGACCGGAAGAGGCCCTGGAAGAGATGCCGACGCATGGCGCCCTCAGAGGTCGTGCCCCGCATAGGAGCAGTTGAAGGATTTGTTGCAGAGCGGAAAATCCGCGACGATGTTGCCTTCGATGGCGGCTTCCAGGAGCGGCCACTGGAACCAGGAGGGATCGCGCAGATGGCCGCGGGCAACCCGGCCCTCCGCGTCGAGGCGGACCCAGGCGAGGATGTCGCCGCGGAAACCCTCGACCAGGGACAGCCCCTCGCCGGCCCGCCGCGGGATCTCGATGCGAATCGGCCCGTCCGGCAGCCGCTCCAGGATCTGGCCGATCAGCGACAGGCTCTGCTCGACCTCGCGGATCCGGATCCAGACCCGGGCGTTGACGTCCCCCTCGCCCAGGACCGGAACATCGAAGCTGAGCATCCGGTACGGACCGTCGCCGAACGCCCGCCGGGCGTCGAAGCGGCGCCCCGAGGCGCGCCCGATGAAGCCGCCGGCGCCGAACTGCCGTGCCAGCGCAGGGTTGAGGACACCGGTCGCGACCGTCCGGTCCTGCAACGATGCCGTGTTGTCGTACAGCTCGATCAGCGGCGGGAAGGCCATCTGGATCTCGGCGACCAGTGAGGCCAGGATCTCGACGGCATCACCGTCAGGGTCGACCGCGACGCCGCCCGGCACCACCCGGTCCATCATCAGCCGATGACCGAAGGCGCGGCCGCAGGCCCGCAGGACCCGCTCGCGCAGCACGCCGGTCTGGGCGTGCATGAGAGCGAAGGACGCATCGTTGCAGATCGCGCCGATGTCGCCGAGATGGTTGGCCAGGCGCTCGAGCTCGAGCATGAGGGCCCGAAGCCAGGTGGCGCGGAACGGCACCTTGACGCCGAGTGCGGTTTCGACGGCCCTGGCGAGGGCGCAAGCGTAGGCGACGGTGCTGTCGCCCGAAGCCCGCCCCGCGAGGCGGCCCGCATGACCGGGATCTGCGCCGGCCATGAGGCCCTCGAGGCCGCGATGGACGTAGCCGAGCCGCGCTTCGAGCCGGACCACGGTTTCGCCATTGGCCGTGAACCGGAAATGCCCGGGCTCGATGATGCCCGCATGCACCGGGCCGACCGCAATCTGGTGCAGGCTCTCACCTTCGACCGGCAGGAAGGCGTACGGCTCCATGCCGAGCGCCGGCTCGCATCGGCCGAGAGGGTGGTGCTGGCCCCATCGTCCATGGTCGAGCCAGGGCCGGACATCCGGGATGCCCATCGGCTCGAGGCCGAACAGGTCCCAGATCGCCCGTTCCAGTCGGATGGCGGGTGGATGACGCTGCCCCACCGAGGGGAAGCGCCCGTCCGGGCATTCGAGGCTGATGACGGCCATCTGGGCGGCAGGCTCGTCGAGCACCGCCATGTGGACGTAGGGAGGGTCGCCCCAGAGGCCGAGGAGGGTCCAGGCATTTTCGGCCAGGTGTCCGGTGACGGCCTGCCAGAGCTCCGCGTCCACGACGACCCGAATCCACGACGGATCGGTGTCCACCCTCCTGCCTGCGAGAACGAATTCGGCCAGCGCCGGCATGCTTCCCACTCCCCCTTCAGCCGAGAAGGCCGGCGACGTGCTGGAACCAGGCGGCCAAGGGTGGCGGCAGATAGATGCCGGCGACCAGCACCAGCCCGAGATGCCCGAACATCGGCAGGTAAGACGCCTGAACCGGGGCGGTGCTGCCGGTCGGCTCGCCGAAGGCGAGGCCCTGGACCCGCAGCAGCAGCGCCCCGAAGGCGATCAGCAGGCCGAGGACGAGCGGCACGGCCAGCAGCGGTTCGCGGGCGAAGGTCGAGCTCACGACCAGGAACTCGCTCATGAAGACGCCGAGCGGCGGCATTCCGGCGATGGCGACGACGCCGGTCACCAGCCCCCAGCCGAGCACGGGATGGGATTCGGTCAGCCCGCGGATCTCGGCGATCTTCTGGGTGCCCTTGACCTGGGCGATGTGGCCGACCGCGAAGAAGATCGCAGACTTGGTCAGGCTGTGCATGGTCATGTGCAGCAGGCCGGCGAAGTTGGCCAGCGGCCCGCCCATGCCGAAGGCGAAGGTGATGATGCCCATATGCTCGATCGAGCTGTAGGCGAACATCCGCTTGATGTCGCGCCGGCGGTACAGCATGAAGCCGGCGAAGATCAGCGAGGTCAGGCCCATGGTGGCCATCAGCGGCCCGGGGGCGATCGCGGCGTGGTTGGCCGCCATCAGCATCTTGAAGCGCAGGACGGCATAGAGCGCGACGTTGAGCAGGAGCCCCGACAGCACGGCGGAGATCGGGGTCGGGCCTTCGGCATGGGCGTCCGGCAGCCAGGCGTGCAGCGGCGCCAGGCCGACCTTGGTGCCGTAGCCGAGCAGCAGGAAGATGAAGGCGAGGTTCAACAGCGCCGGATCGAACGCCGCCACGCGGTTGATCAGGACGGTCCACAGCATGCCGTCGATGCCTTCGCCGACGACGGGCCGCGCGGCCATGTAGACCAGGATGGTGCCGAACAGCGCCAGGGCGATGCCGACGCTGCCGAGGATGAAGTATTTCCAGGCCGCTTCGATCGCCTCGGGGGTCCGGTAGATGCCGACCATCAGGACGGTGGTCAGGGTCGCGAGTTCGACCGCCACCCACATCAGTCCGATGTTGTTGGCGACCAGCGCCAGGTTCATGCCGAACATCATCGCCTGGTACATGGCGTGGTAGAATCGGAGATGGCCCGGGGTGAGACGGCCGGTCTCGATCTCGTGGGCGATGTAGCTGGCGCTGAACACACTGGTGGTGAAGCCGACGAAGGTGTTCAGCACGATGAACACGATGTTGAGGTCGTCGATCAGAAAGTAGGAATCGGGCTGCGGCCGGCCGAACAGCAGGGACAGTGCGGTGAGCAGGGTCAGCAGGCACGCCAGGACATTGAGCCGGGCCGAGAGCCGGTAGCCGGGCAGCAGGGCGAGGACGGCCGCCGTTGCGGCCGGAATGGCCAGCACGAGCGGTACGGCGAAGGCCGAAAGCGCGGTCATCGCCGCTCTCCCCGGAAGTGGTCGAGAGCGTGGACGTCCACGGTGTCGAAGCGCTCGCGGATGCGGAACAGGAAGACGCCGATCACGATGAAGGCGATCAGGATCGAGAAGGCGACGCTGATCTCGACCACCAGCGGCATGCCCTTGGCGCCGGCGGCGGCGAGGACGAGCCCGTTCTCGAGCGACATGAACCCGACCACCTGGCTGACCGCATTGCGCCGGGTCACCATCATCAGCAGGCCGAGCAGGATGACAGCGAGCGCGAAGGCAAGATCCTCCCGGGCCAGCGGGTCCGCCTCCGCCGTCACCCGCAGCATCACCACCATGGCGAGCGCCACGAGGCCGATGCCGGCGAGCATGGTCGGCCCGATGCCGACCACGGTCTCGATCTCGCGGTGGATGCCGAGCCGGGCGATGATCCGGTGCAGCGCTACCGGAATGACGACCGCCTTGAAAGCGAGCGCGATCACCGCCGTGACGTAGAGATGGGGTGCGTGCTGGGTAAAGGCTTGCCAGGCGACCGAGAGCGACAGCACGACCGCATGCAGCGCGAACACGTTGAGCAGCGCGTAGAGGCGGACCTGGTAGAGCAGCATGAAGCTGACCAGCACCAGGCCGCCGGCGAGCAGATGCGCGACGTCGAAGGTCAGCTCGCCCATCTAGAGGCTCCTCGAAACGAACAGCAGCAGCGTGCCGAGCAGGCCGAGCATCAGGGCCGCGCCCAGGAAATTCGGGACCCGGAAGACCCGCATCTTGGCGATCGCGGTCTCGAAGACGGTGAGCGCGAAGCCACCGACGGCCAGCTTCCCGGCATAGACGGCGATGCCGATCGCATAGGCGCCGCCGCCGGCCCCGGCCGGTGCCGACCCCCAAGGCGCGAACACGCAGGCGATGAGCGAGAGGTAGAGCAGCAGCTTGAGCGATGCGGCGAGTTCGATCACCGCCAGATGCCGGCCGGAATACTCCAGCACCATCGCCTCGTGCACCATGGTCAGCTCGAGATGGGTCGCCGGATTGTCGACCGGGATGCGGGCGTTCTCGGCGATCGCGACCATGATCAGGGCGATCAGCGCCAGGCCGAGCGAGACGCGCAGCCCGACCTGCGGCGACAGCATGATGCCGGCGATGGTCGAGAGCTGGGTCGAACCGGCGACCAGCGCCAGGATGAACACGATCATGATCATCGCCGGCTCGGCCAAGGTGGCGATCAGCACCTCGCGGCTGGAGCCGATGCCGCCGAAGCTGGTGCCGATGTCGAGTCCGGCCAGAGCCAGGAAGAAGCGGGCGCTGCCCAGGAGCGCGATGATGGCGATCAGATCGGCCGACCAGCTGAACATCAGGCCCCGGGCGAAGGTCGGCACCAGGGCCGCGGCCACCCAGGTGGCGGCGAAGACCAGGTAGGGGGCCGCCCGGAACAGCCAGGACGCATGCTCGGCGAGCACGACCTCCTTGCGCAGCAGCCGCAGCAGGTCGCGGTACGGCTGCAGCAGCGGCGGACCGCGGCGGCGCAGCAGCCGCGCCTTCACCTTGCGCACGAAGCCGGTCAGGAGCGGCGCCGCCGCCAGCACCAGGAGCATCTGCAGGGCCTGGACGGCAAGGTCGACGATCAGGACCATAGCGACAGCGCCAGCAGCAGGGTGACGAGCGCCATGAAGACCAGGCTGAGATAGCGTCGGATCGTCAGGAACTGCAGATGGTTGAGCCGATCGGCGAGGAAGCCGACGATGCCGGCCACCGGGGCGTAGAGGATGTCCCAGACGGGGTCGCGCAGATCCACCTTGAAGCGTGCGGGCCGCGGGTCGCCCGGCGGCGGCATCTCGACATGATCCCGGGCGCGGAAGACGACCGTCCCGAAGACCCGGCGGATCGGTTGGGCGAAGCTGCCGGCGGTGTATTGGGTCGCCGGGCTCGGGTCGGGATAGCCGCAGTCCCAGGCCGGCGCCCGGCGCAGGGCGCGCGATGCCAGCCGGTGGATGGCGAAGGCCGCCAGCGAGGCCGACAGGGCGATGAAGAGGAAGACCAGGAGGCCGTTGTAGGAGCTCCGGCTCTCGCCGACCGGGACGATCGACAGCCAGGCGACCGCGATCTGCCGTGGCATCTCCGCAGCCACCACGCTCCGCACCGCCGGAGCCAGCCCGTCGATCACGAGGCCGGGCAGGATGCCGATGGCGAGGCAGAGGCCGGCCAACCCGACCATTGCCGTGAGCGACCAGCGGTCGACCTCCCGGGCCTGCGAAGCCGCCTCGCTTCGAGGGCGGCCGAGGAAGGCGATGCCGAAGACCCGGACGAAACAAGCCGCGGCGAGCGCCGCGGCCAGCGCGAGAAGGGCGCCGACGGCCGGGACCGCCAGCTTCAGCCCCCATTGCGGCAGTTGCGGGCTCAGCAGGATGGCCTGCAGCGTCAGCCACTCGGAGACGAAGCCGTTGAACGGCGGCAAGGCCGAGATGGCAGCGCAACCGGCGAGGACCGCCGCCGCAGTCGCCGGCATGCGGTGGATCAGGCCGCCGAGGCGCTCCAGGTCGCGCGTGCCGGTCGCCGTCAGCACCGCACCGGCGCCGAAGAACAGCAGGCTCTTGAACAGGGTGTGGTTGAGGGCGTGGAACAGTGCGGCAGTCAACGCGAGGGCAGCGGCGGCGGACATGCCGTTGGCCCGGAACGCGAGAGCCAGCCCGAGGCCGACGAAGACGAAGCCGATGTTCTCGATCGTGCTGTAGGCCAGGATCCGCTTCAGGTCGGTCTGCATCAGCGCCTGGAGCACGCCCAGCACGGCGGTGATGCCGCCGATACCGAGCACAGCCAGGCCCCACCACCAGCTCGGCGGACCAAGCAGGTCGAAGACGATGCGGATGAAGCCGTAAACAGCGACCTTGGTCATGACCCCGCTCATCAGCGCCGAGACGTGGCTCGGCGCGGCCGGATGGGCCAGCGGTAGCCAGACATGCAGCGGCACCAGGCCGGCCTTCGACCCGGCGCCCAGCAGAACCAGGATGAGAACCAGCCCCGCCAGCCACGGCGACGGGCTCCCCGCCCGGATCGACGCGAAGGCGTAGCCGCCGTCAGGGCCAGCCAGAAGACCAAAGGCCAGGAGCAGCGCCAGGGTGCCGAAGCTCGCCATCACCAGGTAGACGTAGCCGGCCCGCGCATTCTCCGCGTCGCGGTGATGCGCCATCACCAGCGCCCAGGACGCCAGCGACATCGATTCCCAGCTCAGCAGGAAGGTGAAGGCGTCGTCGGCGAGGACCACGAGGGTCATGCCGGCCAGGAAGGCCGGGAAGAACGGCAGCACGCGGTGGGGAGCCTCCTCGTGGCGGCCGTAACCGAGGCCGTAGAGGCTCGCTGCGGCGCCCCCGAGGTTGACGATGACGAGGAACAGCGCCGACAGCGCGTCAACCCGGAACCGCGCCCCGATCCATGGCAGGCCGAGCGGCAACGTGATCGTGTCGGGTGAGGCGGCGGATAGCAGATGGGTGAGCGCCGCGGCAAAGGACACCAGCGACACCGCGAGGCTCGCGGCGTAGACGACCTGCGTCGCGAAAGGCCTCCGCGCGATGGATGCGCCCGATACGGCGAGGCCGACCAGGGTCGCCACGCACCAGAGAGCTACGCCACACGCCATTGCGATCTCGCTTCCCACGGACGCCCGACAAGCCCTGGCGCGTCACCGAATCCGATGTCCGCACTCATGCTTTCAGCCGGACGCCGCGCCCACCTCCCTGGCTTACCGATCCCTCGCCGATGAGCTCGATCCCGGCGACGTCGAGCGCGCCGACGAGCTTCATCAACGAGTCGACATTGCCGCGGATGACGCCGTCGCTGCCCTCCATGCGCTGGATCGTCGGCAACGACAGGCCCGACAGCTCGGCGAGCTTCCGCTGATCCACACCGAGCAGGGCCCGAGCGGCTTTCAGTTGCGCAGAGGTCAGCATGGCTGAATCATCATTAAGCATGTTTTAAGCATCATTAATACCATTTACAGCTTGCATAATCCGAAATCAACTGGCAATTCCTATTGATGGGCCGTGCCACAGAGGCATATTCTTGCCGGCGGCCCGGCTTGGCGTGCGACGAGCCGATGCGATGTGGTGACTGAGGACGACAGCGGGATGACCCAAGTGCCGGCGCGCGGATTCTACGGGGTCTATCGACAGCGCATTGAGACGCTGGCGAACATGCCGCCAAGACCGAATGACATCTGGATGGCGGAACTCCAGGAGGTCCTGACCCAGTTCAAGGCGGACACGGCCAGCCTCACGCCTGGCCGCGCCCACCTCCTGTGCTGGGAACTCTGCGAGCAGTTCGAAGATGAGGCTTACCAGACCGGACGGCATCACCGCCGGGATGTGCTGATGGCGGCGATCAAGGGGCTCGAGCGGATCGCCCTGGAGCCGTGACCGGGCCGAAATGGCCGGTCGCCGAATTCGGAGCCCGGATCACGACCCTGGGAGCCGCGGCGTCAACCGTGTTGCTGCTTTTCGGCGAGCAGGATGACGAGGCTTTCGCGGACGCCGAGCCGAAGGGTCACAGCATCTCGCCATAGGGAATGAAATCGACCGCCATTCCCGGCTCCAGCTGAGTCATGGACTCCGGCAACTCGGCCAACCCGTCTGTTTCGGTCAGCGACGTCAGCATGCCGGCTCCCTCCTTCGGAAAGCGCCGCAGCCGCCCGCCATCGCCCGCTTCGACCGAAACCCGGACATATTCGCGCCGGCCGGCTTTCTTCCGGTAGGAGAACCCGCTCACCATGGCAAAGCGACGCGGCACGCGTGGGAGCATGCCGGTCATCGCCTCGATCAGCGGCCTCGCCACGGCGGCAAAGGTGACGAGCGCCGCCACGGGATTGCCGGGAAGTCCGATCAGCGGTGTCCCGCCGATCTGACCAAGAGCGACCGGCCTCCCCGGCTTGATCGCCAGGCGCCAGAAAAACAGGGAGCCATGCGACGCGATGACATTGCGGACATGGTCTTCCTCGCCGGTCGAAACGCCGCCGGACGTCACAATCAGGTCGTGCCGGGCTGCCGCGTCGACCAGGGCTTCGGCCAGCGCTCCGGGCCGATCGGGCAGAATGCCGCGATCGGAGACCACGACGCCCGCGCGGACCAGCATGCTCGCCAGCATGAAGCGATTCGCGTCATAGATCTGACCGGCCGCCAGAGACTGGCCGGGTTCCCTCAGCTCGTCGCCAGTCGAGAACAGGGCGACCGACAGACGCCGGCGGACGGGTACGACGGATTGACCCAGTGCCGCGAGCATACCCAACTCGGCGGGTCCGAGGCGACGGCCGGCGGCAAGTGCCACGCTTCCGGCGGCGATGTCCTCACCGGCCAAGCGCCGGTTGGCACCGAGCCTGATCCCGGGCCGGATGAGCACCATGTCCCCATCCTCCCGGCAATCCTCCTGCATGATCACGGTGTCTGCGCCCACGGGCAGAGCCGCGCCGGTGAAGATGCGGGCCGCCCGACCGGCCGCCAGCGGATCGGCCGGCGTCTGGCCCGCCGCGATGCGGCCGTCACGCACGAGTCTGGTCTCGGCATCCGGAGACAGATCGTCGAAGCGAACGGCATACCCGTCGACCGCGGAGTTGGTGAAGCCCGGGACATCGCGCGGCGCCGCCACGGCTTCAGCCAGCGTCCGGCCGTCGGCTTGCATCAGAGCGACCGTCTCGACATCGGCGACAACCTTGACGCGCTCGACGATCAGCCGCCGCGCCTCTTCGAGCGGCAACAGGGCTCCGCCAAACGCGAAGCAGTCATCGGAAAGCTGCGCCATGATCGGCTTCCTCCGCCGCTCTCCGGTCCATCGGCCTCGGTCACCGGCGACGTCGACCTGACTCTGTTCGAGCCGGAGGGCGGTCTCTCGACGTTCCCGCAACATGGCATTGAAGATTATGGACGGCAACCGGCGCAATTGGCCGCAGTTCGAATGGTGGAGAGCCTCGCTCCCGGCCGCATGACACCCGGCCGGACTGCGACAAAAACCTCCGGACCGTTATGTGGCACTGGCCATAGCGGCGAAGTTCCGCCTATCGTAATTTTGTATACCAGAGGCGAGGCTGACCATGAGTCGGATGGAACACGCTCCTCCCCTGGGCATAGACTGAACCGAACGGGCGCCAGACCCGGCCTTGGCCAGGAGGGAACAGAGCGTATGGACACGATCGACCCGGCATCGTTCGGATCGCCTTCGGGTCGCCGCAAGGCGCGAAGCACCCCAAAGGGCCGGCAGGTGGATGCCGCAGCCGCGCGGGAAATGCGCGAGCTGCTGGGCGACCGGTCACGTCGCCGGGACCTGCTGATCGAGCATCTCCACCTGATCCAGGACCGCTGGGGCCATCTTTCGGAACGCCATCTGGCGGCGCTGGCCGACGAGATGCCCCTGTCGATGGCGGAGGTCTATGAGGTCGCGACCTTCTACGCCCATTTCGACGTGGTGCGGGACGGCGAGGTCCCACCGCCGGCGCTGACGGTGCGGGTCTGCGACAGCCTGACCTGCGCCCTGCACGGCAGCGAGGCGCTGCTGGCCGAGCTGCGGACCACCCTCGGATCGGATGTCCGGGTTGTCCGCGCGCCCTGCGTCGGCCGCTGCGATGTGGCCCCGACCGCCGAGGTCGGACACAACTTCGTTGACGCCGCGACGGTCGAAACCGTGGCGGCCGCCGTCGCTGCGCAGGCAACCCATCCGGTCCTGCCGCCCTATCGCGGCTATGACGCCTATGTCGCCGATGGCGGCTACGCCCTGTTCAACCGGGTCCGCGCCGGCACGATCACCCGTGACGCGCTGGTCGCGGCGATGGATGCCGCCGGCCTGCGCGGCCTCGGCGGCGCCGGCTTCCCGACCGGCCGGAAGTGGAAGACGGTCCTGTCCTATCCCGGGCCGCGGCTGATGGCGGTCAACGGCGACGAGGGCGAGCCGGGCACGATCAAGGACCGCTGGTATCTGGAGCGCGACCCGCACCGCTTCCTCGAAGGCACGCTGATCGGCGCTTGGCTGGTCGAGGCGGCCGAGGTCTTCATCTACCTGCGCGACGAGTACCCGGCGCTGCGCGAGGTGCTGCACGCCGAGATCGGCCGGATCGAGGCGGAGGGGCTGACGCGGGGCACGGTGCTGCATCTGCGCCGCGGCGCCGGCGCCTACATCTGCGGCGAGGAATCGGCGATGCTGGAAAGCATCGAGGGCAAGCGCGGCCTGCCGCGGCACAAGCCACCCTATCCCGCGGAGGTCGGGCTGTTCGGCCGGCCGACCCTGATCCACAACATCGAGACCCTGTACTGGATCCGCGACATCGTCGAGAAGGGCGCGGAGTGGTGGACCGGCCAGGGCCGCAACGGCCGCAAGGGCCTGCGCAGCTTCTCCGTCTCCGGCCGGGTGGTCGAGCCGGGGGTGAAGCTGGCCCCGGCCGGCATCACCGTCGCCGAGCTGATCGCAGAATATTGCGGCGGCATGGCGCCCGGCCACAGCTTCAAGGCGTACCTGCCGGGCGGCGCCTCGGGTGGCATCCTGCCGGCCTCGATGGCGGACATCCCCCTCGATTTCGGCACGCTGGAGCAATATGGCTGCTTCATCGGCTCGGCCGCGATCGTGGTGCTGTCGGACCAGGACGACATGCGGGCCGCCACGCTCAACCTGCTGAAATTCTTCGAGGATGAAAGCTGCGGCCAGTGCACGCCCTGCCGCGTCGGCACGGAGAAGCTGGTGGCGCTGATGGAGCGGCCGCACTGGGACGAGGCCGTGATGGGCGACATCGCCCAGGTGATGCGCGACGCCTCGATCTGCGGCCTCGGCCAGGCCGCCTGCAACCCGCTGAGCAGCGTGCTGAAGCACTTCCGGGAAGAGGTCCTGCGATGACCGACACCATCGCCTTCACCCTCGACGGCGAGGCCGTCGAGGCCCTGCCCGGCGAGACCATCTGGCAGGTGGCCGACCGGCTCGGGGTCGAGATCCCGCATCTGTGCTGGCAGCCCAAGCCCGGCTACCGCGCCGACGGCAATTGCCGTGCCTGCATGGTCGAGATCGAGGGCGAGCGCGTGCTTGCTGCCTCCTGCATCCGCAAGCCTTCGGCCGGCATGAAGGTGCATGTCGGGTCGGAGCGGGCGCATAAGGCCCGCCAGGGCGTGCTGGAGCTGCTGATCGCCGACCAGCCGGCCAAGGCCGAGGCGCACGATCCGCAGTCGCAGTTCTGGCATTGGGCCGACGCCATGGGTGTCGAAGCCGGGCGCTTGCCACGGCGAGAGGCCGAGGCGGCCGATCCCAGCCATCCGGCGATGCGGGTCAACCTCGACGCCTGCATCCAGTGCAACCTGTGTGTCCGCGCCTGTCGCGAGGTCCAGGTCAACGACGTCATCGGCATGGCCTATCGCGGCCACGGCTCGAAGATCGTGTTCGATTTCGACGACCCGATGGGCGATTCGACCTGCGTCGCCTGCGGTGAATGCGTCCAGGCCTGCCCGACCGGCGCGCTGATGCCGGCGACGGTGCTGGACGAGAACGAGGTCCGCACCGGCTATGCCGACCGCACCGTGGACAGCCTGTGCCCCTATTGCGGCGTCGGCTGCCAGCTGACCTACAATATCAAGGACGACAAGATCCTGTTCGTCGAGGGCCGCGACGGCCCGGCCAACCACGAGCGGCTGTGCGTCAAGGGCCGCTTCGGCTTCGACTACGTCACCCATCCCCACCGCCTGACCGTGCCGCTGATCCGCCGCGACGACGCCCCGAAGCATGCCGAGATCGACTTCGATCCGGCCAACCCCTGGACCCATTTCCGCAAGGCGACCTGGGAAGAGGCGCTGGACCGCGCCGCCGGTGGCCTGCGCGACATCCGGGACGCCCATGGCGGCCCGGCCCTGGCCGGCTTCGGCTCGGCCAAGGGATCGAACGAGGAGGCCTACCTCTTCCAGAAGCTGGTCCGCACCGGGTTCCACACCAACAACGTCGACCACTGCACCAGGCTGTGCCACGCCTCCTCGGTCGCGGCGCTGATGGAGGGGCTGAACTCCGGCGCGGTGACGGCGCCGTTCTCGGCCGCGCTGGATGCCGAGGTCATCATCATCATCGGCGCCAATCCGACGGTGAACCATCCGGTGGCCGCCACCTTCATCAAGAATGCGGTCAAGCAGGGCGCCAAGCTCGCCATTATCGATCCGCGCGGCCAGACCCTGTCGCGCCATGCCACCTGGAAGCTGCAGTTCAAGCCGGGCTCGGACGTGGCGCTGCTCAATGCCATGCTGCACACCATCATCACCGAGGGTCTGTACGACTGGCAGTACGTCCAGGGCTACACCGAGGGCTTCGACGCCCTGCGCGAACGCATCAAGGACTTCCCGCCGGAGAAGATGGAGGCGGTCTGCGGCGTGCCGGCCGAGACCATCCGCGCCGTCGCCCGCGCCTACGCCACCTCGCGCGCCTCGCTGATCTTCTGGGGCATGGGCATCAGCCAGCACGTCCATGGCACCGACAACGCCCGCTGCCTGATCGCGCTGGCCCTGATCACCGGCCAGATCGGCCGGCCCGGCACCGGGCTGCACCCGCTGCGCGGCCAGAACAACGTCCAGGGCGCGTCCGACGCCGGGCTGATCCCGATGGTCTTCCCCGACTACCAGTCGGTCGAAGACCTGGAGATCCGCCGCTTCTTCGAGGAATTCTGGGACACCGAGCTCGAGGCCAAGCGCGGCCTGACCGTGGTCGAGATCATGAACGCGATCCATGCCGGCCAGATCCGCGGCATGTATATCGAAGGCGAGAATCCGGCGATGTCGGACCCGGACCTGAACCATGCCCGCGAAGCCCTGGCCAAGCTGGAGCATTTGGTGGTGCAGGACCTGTTCCTGACCGAGACCGCCTTCTTCGCCGATGTCGTGCTGCCGGCCTCGGCCTTCCCCGAGAAGACCGGCACCTTCACCAACACCGACCGCCGGGTGCAGATGGGCCGCGCGGCCCTGCCGCTGCCCGGCGAGGCGCGGCAGGATTGGTGGATCATCCAGGAGATCGCCAAACGCCTGGGCCTGAACTGGACCTACGCCGGGCCGCATGAGATCTTCCCGGAGATGGCGGCGACCATGCCGTCGCTGAAGAACATCAGCTGGGAGCGGGTCGAGCGCGAAGGCGCCGTGACCTATCCGGTCGACGCACCGGACCAGCCGGGCAACGAGATCATCTTCGCCACCGGCTTCCCGACCGCCAGCGGCCGCGGCAAGATCGTGCCGGCCAACGTCACGCCGCCCGACGAGGTGCCGGACGACGACTACCCGATGGTGCTGTCGACCGGCCGGGTGCTGGAGCATTGGCACACCGGCGCCATGACCCGGCGCGCCGCCGTGCTCGACGCGATCGAGCCGGAGGCGATCGCCTTCCTCAACCCGAACGAAATCGGACGCCGCAACCTGACCCCGGGCGAGACCATCAGGGTCGAGACCCGGCGCGGTGCGGTCGAGATCCGGATCCGGGCCGACCGCGACGTGCCGCCGGGGATGATCTTCATCCCGTTCTGCTATGTCGAGGCGGCGGCGAATCTGCTGACCAACCCGGCGCTCGACCCGTTCGGCAAGATCCCGGAGTTCAAGTTCTGCGCCGCCCGGATCGCCCGGGTCGAAGCCAGGGTGGCGGCGGAATAGATGCCGACAGGTCCGGCTCGGCCAGATGGCCGGGCCGGGCTGCCTCCAGCGTTGGCTGTCCTGCCTATGGATGCCGCTTCCAAAATGCCCTCAAGGCGGCGGCAACCAGGATGCCCCCCAAGAGCAGCTTCAGGATCTCAGCCGGCGCCGATCCTGCAAGCGCACCGCCGGCGGCCGCTCCGACCAGGCTCTCCGCCCCCATGGGCAGGCCAATGCGGAACAGCGTGCGCCGGCGCGGCAGCAGCCCGAGGCGGCCGTAGCGCCAGAGCCCGGCACAGATGGTCGGGATCGAGATGAACAGCGTCGCCGAACCGGCGGTGTGGATATCCGCTCCGAAGACGAACACCAGCGTCGGGATCAGCAGCTCGCCGCCGGCGACCCCGAGGAAGGTACTGATGGTGCCGATGCACAGGCCGAGAGCAAGCCCCGCCGGAATCTGCCAATAGGGCTCCCTCGGCACCAGTGCGGGGATGCCTTCCGGCAGCAGATGTTCGCCGACGAGCAGGAGGCCGATCGCCATCAACAGGATCGCGATCGACCGTTCAAGACGATGGTCGGAGACCATCGAGATCAGGCGTGCGCTCATATAGGCTGCCGTCATCCCGGCGACCCCGAGGGCGGCGACGGCGGGGGCGAAATCACCGACCCCGACGAGCAATCCGTGATGCCAGCGCATTGCGAAGGCCGTGGTCAGCGTGACCAGGCTGAGGATCTGATTCATCGGCACGGCAGCTCTCGCGGCGAAGCCGAGCAGGCCGACGAGGATCGGAAGGCGGAACTCGCCCCCACCCAGCCCGATCAGCCCGCCGGCCCCCCCGATCACCAGGGCGCAGGCGAGAGCGAGTGCGGTGGTACGCCAGCCGGAAAAGCCGGGTTCCAACGGCTTTGCCGGTGGCTGGACGCTCCTATCCACCTCGGCGCGCGCCACCATCGTCGGAAGCCGAATCGCTATGTCAAATTGACCATAACGCTATCTGATCCTCCATGCCCGCGCCAGCGGGGATGGAGGATCGGGCGGCGGTCAGACTTTGGGGCCGGCCTCTGGTCGCGCGCGCTGTTCGATCGCAGCGAGGTCGTCGACGGCGAGGTTCGCGGCGGCATCCTGCAGCCGGCGATAGCGCGACAAGAGATCCTGGCCGAGCGGTGTGAGATTGGCGCCACCGCCGCCGGCGCCACCGGTGGTGCGTTCGACGATCGGCGCATCGAAGGCGCGGTTCAGGCTGTCGACCAGCAGCCAGGCGCGCTTATAGTCCATCCGCATGGACCGGGCGGACGCAGATATCGAGCCGGTCTCATGGATGCTCTCCAGCAGAGCTGCCTTGCCCGAACCGATGCGGGCGCCGGAATCGAGGACCAGAGTGAGCTTGAGCGTCGCCATGTACAACAATGCCATCGACGTGAAGACGCACTCTAGCGCGTTGGTCGCCGGGTTTGCTCGGCAGGTGGCGGCACAACCTGCCGGCTGACCGCCTCCCGTTCCACTTCCGGCCTTCCCAAGCCTTCGGCCATCCGTTTGAAAGGTGCCCGATGCCGGGGTTATCAATGGCCAAGCCATTTGCGCCCGGTGTATGTTGATGGGCATGCGAGCGGTCGGGTCCATCAGCCGTGAGCGCCGCTGGGATTTGGGTGGAAGGTCGTTCATGAACGAGCTCCGTGAGAGACGAATTCAGCGCCGTGATCTGCTGCGCGCCATGACGGTTGGTGTTGCCGCGGTCGCTCTTCCGCTTGCGCCCGCCGACGCCGATACCGGGACCACGGCCGCGAAAAACAAGCGCAGGGCCCGCTACCAGGCGAATTCCGTAGAGGTGCAGAACTTCTACCGGGTCAATCGTTATCCGTCCCACTGAGGGAGACGTTCGTGCTGATCAGGAAGTCGGAACGTCGGGCCGGCCATGGAACGCTCGCCGCCGCGCTTGCTGGCCCCGAGAGCGGCGGCCTCGATCGCCGGACCTTCCTGCGGCGCTCCGGCCTCGCAGCCGGAGGCTTGGCGGCGCTCGGCAGCCTGCCGCTCGGCAACATCCGCAAGGCTGACGCCGGCCCGCCGCCCCCCCCTGGCGCGACGGTCACGACGCACAAGAATGTCTGCACCCATTGTTCGGTGGGCTGCTCGGTCATCGCCAAGGTGGCGAACGGGGTGTGGATCGGCCAGGAGCCGGCCTACGAGAGCCCGATCAATCGCGGCTCGCATTGCTGCAAGGGGGCCGCGGTTCGCGACGACGTGCTGAACGAACGCCGCCTGCGCTATCCGGTGAAGCTTGTGGACGGCCAGTGGACCCGCGTGTCCTGGGACCAGGCCATCGACGAAATCGGCGACAGGCTTCTGGAGATCCGCCAGAAGTCCGGGCCCGACTCGGTCTACTGGCTCGGCTCGGCCAAGTTCACCAACGAAGCCGCCTATCTCAACCGCAAGCTGGCCGCCTTCTGGGGAACCAACAACTCCGACCACCAGGCGCGCATCTGCCATTCCACCACGGTCACGGGCGTGGCCAACACGTGGGGCTATGGCGCGATGACCAACAGCTACAACGACATCCGCAACGCCAAGACCATTCTGATCATGGGCGGCAACCCTGCCGAGGCGCATCCGGTTTCGCTGCAGCATATTCTGGAGGGCAAGGAACTCAACCGCGCCAACATGATCGTCATCGATCCCCGGATGACGCGGACCGCTGCGCATGCCACCGAGTATGTCCGCGTGCGGCCCGGCGCGCACATTCCAACCATCTACGGCATGCTTTGGCACATTTTTCAGAACGGTTGGGAGGACACGGAATTCCTCCGCCAGCGTGTCTATGGCCTGGATGACATCCGGAAGGAGGTTGCGAAGTGGACGCCCGACGAGGTCGAGCGCGTCACCGGCCTGCCGGAGGCCCAGGTCAAGCACATCGCCGAAGTCTTCTCGAAGGAAAAGCCGGCGACGCTCATCTGGGCCATGGGACAGACCCAGTTCACGACCGGAACGGCGAACGTCCGTGCGAGTTGCATCCTGCTGCTCGCCACCGGCAATGTCGGGCACGCCGGCGGCGGCGCCAATATCTTCCGCGGCCACACCAATGTCCAAGGGGCGACTGATCTCGGCCTCGATGTGACGACGTTGCCGCTCTACTACGGTTTGTCCGAGGACGCGTGGCGGCATTGGTGCCGGGTGTGGCAGGTGGACTACAGCTGGATGAGCTCCCGCTTCGCCAGCAAGCCGTTGATGGAAGGGCCCGGAATCCCGAGCACGCGATGGTTCGACGCCACCCTGTTGCCGAAGGACCAGGTCGGCCAGCCTGACACGCTGCAGGCGATGTTCGTGATGGGACACGGCGTCAACACCATCACCAGAATGCCGGAAGCGGTTCGCGGGATCGAAAAGCTCGATCTTCTGGTCGTCTGCGATCCCTATCCGACAGCCTGGTCGGTGCTCTCCGAACGCAAGAACGGCACCTATCTGCTGCCGGCCTGCACGAGCTTCGAGATGGACGGATCGCGCACGGCGTCCAACCGTTCGCTCCAATGGGGCGAGCAGATCGTGCCGCCGGTCTTCGAATCGAAGAACGACTACGACGTCATGTACATGCTCGCCCGCAAGTTCGGCTTTGCCGACCAGATGTTCAAGAACATCAAGGTCGAGAACGGAGCGGTGTCGGCCGAGGATATCCTGCGCGAGATCAACCGCGGCGGATGGTCGACGGGCTATTGCGGGCAGTCGCCCGAGCGGCTCAAGGCCCATATGAAGAATCAGGCCAAGTTCGATCTGGTCACTCTTCGGGCACCCAAGGACGACCCGGAGGTCGGCGGCGACTACTATGGCCTGCCGTGGCCATGCTGGGGCACGCCGGAGTTCAAGCATCCCGGCACACCCATCCTCTACAACACCAACCTGCCAGTGAAGGAAGGCGGCGGCACGTTCCGCGCACGCTTCGGCGTCGAGCGCGTGGTCAAGCGCAAGGTGACCGAGAACGGGCAGGAGGTGGAGAAGGAGGAGCATGACAACCTCCTCTCGGACGGGTCCTACTCGGTCGACTCCGAGATCAAGGACGGATATCCGGAGTTCACTCTCGGCGTGCTCAAGAAGCTGGGCTGGGACAAGGATCTCACCCCGTCGGAAATGGCGATCATCCAGCAGGTGAACACCGCCAATCCCGATGCCGTATCGTGGTCCCTCGACCTCTCGGGCGGCATCCAGCGCGTGGCGGTCGGGCATGGCTGCTCGCCCTACGGCAACGGCAAGGCCCGGATGATCGCCTGGAACCTGCCCGATCCCATTCCGGTCCACCGCGAGGTGATCTATACGTCGCGGCCCGATCTCGTGGCGAAGTATCCGACCCTGCCGGACGCCAAGCAGTTCCGCGTCCCCAACATCGGCTTCACCGTTCAGAAGGCGGCCGTCGACACCGGCGTCTTCAAGCAGTTCCCGCTGATCCTGAGTTCGGGCCGGCTGGTGGAGTACGAGGGCGGAGGCGAGGAGACGCGCTCCAACAAGTGGCTGGCCGAGCTGAAGCAGGACATGTATGTCGAGATCAATCCGGCGGATGCGGACGAACGTGGCGTCAAGGACGGCAACTGGGTCTGGGTCACCGGGGCCGAGAGCAGCTCGAAAACGCGGATGAAGGCCCTGGTGACGGAGCGGGTCGGCAAAGGCGTCGCGTGGATGCCGTTCCATTTCGCCGGCTGGTTCGAGGGCGCCGACCTGCGCAGCAAATATCCCAAGGGTGCCGATCCGTTCGTCCTGGGCGAGAGCGTCAACACGCTCACGACCTACGGCTTCGATCCGGCGACGGGCATGCAGGAACCCAAGGCCACGCTTTGTCAAATCAGAGCGGCGTGAGGAGACGGACGCCACCATGGCACGAATGAAATTCCTCTGCGACGCCGACCGCTGCATCGACTGCAACGCCTGCGTCACCGCCTGCAAGAACGAGAACGAGGTGCCGTGGGGCATCAATCGACGGCGCGTCGTCACCATCAATGACGGCAAGCCGGGCGAACGGTCGGTGTCCATGGCGTGCATGCACTGCACCGACGCGCCCTGCGCGGCCGTCTGCCCGGTCGAGTGCATCTTCCCGACCGACGACGGCATCGTGCTTCACTCGAAGGATCTGTGCATCGGCTGCGGCTACTGCTTCTACGCCTGCCCCTTCGGGGCGCCGCAATATCCGCGGATCGGCAATTTCGGCTCGCGCGGCAAGATGGACAAGTGCACCTACTGCGCCGGCGGCGGCGGGACAGAGGCCTCCGGCAGCGCCGAGGAATACGAGAAATACGGCTCCGACCGGTTCGGTGAGGGCAAGCTGCCGATGTGCGCCGAGATGTGTTCCACCAAATCGCTGCTCGCCGGCGATGGCGAGATCATTGCCCAGATCTACAAGGAGCGGGTCTTGGCGCGGGGCTACGGCTCCGGTGCCTGGGGCTGGATGACTGCCTATCACGAGAGCATCGCGGTCTGAGCTGTTCCGGCCGGGATCGGCTCTGGCCAGCCAGAGGTGGGAGAAGGACCATGACGAAGCTTCCGACCCGCGCCGGCCTCGTCTTTGGCGCGCTGGCGATCTCCGTCTTGCTTGCCGCGGCGAGTCCGGCGCTCGCCCAACAGAGCGGGCCCGACGGCGCCCCCAACCCGACCGCGAGCGTCGTGAACGAACAGACGCTGTTGGAGCAAGCCCCACGCATCCAGGGGCGCATCGACATTCCCGACGAGAAGGCCAGCGTGCTCATCCAGCCCGCAGGGCGGGAGTGGGATTATTTCCACGAAGTGCTCCTGCACTGGTTCGGTGCGCTCGTGATCGTGGGGACGATCGCGATCCTCGGGGCGGCCTACCTGATCATGGGCCGCATCCGGATTTCGGCAGGACGGTCCGGACGGAAGGTTCACCGCTTCGGTGCCTTCGAACGATTCTCGCATTGGCTGACGGCGGTGTCCTTTGTCCTTCTCGGCCTGACAGGATTGAACATCACGTTCGGCAAGATCGTGCTTCTGCCGGTGATCGGTCCGGAGGCGTTCAGCGGCCTCTCGCAGGCCGCGAAGTACGTGCACAATTTCGTCAGCTTCGCGTTCGTGGTCGGCCTCGTCCTCATCGTGGCGCTTTGGATCAAGGACAACATCCCGCGCAAGGTGGATGTCGACTGGATGAAGCAGGGGGGAGGCTTCATCAAGTCGAAGCACGCACCGGCCGGGCGCTTCAATGCCGGCGAGAAGCTGGTGTTCTGGTTCGCGCTCGGCGGCGGGGTGGCGGTCATCGTGTCGGGCTATCTGCTGATGTTTCCCTTCTATGCGACGAACATCGCCGGGATGCAGATCGCGCAGGTGGTGCACGCCGTGGTGGCGGTTCTGTTCGTCGCCGTGATCCTCGGCCACATCTACATCGGCACGCTCGGAATGGAAGGCGCGTTCGAGGCCATGGGGACGGGCGAGGTCGACCTCAACTGGGCGAAGGAGCACCACGACCTCTGGCTGGCGGAGCAACTCGCCAAGGAGCGCTCGGCCGGCCCGGCACAACCATCGGCCACGCCGGCGGAATGAGCCTGGTTCCTGCGGCCGGGTTGTGGTGCCTCGAACGGTCACGAACAGTCACCATGCCGGTCTGTCACTGGATCGGCGTATGGTCTTGACCCTGAAGGCGAAGGTGCCGGTTGTCCCGCCCAGGGCCGGCGACGTCGGGTTCACTGTGTCGGTTTCCGCGTTCCTGGATTCAGCGGGTCGATCGACGCCGGCATCTCATGTCGGATGACGAGACCGAGGATGGTCCGGCGCGGCCGGGCGATGTGCGACTGGCGGGCTTCGCCGACCGTGTTTCCTTCGCACGGGCCGTGGCGTGGATCGACAGGCATGCGCAAATCCTTCCGGCCGAGCAGATCGACGCGGCCCTTGCAGCCGGGCGCATCCTCGCCACGCCGATCGAAGCGCCGCGGGGCCGTCCCCAGCACGACCGGGCCGCGGAAAACGGCTATGCCCTCAGGGCCGGCGAGACCATCGGCGCCAGCGATTACAATCCATTGCCCTTCGCGCTGCGGAATGCGGAGGACCCGCTACCGGCCGGAGCCGCGGCGCTGGTCGCGTCCGGCGCGCCGCTGCCGGCCGGCGCCGATGCCGTCATCCCGTTCGAGATCGCGCAGCCGAGCGGCGCGATGCTGGAGGTATTCGGCGCGGTTGCGGCCGGAACAGGCGTTGAAAGCAAGGCGCGGGACGCCGCAGCCGGAACGCTGGTGATCGAACCAGGGCGCAGGCTGCGGGTGCAGGACGCGGCCGTCATCCTGTCGTTCGGCCTTGGGCAGGTTCGTGTCGTGCGACGGCCGCGGATCAAGCTGATCATCGCCGGTCCGAAATCCGCGCCCGCCGGTCCGGCTCGCGATGCCGATGGCGTGATGCTCAGCGCTTTGGTCCGCCGCGACGGCGGCATCGTCTCGGACATCGCAGCCGACGCGGCGGGACGGGCCGCCATGGTCGAGGCGCTGACCGGCACCCCGGCGGACGCCATTCTCGTCGCCGGGCGGACCGGAACGGGCCCGGACGACGAAGCACCGCTCGCGCTCGCCGAGGCCGGCCGTCTGTCGATCCACGGCCTCGCCCTGCGACCGGGTGGTTCGACCGGGATGGGGCTTGTCGGCGGCGTGCCGGTCATGCTGTTGCCGGGCGATCCGCTGGCGTGCCTCTGTGCCTACGAGATGCTCGGGGGCCGGCTGATCCGGCGGCTCGGCGGTCTCGATCCGGATCCGCCGCATCCGTTGCGCCAGGCCGAGCTCGGTCGCAAGATCGTCTCGGCGGTGGGTGTGGTCGACATCTGCCAGGTGCGATTCGCCGGTGGTCTGGTGGAACCTGTCGGTTCGGCCGAACGCGGCGGCCTTGCCTCCGCGGTCCGCGCCGATGGGTTCGTGGTGATTCCGGCGGCGCTCGAAGGATATGCATCGGGCACGCGCGTCGACGTGCATGTCTATCAGGCGACCGGTGCGGACTTTGCCTGTGCTTGAGGAGTGCGACGATTGGCCGACGCCCTGAAGGAGGCCTTGCGCAAGGCCGCGCGGCAGGAGCAATTCCTCGAGGTTGTCGACCGCGACGAGGCCGAGGCGCGGTTCCGCCGGCACATCGCGATGGCGCCGCTGGGCGAGGAGGCCGTACCGCTGGCGCAGGCACTCGGCCGGGTCCTCGCGCGCGATGTCGTTGCCGACATCGATGTCCCCAGCTTCGACAGGGCGAGCGTGGACGGGTTTGCGGTGCGCGCCGCCGATGTCGCGGGCGCCTCCGACGAGGTGCCGCGCCGCCTCCGTCTCAACACCGAGATCCTCACCCCCGGCGTCGAGCCGGAATGCGACGTGGCCGGAGAAACCGCAACCGTCATCGCAACCGGCGGGATGGTCCCGCGCGGTGCCGATGCCATCGTGATGGTCGAGCATAGCGACACGCATGATGGTGATGACGGTCTTGCGGTGGAGATCCAGCGTGCCGTCGCACCCGGACAGTTCATCCAGGCCGCGGGCTTCGACATCGCGAGCGGCGAGACCGTGCTGCGTGCCGGCCAGGTGCTCAGCTCACGCGAGATCGGTGCCCTGGCGGCCGTCGGCCTTGCCGAGGTCTTCGTGTGGCGCAAGCCGAGGGTGGCGATCTTTTCCACAGGCGATGAGCTTGTCGCGCCCGGCGATCCCCCGCGCCCTGGTGGCGTCTACGATTCCAACGCAGCGATCCTTGCCGCCGCCGTCGAGGAGCTTGGCGGCGAGCCCGTTCGGCTGGGCATCGCCCGCGACAACGAAGCGGAGCTGACGGCGCTTCTGGAGACGGCCCTCGCCCATGACATCGTGCTGTTGTCCGGCGGCACGTCGAAAGGCGCGGGCGATCTGGCCTATCAGGTGGTGAGCCGGCTCGGGGATCCGGGCATCGTCGTCCACGGGGTGGCGCTCAAGCCGGGCAAGCCGATCTGCCTCGCCGTCTCGCATGGCAAGCCGGTCGTCGTCCTGCCCGGCTTTCCGACTTCGGCGATCTTCACCTTCCACGAATTCGTGGCGCCGGTCATCCGCGCCTTTGCCGGCCGCGCGCCCGAACGGCGCGAGACCGTGACGGCCGAGCTTTCCATGCGCGTGGCCTCGGAGCGCGGTCGCACCGAGTATGTCATGACCTCGCTGGTTCCGCGCGAGGCTGGCGGCCTCTCCGCCTATCCGACGGCCAAAGGCTCCGGCGCGGTGACCGCCTTCGGCCATGCCGACGGCTTTTTCAGGATCGCACCGCAGACGGAAACGGTGCCGGCCGGCACGACGGTCGATGTCACCCTGATCGGCGCGGGGCACAGGCTGGCGGACCTCGTGGTGATCGGAAGCCATTGTGTCGGGCTCGACATGCTGATCGGCCGGATGACGGCCGAGGGTTACGCAGTGAAGGCCCTGGCGGTCGGCAGCACGGGCGGCCTCGCGGCGGCGAAGCGCGGCGAGTGCGATGTCGCCGGCATCCATCTCATGGATCCGGCGACGGGCGAATACAATCGTCCCTTCCTGACCGAATCGCTGGATCTCGTCCCCGGCTATGGTCGCTTGCAGGGCCTCGTGTTCCGGCCGGGTGATGCCCGCTTCGAAGGTCGTCCGGTCGAGGTCTGCATGGCAGCGGCGCTCGCCCATCCGTCCTGCCTGATGATCAACCGCAACTCCGGCAGCGGTACCCGGATCGTCATCGACCGCCTGCTGGACGGCACCCGTCCCGCCGGCTATTCGCACCAGGCGAAGTCGCACAACGCGGTCGCCGCGGCGGTCGCGCAGGGGCGCGCCGATTGGGGTGTGGCGATCGAGACGGTGGCGCAGCGCTATGGTCTCGGCTTCCTGCCGCTGCAGCCGGAACGCTATGACTTCGTCGTCCCCAAGGCACGGGCAACACGCCCGCCAGTGCTCCGCTTCCTCGAACTCCTGCGGCAAGATCCGGTGCGCGCGCAGCTCTCGGATCTCGGCTTCACCCTATAGGACAACGAGTCGGGCTCCTGCGGGGGGAAGGTGCCCGCTCAGCTCTCGCCTTTTTTGGCCTGATCGCGCTCGCGCAGATAATCGTCCGTGGTGCGCGCGGTTCGGGTCGGCGTCCCGTAAGGGTCGAAGGCTTCCTCCGTGACGAAGGCAACGCGGCAATCCTCGCACATCTTGATGACGTCGAGACGGTTGGGCGAGCCTTCGTACATCCAGTGCGTGCCCTGCAGCTTCGCTGTCACGCGATCGATCGTGCTCTTGACCCCGAATGGCTTGCCGCAGCGAATGCAGCAGAACGGCTCCTCCTGCTTGAGGACGCGTGCCGACGTCGCGGCGGTGCGAAAATCCAGCTGGGGCCTGAGCGTGATCACGCTCTCGGGACAGGTCGCCTTACACAATCCGCACTGCACGCAGGCGTCTTCGACGAAGCGCAGCATCGGCCGCTCGGGATCGTCGCCCAGCGCTCCGGTCGGGCACGCCGACACGCAGGAGAGGCACAACGTGCAGCCGCCGACATCGATCTCCACCGCGCCGAACGGCGCCCCTTCGGGCAGCGCCACGATGTCGACAGGGGCGGGTGAAGCACGGTGAAGCTCGTGCAGCGCGAAGCGCAGCAGGCCCCGCTTCCCACCGATCGGAAGGAAGCTCGCCGGACGCGGCGCCGATGGCATCGACGGGATCCCGGTCAATGCTCTGCTCAGACCGTCCGGGTCGTCCGTCTCGATGATCGCAACCCGGTCGGTGCCGAAGCCGAGCCCGGCCAGGATGGGGTCTGCCAGCGCGATCGTTCGTTCCAACCCCGTGACGTCGTGGCGCGGCCGTCCCCGTAGGAGGAGCCGCACCGCCGACGCGCCGAAGGCGAAGGCCGCGGCGATGCTTTCCAGGCCGATCTGGGTGACCTCATTGACGGCCAGCGGCAGCACATGCGCCGGCAGCCCTTCGCCGAACCGGGCCAGCGCATCGATCAGCGCCGCGCCGTGCGGTTCATCGTGCAGCAGCACGACTGCCTGCTCGCCACCCGCCCCGCGATAGGCGACGAGCATCGCGCGCAGCTTGCGCATCAGCACATCCGGCGGCGGCAATGCGTAGGACGCCGCACCGGTCGGGCAGACCGCCGCGCATTGACCGCAGCCGGCGCAGACATACGGATCGATCGCCACATGGTCGCCGGCCGGCGCGATGGCACCGGTCGGGCAGAGATCGAGGCAGCGGGTGCAGCCGACGATCTGCGAGCGCGAATGGGCGCAGAGCGGCGCGTCGAAGGCGATGTAGCGCGGCTTCTCGAAGGTGCCGACGAGGTCGCGGGCCTTCAGGACGGCCTGCAGCATCGCCGCGGGATTGGCAGGATCGGCGCGCAGATAGCCATCGCGCAGATCGGCGGCGTTGAACAGCGGCGGCCCGCCGGAGAGATCGAGAATGATGTCGCAGCGCGACCGGGTGCCGTGGCGCGAGGGGCCGAACGACAAGACGGCGCGCGAGGACGGCGCCGGCGGCGCGAAATCGTCGACCGTCACCTCGAATGCGCCGAGATGGCCTGCGGCCGTCCGGATCAGCCCCTTCGCGACCGGAAAATCGGCGATGCGCCGCGGCACGATGGCCGCCGGCGGCTTGATCAGCACGGTGACGTCGAGATGCTCCTTGAGCAGGTCGCCGGCCTCGACGGCCACTTCGTCGCGGCCGTAGACGAGGATGACGCCTTCGCTCGCGACATCGACAAACGGCACATCCGGCACGGGCTCCGCCGCCACGGCGAGAAGTGCCGCCATTTTTGGCCCGGCCCGGGCGGCGTCGCCGGACCATCCCGCGGTCTCGCGGATGTTCGCGTACCGGATGGGCGCCGTTCGCCCGCTCTCGGCCGCAGCCTCGGAGAACAGGGCGACCTCCTGCGTGCAGCCGACCGTCAGCGGACCAGCCTCGGCGGCGATCGCCCGGAAGCGGTGGAGCTCCGCCCGGCAGAGGTGTCGCGCCGTCGTGACCTGATCGCCGCGGCAGCCGCGCCGAATGGCCTCTGCGTCGAGCGGCATCGTGTCTTCACACGAGCAGATCACGATCGTCTCAGGCGGAGCCGGCATGTGTCTCGTGATTCCCCAGCGATCGGGATCTGAGTCTTCTGCGCCAAGCTATTTGCCCGGCCACTCCTGGCCCATATAGTCACACAAGTTCGACATCGTAAATCCTGGAGGTCCTGTGCCGATCGAGGCACGCCGCCGGGGGCGCCTGCCCCCACCGTCTGGGCTTGATCTGCCGCCTCCCTTCCGCCTCGTGAGGCTCAGGGAGGCGGGCGATGCGTTTGCCCATGCCACGACCGTCGCGGCCCACGAAGGCGCAGGCACGCTCGTCCATGTCGGCCGCTTCGACATTGCGGAATTCGCGGTGGTCCTCGAGCCGGAGGAGCCGCTTGCGACAGCGCGCCGCGCGCTCTATGCCGGCTTGATCGCCCTGAGAGCGGCGCTGGCGGCGGATGCGCCGCCGCACCGGCTGATCACCTTCGCCTGGCCTGATGCGCTTCATGTCGATGGCGCATTGGCCGGTGGCGTGCGTCTCGCCTGGCCGGCGGCGGCGGATGAAGACAGCCTGCCGGACTGGCTCGTGCTCGGCGCGATGGCGAGGGTGGCCGAGGCGTCTGACGACCAGGGCATCGACGGGCCGCATCCCGCCCGGCTGGTCGAGTCGTGGGCGCGCCATTTCGCCGCCGCCATAGACGAATGGCAGACGGACGGCTTCGGCGTGGTGGCGGACAGCTATCTCGCGCATCTCGGATGCGAGGGAGGCGCCACACCCGCCATCGACGACAATGGCAACTTGGTGCTACGCCGGCTCGACGGGCGGTTGCCCGATCGCCGTTCCCTGGCGGAAGCGCTCGCCGCACCGACATGGCTCGACCCGGCGAGCGGAGGGCTGCGCACGTGAAACTGCTGCGAACCATTCGGGCCGATCCCTCGGACACATTCGTGTTCGAGAGGGCGGCGGAGCCTGGGGAATGGGCAGTGTCGGGCGCTTTCGCGTTTGCACGCATCGACCCGGCCACACTCGTGGGCGGCGCCCGTGCCGCCTTTCGGGCGGGCTTTCTCGGCATCGCTTCGCTCGGATGGTCGACATTGGCGCAGATCGTCGAGGCAAGCGAGACGGACCGAGCGGAGGCCGTGGAAACCCTGGCCAAGCGCCTGGTCGAGAGCTTCGGTGCCCCCGATCTGCGGACCGCGCGGCCGGCGGCGGAGGAGGAGGTCGCCTTCGCGGCCTCGCTCTGCGATCACCCCACCGGAATGCTGGCAGCCGTATCGCGCCGCTACGAGAACGGGTCGATCCACGAGGCGTTTCGTAGCCTGCACCCCGCCAACCGGTTGAAGCCGGCGCGCGCCTTCGACTTCACGGCGATGACGGACGCGGAAGAAGCGGCGGAGGAGGTCGATCTCGCGGGCCTCGCGAAAGGGGAACGCCGTTGAACGCGCGGCGCGACTTCTGGCTCTCCTGCGGCCATCATCTGCTGGATCGCGGCCCGGGCGGCGGGCTGGTGGTCACGGACGAATTCCTGAAAGCCTATCTGGCCCGACCGGAACTTGCGCCGCCGCCCGACGCGTGCCCGGCAGAACACAGTCTTCGCAGCATTCTGCTGGACCGGCCGCGCCAGGCGGTCACGCCGTCGCAGATCGCGGCGATCGCCGATGCCGACGCGCGCCAGAACTGGGAGCTGATGATCGCCTGGCGCGACCATCTCCTGGATCACCAGACCTTGGAGGCGGGCTATCTCGACCTCGTCCGGCGTGGGCTCAGATTTCCGCATCTCTTCATCGACCAGCTGGTGCAGGTGATCCTGCGAAACGCACTGGATGGCTGCGACGACGCTTTCGAGCTGCGGGCGGCCGAGATGTTCTTCCGGCCGCAACGGCTTGCCCTGCACCAGGGCTCGCTCGTGGCCGCCGATGACGAGACCGTGTCCGGCCTCGGCGGCCGGCCGCTGTCGCCGCTGGTCTCGCTGCTGGGATTGCCGACGGCGGCCGAGATCGACGTGCTCAGCGATGCCAACGACGGCGGCTATTGGGATCGCAGCGACCGGTTCGACATGGCGCTCGATCTCACGACCGGCCGGCGCGGGCTTGCGGCGCTCGGCGACGTCGTTGCACGCTGGATCGCCCATCTGCTCGCGATCGATGTCGCGATCGAGCCCATGATCGAGCTGCGGGACGTGCCGCTGAGGTGGTATGTTGGCCTGGATCCCGATGCGACGCGCATCGGCGATGCGCTGTGGAACGGCGACGATCTCGACGAAGCGGCGCGGGCCCGCGTGATCGGCCTCTATCGGCTGGTTTTCGAGGACCCGAGAGACGTGATCGAGGAGCTCAGGGGCGAACCGGTGTATCTCATCGTTGCCATGACGGCCGACAAGGTGCTGCGACTGAAACCGCAGAATCTCGTGACCGGCCTTCCGATCCGGCAACGGGAGGCGGCACGGTGAGGGAGACGGCGCTCGCACGCATTCCCGTGGGCGTCATCGTGGAGCGCCGCAAGGCGATGAGTCCGTGGCTCGATTTCCTGTGGCGCCCGGTCTCGGTCCTTCCCGGGAACCCCTCGGCGGCGCCCTGGACGCAGATCAGCGCTGGGGCGGCGGCCGCCATGTTCTACGCAGGCGAGGCCGTGATCGAACTGCACCGGACGGAAACGGTCAATTATCGCGCCAATCTGGCTTCCGGCGCACCCTTGCTGTGGGTGGTGCTGCGCCCCACCAAGTCTGAGCCGGCCTATGAGGTTCTCACCGTGACGGCCGATCCGGCGGAGGGCGAGGCTTTCACGGACGCCGGCAACGATCTGGTCGAGGCCGTGCCCATGCCGGCCATCATCGCCGGGAAGCTTGCTGATTTCATCGCCGAGCACCATGTCGAGCGGCCCTTCGTGAAACGCCGGCGCGACCGGGCTGCGACGGATGGACGTGCCGGGCGCGACGACGGCCAAGAGAGCGGCGGCCAAGAGGGGGGCGAATGAGCGCGCCTGAACCTTTCATGTCACGCTGGTCGCGGCTGAAAGAGGAGGCCGGCAGCAGGACGGACTCCGAGCCCGCCCCTCTGCCTCTCAAATCGGATGCCGTCGCGGCGAAGCCTGTCGGTGCGGATGCAGAGACGGCCGCGCCGACCGAAACGAACGCGCCCGGTCCGCCGGTCTTCGACCCGGCCAGCCTGCCGCCGATCGAATCGATTTCCGTCGGCACCGACATCCGTTCGTTCCTGCAGTCCGGCGTGCCGGCGGACCTGACGCGCGCTGCCCTGCGCCGCGCCTGGGTCGCCGATCCGACAATCCGAGACTTCATCGGGATCGCCGAAAACCAGTGGAATTTTAACGACCCGACCGCGATCCCAGGGTTCGGACCGCTGACCGCCGCCGACGACGTTCCGGGGCTCCTTGCCAGGATCATGGGCACAACGGACGATGCCGTGGGCCGGATCACCGAAGTCGTCGCCCCCGCTCGTCCCGCGGCGTCGCCGGCCACCGATGGCCACCGCGTCGAGGCCGACGACGTCCGGCCGGGGGTCGCGATCACGGCAGACGATCCCGGCAGTCCGCATGCGGTCGGGCGCGAGCAGGAGCGCCATGGGGCGGAGGTCGCGGCGGCAGATCGACATGCCGCCGCAGAGTCGGGCGCCGCAGAACCGGGCGTACGGCGCAATCGCCGTCCGCACGGGAGCGCCATGCCCAAATGACCTCGGCAGCTCCACGCGCACGCCGTTGACGATCGTCCCGCCCGGGTTCTAGCGTCCGGGCGGAATTGTACGGAATCCTTGAAGGATCGAGCAGATGCGGGATCCGGGCTCTCAGGAGGCCATGCGCGACGAACCCGCAGCCCATGCCGTCGACGAGATCGATCGGGCGCGCGAGCAGGAATACGCGTTGCTCTCGACATTGCTGGCGCGATGCCCCGACGCGGCCATGATCGAGAGCCTGGCCGGCCTGCAGGGCGATGCGAGCCCGCTCGGCATCGCGCATGCGGCGCTCGGGCAGGCTGCCGCCCGGACCGACGCCAAAGGGGTCCAACGGGAGTATTTCGACCTCTTCAGCGGGCTCGGGCGCGGTGGGCTGCTTCCCTACGCATCCTATTATTTGACGGGCTCTCTGTACGGTCGCCCCCTCGCGCGGCTGCGGGATGTTCTGCAACCGCTCGCGATCGTGCCGGCGGAAGGACAATCAGAACCTGAGGATCATGCCGCCATGCTCCTTGAAATCATGGCAGGCCTCGCCGGCGGCCGGATCGCCGCTCCGGTCGGAACGGAGCGTGACATTTTCGAGACGCACCTCGCGCCGTGGATCGGACGATTCTTTGCGGACCTCGAACAGACCAGGCCGGCGACGTTCTATGCCGCCGTTGGTGGGCTGGGCCGAGTCTTCACGGAGATCGAAATCGAGGCATTCAGATTGCCGGCTTAACCAGTCTGCGAAAGCATGCCTCAGCAATGTGGGGCTTCCCCCTCTGAGTCGACGACGTCAGGAATGAGGAGAAAGGTTGTGCGCAGCTTCTTGGTAGCATGTTTAGTAGCCGTCATCATTGCTGTTGGCGCCGCCGCTGTGCTGGACCAATTCGTGCAGGAACCAGTTTCGAGCGCATTTGCCGAGTCGAGCGTCCGGAACTAGGCTTCGTTGGAGAAGGGGCGAACACGGCAGTGCTGAGGCGAGGTTGACGGCGCCAAGATATGGCTCTTTGGCACGGCATCTTTGACCCCCGTGCGCCCCTGCCGCCAGCCAAGCCCGTTCCAACGATTTGTTCCCGATGTGCTTGAAGTGGCACCAATCGCTGTTCCGACCAGAACCACGGCGAGCCCATGGTCACGCATCGTCTTCGCGACGCTCCTTGCCCTGGGATCTCGAAGAGTCGGCATCGATCGCCGCTGGGTCGGCATCGAAGACGATGCGCTCAGTGCCGCTCAGCGCGATGAACCGGGTGCCTTTTGCTCGGCCGATCAGCGTGAGGTTCGCTTGCCGCGCGAGGTCGACCCCCCAGGCCGTAAAGCCCGAGCGGCTGATCAGGATCGGGATCCTCATGCGGACGATCTTGATGACCATTTCGGACGTCAGGCGCCCGGTCGTGTAGAAGAGCTTTCCCTCTGGCCGAATACCGTTGAGGAACATGTATCCGGCGATCTTGTCGATCGCGTTGTGCCGGCCGACGTCTTCCATATAGACGAGCGGGGCATCCCGCTCGCACAACACGCAACCGTGCATAGCGCCCGCTTCCAGGTAGAGACTCGGCGTCAGGTTGATGGCCCGGCTCAGGCTATAGAGCCAGGAAACGCGCAACTCTGCTTCACGTCCGAGCGTGATCGCAGCAAAATTTTCCAGAAGATCGCCGAAAGCCGTGCCCTGGGCACATCCTGAGGTCAGCGTCTTCTTGCGAAGCTTGTCCTCGAAGTCGGTCTCGCGGGCGGTCCGTACGACGACGACTTCCAGATCATCGTCATGCTCGATGGCGGTGATTTCGTCATCGGGTCGCAGCATGTTCTGATTGAGCAGGTATCCCACCGCCAGACAGTCCGGATAGTCTCCGACCGTCATCATCGTGACGATCTCTCGGCTGTTGAGGAACAAGGTCAGTGGACGCTCGACCGGGACCGTGACATTGACTTTGGCGCCAGCGTGATCGATGCCGTCGATCGAACGGGTAAGGCTCGGATCGGCTGGGTTCGGCCTGATCACGAGGCTTGCGGGGGCTACGAGCTTGCCGGTCACGCCATTTCACCGCAGGGGATGAAATCGACCATCATGTCCGGCCCAGGCTCGGTCAGCGACGTCAGCATGTCTGCTCCCTCCGTCGGAAAAGCATTGAAGGCGCCCGCTATCGCCTCGCCGCGACCGAAACACAGGCATCGTCTGTGTGCCGACGTTGCATCGCCCAGCGGCAGGATGGAGATACGTCACCACTGCCCATTTTAAGCTTCAGCGGCAGCCTGCGTCGATTCGTGTCGTGGAAGCCCAGTACCAAAGAAGCCCGGCAGTGCGCCGGCGCCCGATTCCGTGGAGATCCAGCAGGGCTTCGGTCGGCCAATCAACACGATAGCCCTTCACCTGTGACGCACGAGCGACTTTGCGGCATTTGGACCGCAGGCAACCGCCAGATCAGCGGAGAATGCAGCATTTGCGGCCGTATTGCGCCGGGCTCAGGAGACATTTCGAGGCGCATGACGGTGGTGTCAGCGCCAAAAGCGCGAAGAGACCGCCATCGCAGCCTCATCCTAACGCACTGATTTTCCCGAAAAACTGGAGCGGGCGAAGGGATTCGAACCCTCGACCCCAACCTTGGCAAGGTTGTGCTCTACCCCTGAGCTACGCCCGCTCTGGCGCCGTCCGGCGCCGCAGCGCCGTCCGAGGTGGCGGGTTATATCCGATGCCACGGGATTTGCAAGCACCTAAATGCCGAAATTTCCGACGCCCGGAGATGCGGCGGCACCCGGTGCTTCCAGCGCATGGGCGCGCGCCGGGCGGGTGGGCTTGGAAGCGGGACGGCAGGCTCGTATAACACCGGGGCCATGACCGCGCCCGACACCAACACCCCCGCCCGCGCCGACGCGCCCGCCGCCGAAACCGCCGGCCGCCCCCGCGCCACGCCGCAAGACCTGTTCGCGCGATTGCGGTCGCTGGGCCTCGCCGTCAGCACCCATGAGCACGAGGCGGTGTTCACCGTCGAGGAATCGCGCCACCTGCGCGGCCTGCTGCCGGGCTGGCATTCCAAGAACCTGTTCCTGCGCAACAAGAAGGGCCAGGAATGGCTGGTCGTGTGCGAGGAGCAGCGGCGCATCGACCTCAAGGGCCTGGGTGACCTGCTCGGCGCCGGGCGCCTGTCCTTCGGGTCGCCCGACCGGCTGATGGATTCGCTCGGCGTCACCCCCGGCTCGGTCACGCCCTTCGCCATCATCAATGACGCCGACCGGCGGGTGACCATCGTGCTGGATTCCGGGATGATGCGGCACGGCACCCTGCACTTCCATCCGCTGGTCAACACCATGACCACGGCGATCGAGCCGGCCGGGCTGCTGGGCTTCATTGCGAGCTGCGGCCACGAACCCCATATCATCGATCTCGACCCCGTCACCCTGCCGGCTGAACCAGATCCGGCCGGGAGCTGACGCCCCGCTTGCCGCCCCCGCCCTTCGGCACAGATCAATACCAGACCTGGGACAACGCCATGGACGCCCTCATCAACGCCGCCGCCGGCACCGCCCCGGCGATCAAGGACAGCAGCACCGCCGGCTTCCGCGCCGACGTGATCGAGGCCTCGATGGAGGTGCCGATCATCGTCGACTTCTGGGCCACCTGGTGCGGCCCGTGCAAGACGCTGACCCCGATCCTGGAGAAGCAGGTCCAGGCCGCCCAGGGCAAGGTCCGGATGGTCAAGGTCGACATCGACCAGAACCAGGCCCTGGCGGCGCAGCTGCGCATCCAGTCGGTGCCCACGGTCTATGCCTTCTACCAGGGCCGGCCGGTCGACGGCTTCATGGGCGCGGTGCCGGAAAGCCAGGTCAAGGCGTTCGTCGACAAGCTGGTGCAGCTGGCCGGGCATGACGACCACGACCATGTCGACCAGCTGCTGGCCGAGGCCAAGACCGTGCTCGATGGCGGCAATGCCGAAGAGGCGGCCGGCATCTACCAGCACATCCTGGCGCATGCGCCGGACAGCGGTGCCGCGGTCGCCGGCCTGCTGCGCAGCCTGATCGCGCTGGGTGAGACCGATCAGGCCAAGCAGCTGCTGGAGAGCCTGACCCCCGAACTGGCCCAGCATGCCGAGGTGCAGGCGGCGAAGAGCGCGCTGGAGCTGGCGGAGCAGAGCGCCGGCGCCATCGCCGGCCTGGCCGGGCTGCGCCAGCGCCTGGCCGCCAACCCCGACGACCACGAGGCGCGCTACGAGCTGTCCACCGCCCTGTACGGCGCCGGCCAGCAGGAGGAGTCGGTGGACGAGCTGCTGGAGCTGTTCCGCCGCAACCGCGAGTGGAACGAACAGGCGGCGCGCAAGCAGCTGGTCAAGCTGTTCGAGGCGCTGGGCCCGACCGATCCGCTGACCCTGTCCGGCCGGCGGCGGCTGTCCTCGCTCCTGTTTTCATGAAGAGGGGGCCGCGCGCGCCCAGCTTCAAGGACCTCGGCACCGACCTGCCGATCTTCCCCCTGCCCGGGGTCCTGCTGCTGCCGCGCGGCCTTCTGCCCCTGAACATCTTCGAGCCGCGCTACCTCGCCATGATCGAGGATGCGCTGGCCGCCGACCGGCTGATCGGGATGATCCAGCCGCGCACCGAATCCGCGGCGGCGCCCCCGCTCTACACCGTCGGCTGCGCCGGCCGGATCACCAGCTTCGACGAGACCGATGACGGCCGCTACCTGATCACCCTGACCGGGCTGTGCCGGTTCCGGGTGGCGGCGGAGCTGGAGGAGCGGCGCGGCTACCGCCGGGTGCGGCCGGACTGGACCGGCTTCGCCGCCGACATGGCCGCCCCGGCCGCGGCCGAGATCAACCGCGCCGGGCTGGACCAGGCCCTGACCGAATACTTCCGGGTGGCCGGCCTGTCCGCCGACTGGGAGGCGATCGGCCAGACCCCCGACGAGCGGCTGGTGACCTCGCTGGCCATGATCTGCCCGTTCGAGCCGCAGGAGAAGCAGGCGCTGCTGGAGGCGAAGGATCTCTGCGAGCGCACCGATCTCATGCTATCGATCATCCGGATGGCGATCCATGGCGGCGATGCCGGCCAGGTGCGCCACTGACAGAGCATCCGGAACCGGCCATGAGCGACACCCCCGAGACCCCCGTCACCCCCGCCGCCAGCCTGCCCGCGGCGGTCGACCCGCGCCTGCTGGAAATGCTGGTCTGCCCGCTGACCAAATCGCCGCTGCGCTACGACGCCAAGGCGCAGGAGCTGATCTCCGACCAGGCGCGGCTGGCCTATCCGATCCGCGACGGCATCCCGATCATGCTGATCGACGAGGCCCGGCCGCTCGACCCCGACGCGCGGCGCTGAGCCCATGGCCGGCAATCTGGGCAGCCCGCCCCTGACTGGAAGCGTGTCTCGGCCGGTCGAGATCCGGCTGAAGCGGGCCGAGCGCGTGCTGGAGATCCGTTTCGACGACGGGCTGCACGTCACCCTGTCGGCCGAGCTGCTGCGGGTCGAGAGCCCGTCCGCCGAGGTCCAGGGCCACGGCCCGTCGCAGAAGACCATCGTCGGCGGCAAGCGCAACGTCGCGATCACGGGCGTCGAGCCGGTCGGCCACTACGCGGTGCGGCTGGTGTTCGACGACGGCCACGACACCGGCCTCTATTCCTGGACCTATCTCCACGACATGGCGAGCCGGCAGGACGAGCTGTGGCGGGGCTACCTCGCCGCACTGGAGGCCCGAGGGCTGTCACGTGACCGCTGAGCTTGATGCGCCGGTCCCGGGCCGCCAGCCGGTCGCGGCGACGCTGGCCGGGCTGCGGCGCTGGCTGGGCAACCAGGCGCTGATGGCCGGGCCGGTGCCCGACGTCGCCACCGGCTTCGCCGACCGCCTGCTGAAGGCCGGCATTCCGCTGTGGCGGGCCCATCTCTCAGTCTCGACCCTGCATCCGCAGATGGAGGCGATCGGCCTGACCTGGACCAGCGACGGCGGCCGGCAACTCGAGGAGTACGGCCATGGGTCGTTCAGCCGGGTGTCGCGCGACAGCCCGATCTACGACGCCATCGTCCGGGCCCGCGAGGCGGCCCGCGACCCCGCCACGGCGCGTGCCGAGGACATCGTGCCGCTGACCCGCTACCGGCTGGAGCGGGACGAAGGGGTGGAGCAGTTCCCGGTCCTGGGCGCCTTCCGCGATGCCGGCGCCACCGACTACCTCTGCTTCGTCATCCCGTTCTCGGCCGACGGTCTGCTGCATCCGCTGGAAAGCGGCGCGGTGGTCAGCCTGGCCACCGACCGGCGCGGCGGCTTCACCGCGGAGGAGGTGGAGGCGATCGACGAGCTGATGCCGACCTTCGGCGCCGCCATCCGCATCGGCATCGACCTTGCCGCCTTCCGCACCGTGCTGGGCACCTATCTCGGCCGCGATGTCGGCCAGCGGGTGATGCGTGGCGAGATCCGCCGCGGCTCGGTCCAGACCATCTCGGCGGCGATCCTGGTCGGCGACCTGCGCGGCTTCACCGCCCTGGCCGACGCCATGCCGCGCGACCAGCTGGTGGCCATGCTGGACGATTACCTGGACGCGCTGGCGACGCCGATCGAGACCCAGGGCGGGCAGGTGCTGAAGTTCATGGGCGACGGCCTGCTGGCCACCTTCGCCTTCGCCGAGACCGACCCGGCCGAGACCTGCGGCCGGGCGCTGGCGGCAGCGACCGAGGCGCTGGCCCGCATCGCCGCGATCAATGTCCGCCGCGCCGGCAACGGCGAGCCGGTGATGACGCTGGACGTCGCCCTGCATGTCGGCGACGTGCTGTACGGCAATGTCGGATCCGGCCAGCGGCTGGACTTCACCATCATCGGCCCGGCGGTGAACGAGGCCAGCCGGCTGGAGCATCTGTGCGGCGCGCTGGATGTGCCGATGGTGATCAGCCAGCGCTTCGTCGAAGCCCTGGCGGCGCCGGACCGCTTCCGCTGCCTCGGCCCCCAGACCCTGCGCGGCGTGCGAGCGCCGGTCGAAGTGTTCACGCCAGTCTAGGCACCCGCCTCCCACAGCCGCGCCAAATCGAAGCCGTGCACGTCGCGGCACAGGGCGACGAAGGCCGCGGCCTGGTGGTCGACCACCTGCCGCCCCTTCTCCGCCGTCGCCCGGGCCGCGTTGCCGACCGCGCCGCCAGGGTTGAGGTCCTGGGCCATCCAGCCGAACTGCGAGATGCCGTGCGCCCGGAGATGCGCGAACTCCTGGATGAACTCCAGCTGGGTCGAGCGGAAATCCGCGGCCAGGTCCATCTTCACCAGGTCGGGCCGCAGATGCAGCATGACCGAGGTCTCCATGTCGCCGCCATGGATGCCGTAGGTCGCCTCCTCCGCTGGGAACAGCCCCTCGGGGTTGCCGAAGCGCGACCAGGCCGAATGCACCGCCAGCATGGAATGCCGGACCCGCAGCTCGCGCGCCACCACGTCGAGGATCGGCACGTTGCCGCCATGCGAGTTGATCAGGATCAGCTTGCGCACCCCGGCCCGCCGCACGCTCTCGCCGATCTCGATCAGGAGCTGGGTCAGGGTCTCCCAGGACAGCGTCAGGGTGCCGGGCGAGGCGATGTGTTCGTTCGACTTGCCGACCGCCTGGGTCGGCAGCAGCGTCACCGGCAGATCTTCCGGCAGCAGCTCCAGCACCCGCCGCACCATGCCCTCGGCGATGCAGGTGTCGGTGTAGACCGGCAGGTGCGGCCCGTGCTGCTCGATGGCGCAGACCGGCTGCACCGCGATCCAGCCCTCCGTCCCGCCGTCGCGGAAGTCGAGCGTCGTCATCTCGTGCCAGTGGCGCTTCGGCAGCATCGGAAATCCTTTCAGACGGCAGGCCCAGCGGCCACGATCTCGACTTCAACGAAGAATTCCGGCCGGGCGAAGCCGGAGACGATCATCAGGGTCGAGGCCGGCGGCGGGTCGGCGACGAAGCGGTCGCGCGCCGCCATGTAGCCCTTGAGATGCTCCCGCCCGGTGACATAGGCGTTGATCCGGATGATGTGGGACAGGTCCAGCCCCGCCGCCGCCAGGATGGCGCGGATGTTCTCGAAGCAGCGCTCGGTCTGGCCCTCGACCGTGCCGGGCACGGCCTCGTCCGGGCCGATGCCGAGCTGGCCGGAGCAGAACAGCAGGCGGTGGCCAGCCGGCACCTCGACGGCATGGCTGTAGCGGGCGAAGGGTGGCCGGATTCCGGTGGGGGTGATGGGGCGCGACAAGGGCTTCGTCTCCCGCAAAAGCAACGGCACGGTAAGGCGGCAGCGGGCCGGTGACAAGGTTGCCGGGTGCCGGAAATCTCGGCTAGGCTGGCGCCAAAATAGGCAATGGATGGACGGGCGTTTCCCCGGCTGCGGGGCCACCCCAAGCATCCATGCGCAGCATGTGTCCTGCAGGTCTTCGGTCAGGCGGTCCCGGCCCGCGCACCAGGGCGGATGGCATGGCCGTTGCATCCTGTCTTCGATGGCGCCCATCAATGACACAAGAACGGGATCGGCTTCATGCAGCTCTTCGGACGGGTCCTCGGCCTCGCCCTCGGCCTGATGGCCGGGCTTGCCGCGACCTCCGCCTTCGCCCTCGACAAGGTCACCTTCGGCACCAACTGGCTGGCCCAGGCGGAGCACGGCGGCTATTACCAGGCGGTGGCCGACGGCACCTACGCCAAGTTCGGGCTGGAGGTCACCATCGCCATGGGCGGGCCGCAGGCGGCCAACCGGGCGCGGCTGGTGGCCGGGCAGATCGACTTCTACATGGGCGGCACCCTGGACGCCTTCGACGCGGTCAAGGAGGGCGTGCCGACGGTCAATGTCGCCGCCATCTTCCAGAAGGACCCGCAGGTGCTGCTGGCCCATCCCGAGCGGGGCTTCGAGAAGCTGGAGGACATGGCGAAGGTGAAGACCCTGTTCCTGGCCGGCGAGGGCTACGACAGCTTTTTCCGCTGGCTGAAATCCGCCTATCCCGGCTTCACCGACGAGCAGTACAAGCCCTACACCTTCAACCCCGGTCCCTTCATCGCCGATCCGAATTCCGCGCAGCAGGGCTACCTGACCTCGGAACCGCTGGACATCGAGAAGCAGGCCGGCTGGAAACCGAAGGTCTTCCTGCTCGCCGATTATGGCTACACCCCCTACTCGACCACGATCGCTGTGCAGCAGTCGCTAGTCGACAAGAACCCGGACCTGGTGCAGCGCTTCGTCGATGCCACCATCATCGGCTGGTACAACTACCTGTACGGCGACAACGCGGCCGCCAATGCGCTGATCAGACGAGACAATCCTGAGATGACGGATGAGCAGATCGCCTATGGCATCGCGCAGCTGAAGGCCAACCACATCGTCATCGCCGGCGAGGCCGAGGCCCAGGGCATCGGCTGCATGACGGCGGCGCGCTACCAGGGCTTCTACGACAAGATGGTCAAGGCCGGGGTGCTGGAGGCGGGGCTGGACGTCGGCAAGGCCTTCACCACCCAATTCGTCTGCAAGGGCGTCGGCCTCGACGTCTACAAGAAGCTCGCCGGCGGCTGAGGTGGATTTGGCCGCCTCCCCAGCCCCGGACAGCCCGGTCATCGGGCCAAGGCGGGCGCTGGTCTCGCTGAACGGCGTGTCGAAGCGTTTCGCCAGCGGCACGCTGGCCCTGTCCGCCATGACGCTGGATATTCGCGAGGGCGAGTTCGTCAGCCTGCTGGGCCCGTCCGGCTGTGGCAAGTCGACGGCACTGCGGCTGGTCGCCGGGCTGGGCACACCCTCGGCCGGCACCATCGATTGGCCCCGCACGCCGCATGACGCCGCGGGAACGCCGGAGCGGGAGATCGGCTTCGTGTTCCAGGAGCCGACGCTGATGCCCTGGGCCACGGTGTTCAAGAATGTCTGGCTGCCGCTGCGGCTGAAGGGGCTGTCCCAGGCGGCGGCGCGCGACCGGGTGATGGAGGCGCTGGCGATGGTCGGGCTCGACCGCTTCGCCGGCGCCTACCCGCGCGAGCTGTCGGGCGGCATGAAGATGCGGGTGTCGATCGCCCGCGCTTTGGTCACCCGGCCGAGACTGCTGCTGATGGACGAGCCCTTCGCGGCGCTGGACGAGATCACCCGGATCAAGCTGAACGACGACCTGCTGCGGCTGTGGCAGGGCCAGAAATGGACCATCGTCTTCGTCACCCATTCGGTGTTCGAATCCGTCTACCTCTCGACCCGGATCGTGGTGATGGCGGCTCGGCCGGGTCGCGTGATCGAGGAGGTGGCGGTGGACGCGCCCTATCCCCGCGGCAACGACTACCGCCTGTCGGCGCCCTACAACGCCCATTGCCGCACCGTCTCCGACGCGCTGATGAGGGCCATCATGGTGGCGGCGGAATCCAAATGACCCAGGTCGAGCTCCAGGCCGGCGACGCCGCCGAGGATGCCGCCGCGATCGAGGCGGCGCGGCGGGCCGAGCCGGGGCGCGTCGGCAAGCTGGCGGCGCGCATCGCGGTGCCGGGGATCGCCTTCGCCGCCTTCATCGCACTGTGGCAGTGGTACGTCGTCGCCTACCAGGTGCCGCACTACATCCTGCCGGCGCCGACCCAGGTGCTGGCGGCGCTGGTCACCGACTGGCCGATCCTGTCCTCGGCGCTGGAGGTCACGCTCGGCATCACCTTCGCCGCCCTGGCCGCGGCGCTGGTCGGCGGCGTGGCGCTGGCGATCCTGTTCGTGCAGTGGCGCTGGCTGGAGCTGGCCTTCTACCCCTATGCCGTGGTGCTGCAGGTGACGCCGATCGTCGCCATCGCCCCCCTGATCATCATCTACGCGCCGTCGACCGAATCGGTGCTGCTGATCTGCGCCTTCATCGTCGCTTTCTTCCCGATCCTGTCGAACATGACCCAGGGGCTGAAGAGCACCGACCACAACCTGCTGAACCTGTTCGAGCTGTACGGTGCGTCGCGCTGGCAGGCGCTGCTGCACCTGCGCATCCCCGCCGCCCTGCCCTACTTCACCACCGGCCTCAGGATCGGCGGCGGTCTGGCGCTGATCGGGTCGGTGGTGGCGGAGTTCGCGGCCGGATCGGCCGGGGCCCAGTCCGGCCTGGCCTTCCGCATCCTGGAGGCCGGGCGACGGCTGAACGTGCCGCGGCTGTTCGCGGCGCTGCTGCTGATCACCCTGACCGGCATCGCCATCTTCGCCCTGACCAGCCTGGTCTCGCACCTGCTGCTGCGACGCTGGCATGAAAGCGCCATCCGGCGGGAGAACTGAGCATGTTCGCTACCCTGCCCGCCGCCGCGCGCTACCGCCTGACCAACGCCACGGTGCCCGCCTGCCTGGTCGAGGGCACCGCCCTGGCGCCGGACGCCGAAGGCTTGGCCCGGGCCGACCTGACCATCGACGGCGCCACCCTGGCCGCGATCCGCCCGGCCGGCAGCCCCGACCCCGACGGCGCCGCCCTGCCGGCGCTGGACCTCGACGGCGGCATGGTGTGGCCGGCCTTCGTCGAGGCGCACACCCATCTCGACAAGGGCCACATCTGGCCGCGCGCGCCGAACCCGGACGGCAGCTTCAACGGGGCACTCACCGCCGTGCGCGGGGACAGGGCGGCGCATTGGTCGGCAACGGATGTGCGGGCGCGGATGGAGTTCAGCCTGCGCAGCGCCTTCGCCCATGGCACGCGGCTGATCCGCACCCATATCGACAGCGACCCGCCACAGCATTCCGTCTCCTGGCCGATCTTCGCGGCTTTGCGCGCTGAATGGGCGGGACGGATCGAGCTGCAGGGCACGGCCCTGGTCGGCATCGACCGGTTGCTGGACGATCCCTACTTCGACAACCTCAGCGATACGGTGCGCACCCATGGCGGCATGCTGGGCGCCGTCACCTACATGGTCCCGGGCATCGAGGCCGGCATCGACCGGATATTCCGCCACGCGATCGAGCATGGGCTGGACCTCGACTTCCACGCCGACGAGACCGGCGATCCGGAGGTACGGTCGCTGGCGATGATCGCCGAAGCCGCGATCCGCCACCGCTACCGCGGCCGGGTGCTGGTCGGCCATTGCTGTTCCCTGGCCCGGCAGCCCGAGGACGTCATCGACCGCACGCTGGACCTTGTGGCCGAGGCCGGCCTGGCCATCGTGTCGCTGCCGATGTGCAACATGTACCTGCAGGACCGCCGCAGTGGCGCGACGCCGCGCTGGCGCGGGGTGACGCTGCTGCACGAGATGAAGGCGCGCGGCATCCCGGTCGTGGTCTCCTCCGACAACACCCGCGACCCGTTCTACGCCTATGGCGATCTCGACCCGCTGGAGGTCTACACCCAGGCGACGCGCATCCTGCATCTCGACCACCCGGTCGGCGATTGGCCACGTGCGGTGACCGCGACCCCGGCCGAGGTGCTGGGCCGGCCCGAGTTCGGCCGCCTGGCCGCGGGCGGCGGCGCCGACCTGGTGCTGCTGCGCGCCCGCCGCTGGACCGAGCTGCTGTCCCGCCCCCAGGCCGACCGGATCGTGATCCGCGCCGGCCGCGCCATCGACACCACGCTGCCGGATTACCGCGAGCTCGACGCCCTGCTGGCGCCCGCCGAAGGAGAGGCCCGATGACCGATCTCGCCGCGCTGAAGCGCGACCTGGAGGGGCTGCGCGTCACCGACGACCCGGTGCTGGTGAAGCAGAAGAGCCAGGACTTCTTCTGGTACTCGCCGGTGCTGAAGCGGCAGCTGGAGCACGTCACCGGCGACATCGTGGTGTCGCCGACCTCGGAGGCCGAGGTGGTGCAGGCGCTGAAGGCGGCCCATGCCCATGGCGTGCCGGTGACGCCGCGCGGCGCCGGCACCGGCAATTACGGCCAGGCCATGCCGCTGTCCGGCGGCATGGTGCTGAACCTGGCCCGGATGAACGCGGTCACCGCGATCCGCCCCGGCGCGGTGACGGCCGAGGCCGGCGCGGTCCTGGCGCAGATGGATGCGCAGACCCGGGCCAAGGTCGGGCAGGAGATGCGGCTGTTCCCGTCGACCTACCGCATGGCGACGATCGGCGGCTTCCTGGCCGGCGGGTCCGGCGGCGTCGGTTCGATCCGCTGGGGCGGCTTGCGCAACCTCGGCAACGTCATGCGGCTGAAGCTGGTGACGATGGAGGCGGAGCCGCGAATCCTCGACCTGTCCGGCGAAGACCTGCTGAAGGCGCTGCACGCCTATGGCACCAACGGCATCATCACCGAGGTCGAGATCCCGCTGACCGCGGCGCCGGACTGGGTCGACGTCGTGGTCGGCTTCGACGACTGGATGGACGCGGTGCGCTTCGGCGAGGAGATCGGCCGGGCCGACGGCCTGCTGGTGAAGGAGATCGCGCCGGTCGCCGCCCCGGTGCCCTACGAGTATTTCCTGAAGCACCGCAAATTCGTGCGCCCCGACCAGTCGGTGGTGCTGCTGATGGTGGCCGACTTCGCCATGGGCGGCTTCGAGGCCTTCATGAAGCGGTCGAAGGGCGAGGTGCTGTTCCGCGCCGACACTGCGACCGACGAGGAGAAGAAGGGCCTGCCGCCGCTGTACGAGCTGACCTGGAACCACACCACGCTGCGGGCGATCAAGATCGACCCGACCATCACCTACCTGCAGGTCCTGTACCCCTTCCCCGACCATCTGCGGCTGGTCGAGGAGATGACGAAGATCTTCGACGACGAGGTGCCGGGGCATCTCGAAGTGATCCGCTTCGACGGCAACGTCACCTGCTCCGGCCTGCCCATCGTGCGCTTCACCAGCGAGGAACGGCTGGACGAGATCATCCGCATCCATGAGGACCATGGCTGCCTGATCTTCAACCCGCACCGCTACACGCTGGAGGAGGGCGGCATGAAGCGCACCGACGCGGTGCAGCTGGAATTCAAGCGCGAGACCGACCCGCAGGGGCTGCTGAACCCCGGCAAGATGATCGGCTGGGACGACCCGAACTACGATCTGAATTCCGGCCGGACCTACCTGTTCCCGGGGCTGCAGGCGACGGCCTGACCCATGCGCGTCCTGGTGCTGTTCGCCCATCCGGTCGAGACCAGCTTCCATGCCGCGCTGCACCTGGCCATGGTCGGCGCGCTGCGCCGGGCCGGGCACGAGGTCGACGATTGCGACCTCTACGCCGAGGGCTTCGACCCGGTGCTGAGCCGGGAGGAGCGGCTGCGCTACCACGACCTCGCGACCAACCGCCAGGCGGTGGAGGCGGATGTCGACCGCCTGCTGCGGGCCGAGGCGCTGGTGATCATGGCGCCGGTGTGGAATTTCGGCTTCCCGGCGATCCTGAAGGGCTTCTTCGACCGGGTGATGCTGCCCGGCGTGTCGTTCCGCATGGTGGACGGCCGGGCGCGGCCGAACCTGCAGCACATCCGGTCGCTGACCGCCGTGGTCTCCTATGGCGGCACGCGCTGGGCCAGCGCCCTGATGGGCGACCCGCCGCGCAAGCTGGTGCGGCGCTGGCTGCGCGGCATGATCCGCCCCTGGTCGCCGGTGCGCTACCTCGCACTCTACGGCATGAACCGGGCCACCGAAGCCGACCGCGACGCCTTCCTGGCCAAGGTGGTCCAGGCGGCCGACCGCCTGTGAGGCGCACGTCTGACAGGTTATCGCAAACAAACCGAGGTGCCGCCGTGCTGGACAGGCTGAGAGACCAGTTCGAGGAGGCGTCGCTGAAATACAGCGAGGCCAACGGCCTGACCCGCGATCCCGACTGGTTCGTGCTCAAGCTGCATGAGGAGCTCGGCGAGCTGACCCAGGTCTGGAACAGGCTGACCGGGCGGGGACGCACGCATGGCCGGTCGGAAGCGGAGCTGCGGGAAGCCCTGACGGACGAGACGGCGGATCTGCTGGGCCATGTCCTGCTGTTCGCACGCCACAACCGGCTGGACCTGGCCGCGGCCATCGAGCGGAAATGGCGCTTCCGGCCCGGCTAGACCTCGACCTCGACCAGCGCCGTCTCGGCCTGCGAACAGCAGGCCAGGATCCAGCCCTCGGCAATCTCGTCATCGGCGATGCCGCCCATATGCTCCATCCGGACCTGGCCGGACAGCTTGCGCACCAGGCAGGTGCCGCACAGGCCCTGGCGGCAGGCGGTGGGGATGCGCAGGCCGCAGCCCTCCGCCGCCTCCAGGATGGTCTGGCCCGGCAGCAGCGGCGCCTTGCGGCCGGAGCGGGTGAACGACACCTGCATGCCCTCGCCCGCGGCGTCGGACGGCGCGGTGATCGGCGACGCCACCGGCACCGGCGCCGGGGTGGCGCCGAAGCTTTCCTCATGCCAGCGCGCGGCGGGCACGCCGAGGTCGCCGGCCAGCCGCCGGGCCGCGTCCATGAAGCGGTCCGGGCCGCAGCAGAACACCGCGCGGTCGCCGAGGTCGGGGCACAGCACCGACAGCAGCGCCGGGTCCAGCCGGCCGCTGCTCCAGCCCTCGCCCTCCGGCGCGCCGGTGACGACGAAGCGCAGCCGCAGCCCGGCCGCGGCGCCGGCCATGTAGCCGAGCTCGGACCGGAACAGCAGGTCCTCCGGCCGCCGGGCGAAATGGACATAGGTGACGTCGGTCTGCGGCGCGGTGTCGAACAGCCAGCGGGCCATCGACATCATCGGCGTGGCGCCGCTGCCGGCCGACAGGAACAGGTAGCGGTCGGCGGGATGGTCGACCAGCGAGAACCGCCCGGTGGGGCCATGCGCGGTCAGCCGGTCGCCGAGCTTGAGATGATCGAACAGCCAGCGCGTGGCGACGCTGCCCGGCTGGACCTTGGCGGTGATCTTGGCGTGGTGCGGCCGCGACGGGGTCGAGGCCAAAGTGTAGGTGCGCAGCACCGGCTCCGGCCCCACCGGCAGCTCCAGCGTCACGAACTGGCCGGGGCGGTAGGCGAACCAGCTGCCGTCCTCGGCCTCGAAGCGGAAGGTGCGGACATCAGGCGCCTCCTCGCGGATGCCGACGCAGCGCAGCCGCGCCGTCTTCGCGTTCCACAGCTTCGGCTGTTCCGTCACCGCACCGGCCACGCCCCGCCCCTCAGGCCACGTCGCGGATCGGGGCGACGGCGGAGCCGCCGCCCAGCCGGCCGGCGAGGGCATCGGCGTACCAGTCGACGAACTGGATCACCGCACCCTCGTGCAGCCGGGAATACGGCCCGGGCGCATAGGCGGGGGACAGGATGCCGCGCTGGTTCTCCTCGACGATCCGGCGGTCCTCGTCATTGGTCGCCACCCACACCTCGGTCAGCGCCTTGAGGTCGTAGTCGACGCCTTCGACCGCATCCTTGTGCACCAGCCATTTGGTGGTGACCTCGGTCTCGGTCGGGCTGATCGGCAGGACGCGGAAGCTCAGCGCGTGGTCGGACAGCAGGTGGTTCCAGCTGTTCGGATAGTGGTACAGCAGCATCGAGCCGAGCGCGCCGCTGGGGAAATCGGCGAGCGGGCGGCGCACCGCGGGCTGGCCGTTCATGGTCATCGACTGGGCGTCGCGCAGGAACGGCACCCGCATCACCCGGTACTGGTGGTCGGGCGAGATCTGGTACCGGCTGGGCAGGCCCATCGCCTCGCAGCGCTGCCAATGCGACAGGATGGTGTCGTCCTCGCCCATCTGGTCGTGGCCGCTGGTCAGGGTCGGCTGGTCGGAGAAGACGCGGCACAGCTCCGGATGGTTGCCGGAGCAGTGGTAGCATTCGCGGTTGTTCTCCATCACCAGTTTCCAGTTGCCCTTCTCGATGATGGTCGAGCTGTGGGCGACCTTGGCCTCGGCCAGCCGGTGCGGCGCCATGTAGGGCTCCACCATGCGGCGGAACACCTCGAAGTCGCGCGGCTCATCCGCCAGCGAGATGAAGATCCAGCCGGCCACCTCGCCGCAGGCCACCGGCCGCAGCCCGAACTGCGCCGGGTCGATCTCGTTCATCATGTCGCGGGCGAAGATCAGCTTGCCCTCGAGGTCGTAGGTCCACTGGTGGTAGGGGCAGACCAGCCGCGGGCGCGAGCCGCGCTCGTCGGTGCACAGGCGCGAGCCGCGGTGGCGGCAGACATTGTGGAAGGCGCGGATGGCGCCGTCGCGTCCGCGCACCAGGATCACCGGGTACTCGCCGATCTGGACGGTGGTGAAGTCGCCCGGCCGCGTCATCTCGCAGGAATGGCCGACGAACAGCCATTCCTTGTAGAAGATGTGCTCCAGGTCCAGCGCGTGATAGGCGGGGCTGGTGTAGAAGTCCCGCTTCAGGCTGAAGCCCGGCGCCCGGGTCATCAGATCCATCAACATGGCCGAACGCGCTTCCATTTCCAGCTCTCTCCTGCGGGCTCCAGGTGGGATCATCATCCGCCCCCGACCATCGCGCGACTCGGGACCCGCACCCGCTCCGCAGCCGACACCGCCTGACGCAACCGCGACACCGGATGGTCGCCCGGCCGGCGCGGCATCTCCTGCTGCCGGCGGGCCGGACTTCGCCATCTCCTGCCGCCGCCCGGCGCGATTGCGCAGCCCCTGCCGGCGCCGCCCGCGCATCATCGGGGATATCGACACCGGAGACGCGCCATGAAGCTGACCGACTTCAAGATCCTGACCTTCGACTGCTACGGCACGCTGATCGACTGGGAGACCGGCATGGTCACGGCGCTGGCGCCGCTGACCGCCCGGGTCGGCCGCCCGCTGACCCGCGACCAGATCCTGGAAGCCCATGCCCGCCACGAATCGGCGCAACAGCGCTGGACCCCGGCACGGCGCTACAGCGAGCTGCTGGCCCTGGTCTACAAGCGCCTGGCCGAGGAATGGGGCGTGGCGGCGAGCTGGGAGGAGGCGCAGGCCTATGGCCGCTCGGTCAAGGACTGGCCGGCCTTCGCCGACACCGCCGGCGCCCTGCAGTATCTGAAGAAGTACTACAAGCTGGCCATCCTCTCGAATGTCGACAATGCCAGCTTCGCCCTCAGCAACGTCCGGCTGCAGGTCGAGTTCGACGCGATCTACACCGCCGAGGACGTCGGCAGCTACAAGCCCGCCGCCCGCAACTTCGACTACATGCAGGAGAAGCTGGACAGCCTGGGCATCGCCAAAAGCGAGGTGCTGCACACGGCGGAGAGCCTGTTCCACGACCATGAGCCGGCGACCGCGGCCGGCTTGGCCACCTGCTGGATCCACCGGCGCCATGCCGAGGGCGGCTTCGGCGCCACGATGCGGCCGGCGACCGAGCCCAAGGTCGATTTCCGCTTCACCAGCATGGCGGAACTGGCAAAAGCTCATCAGGAAGCGCTGCGGGGCTAAGTCCCGCGGCCGATCGGACGAGGACAGGATGGCGCCGAAGCTGGACCGGATCGACATCGCCATCCTGGCCCGGCTGCAGGCCGATGGGCGGATGACCAACGCCGCCTTGGCCGAGGCGGTCGGGCTGTCGCCCAGCCCCTGCCTGCAGCGCGTGCGACGGCTGGAGGCGGCGGGCTACATCGCCGGCTACGGCGCCCGCATCGCCCTGTCGAAGCTGACCGAGACCGTGACCGTGTTCACCGAGGTGACGCTGAGCGACCACCGGCGCGAGGACTTCATCCGCTTCGAGGCCGGGCTGGGCACGGTCGAGGAGCTGCTGGAGTGCCACCTGGTCAGCGGCGGCTACGACTACCTGCTGCGCTTCCTGACCCGCAGCATCGCCCATTACCAGCAGGTGATGGAGGCGCTGCTGGACCGCCGCATCGGCATCGAGAAGTACTTCAGCTACATCGTGATCAAGTCGCCGATCCTGCGCCAGGCGGCGCCGCTGCACCGCCTGCTGCGGTCCGACAGCGAATAGTCACGCGGCGCCGGGCTGGGCCGCGCGATGCGCCGCGAAGGCGCCGACCAGCCAGTCGATGAAGACCCGGACCCGCGGCGACAGCTGCCGGCTGCGGGCATACAGCAGCGACACCGGCACCGGCGGCGGCGGGCAGTGGTCCAACACCAGCACCAGCGTCCCGCGCTGGAGATCCGGTTCGACATGGTAGCGCGGCACCTGGATCATCCCCAGCCCGAGCCGGGCCGCCGCGACATAGCTTTCGGCGCCGTTGACCGAGACGGTGGCGGGCAGGACCAGGCTGCGCACCACGCCGTCGACCGTGAATTCGAACGGCATCAGGGCGTTGGTCGCCGAGGAGCGGAAGCCGACGATGCGGTGGCCGTCCAGCCGGTCGATCGCCTCGGGCCGGCCGAAGCGTTCGATGTAGGACGGCGCGGCGCAGGTGATCTCGTCCAGCATCGCCACCCGCCGCCCGATCATGTCGCTGTCCTGCAGGTCGCCGACCCGCAGCACGCAGTCGATGCCCTCGCGGATGAGATCGACCAGCCGGTCGCCCTCGCTCACGTACAGCGCGATGTCCGGATACTCGGCCAGGAAGGCCGGCAGCCCCGGCAGCACGAAATGGCGCGCCAGCGTGCCGTGGACGTCGACCCGCAGCAGACCCTTCGGCTTGGCCCCGCCGAACGCCGCCTCGGCGTCCTCGAGATCGGAGATCAGCGACAGGCAGCGCCGGTGATAGGCCTCGCCGTCCAGCGTCGGGCTGACATGCCGCGTCGTCCGCTCCAGCAGCCGGACGCCGAGCCGCGCCTCGAGCTGCTTCACCGCGTCGGTCACGGTCGAACGCGGCAGGCCGAGATCCTGCGCCGCGAGGGTGAAGCTGCGCCGCTCCACCACCCGCGTGAACACCCGCATGGCGTCGAACCTGTCCATGGATTGTTTGTCATTTCCGGATTGTGATGCCGAATACTGCTGGATTATCCGGAAACTGAAAAGGTCCATCTTATCTTCATCGAACGCGGACACCCGCAGCCGACGATGAGGAGACGAAAAATGGCCCAGGAAACCAACAAGGTGGCGATCGTGACCGGCGCCTCCCGCGGCATCGGCGCCGCGGTGGCGGAGCGGTTGGCCACGGACGGCTTCACCGTCGTCATCAACTACTCCGGCAACGCCGCCCCGGCCGAGGCGCTGGCGCGCCAGATCGAGGCCAAGGGCGGCCGCGCGCTGACCGCCAAGGCGGATGTCAGCGACGCGGATGCCGTGCGGCGCATGTTCGACGCGGCGGAGACGGCCTTCGGCGGCATCGACGTGCTGGTCAACAACGCCGGCGTCATGGCGCTGACCACCATCGCCGACACCGACGACGCGACCTTCGAGCGCCTCATGAACGTCAACATCCGCGGCACGTTCAACACGCTGCGGCAGGCCGCGACCCGCCTGCGCAACGGCGGCCGGATCATCAACTTCTCGAGCAGCCAGGCCGGCCTGCTGCATCCGACCTACGGCGTCTATGCCGCCACCAAGGCGGCGGTCGAGGCGCTGACCAGCGTCCTGTCCAAGGAACTGCGCGGCCGCGCCATCACCGTCAACGCCGTTGCCCCGGGGCCGACCGCCACCGACCTGTTCCTGAACGGCAAGCCGCAGGAGGTCATCGACCGCCTGGCCAAGGCGGCCCCGCTCGAACGCCTCGGCCAGCCCCAGGACATCGCCTCGACCGTCGCCTTCCTGGCGGGCCCCGACGGCGCCTGGATCAACGGCCAGACCCTGCGCGCCAACGGCGGCATCATCTGACCGCCCGCGCCACGTCCTCAATGCAAGGATCACAGCCATGAAGCAGATCATCGTCGTCACCGGCGCGTCGAGCGGCTTCGGCGCGCTCGCGGCCCGCGCCCTGGCCCAGGCCGGGCACACCGTCTACGCCTCGATGCGCGAGACCACCGGGCGCAACGCGCCCGGGGTGGCCGAGGCGGCGCGCTACGCCGCCGATCACGGCGTCGACCTCCGCACCGTCGAGCTCGACGTCGCCTCCAGCGACTCGGTGGACGCCGGCATCGCCAAGGTGATCGCCGACAACGGCCGCCTCGACGTGGTGGTCCACAATGCCGGCCACATGTCGTTCGGCCCGGCCGAGGCCTTCAGCCCGGAGCAGTTCGCCGAGCTCTACGACATCAACGTGCTGAGCACCCAGCGGGTCAACCGCGCGGCGCTGCCGCAGCTGCGCAAGCAGGGCAAGGGCCTGGTCGTCTGGGTGTCGTCGAGCAGCGCCCGCGGCGGCACACCGCCCTACCTGTCGCCCTATTTCGCGGCCAAGGCGGCGATGGATTCGCTCGCGGTCAGCTATGCCGGCGAACTGGCGCGCTGGGGCATCGAGACCTCGATCATCGTGCCGGGCGCCTACACCAAGGGCACCAACCACTTCGCCCATTCCGGCAAGCCGGCCGACACGGCGCGGGCGGCGGAATACGACCAGGGTCCCTATGCCGGCCTGCCCGAGCAGGCGCTGAAGGGCCTCGCCGCGCTGGAACCGGCCGACGCCGATGCCGGCGCGGTGGCCGAGGAGATCGTGCGGGTGGTGGGCCTGCCCTTCGGCAAGCGCCCGTTCCGCAGCCACATCGACCCGTCGGAGGATGGTTGCGAGATCGTCAACGGCGTCGCCGACCGGGTGCGGGCGGAGCTCCTGCGCCGCATCGGCCTGGAAGACCTGCTGTCGCCGCGGGTCAACAGCTGAAGCTGCCTGGTCGTGAGTCGGGCCCGCCGCGGCGGACCCGACCCATGGTTGCGTCTGTCTATCCCGTCGCCAGGCTGCGCAGGTTGCGGTTGGCGACGGCCAGCATCGACAGGTCGACCTGGTCCATCGCCTTGAGCTCGGAGACCAGCTGGTCCACCCGCTCGACCGGGGTGCGGCGCTGGTCGACCCAGGCCTCGACCGCCTCGGTCCCGGCAGCCCCCGCCGGCGCCGCCTGCATCGCCCGCACCGCCAAGTCGGCCTGCAGGGTGTAGAGATCGTCGACGATCGCCCCCACCGCCTGCTTCTGCCAGTGGTTGGTGGCCGGCATCCGGCTGGCGCCGTCGCGCAGCCAGGCCAGGCCCAGCCGGCGCCCGGTCTCGAAGTACACCGACGCGACCTCGGTCACGCCGCGGCCGGTGTCGTCGGCGATGCGGATGACGTCCAGCCCCGCCGCCCACAGGTTCAGCCGGGCGACGCGGCGGGCCAAATCTTCCGGCAGCCCGGCCTCGACGAAGGTCTTGGCGCGGGCGTCGATCACGGCCCGGGCATCGTCGAAGATCGCGGCGTCCAGCTCGCGCTCCAGCTCGGCCAGGCCGGGCTTGAGATGCGCGACGTCCTTGCCGACATCGAGGCCGCGGCCCTGCTGGCGCAGGATCCAGGACACGGTGCGTTCGATCAGCCGGCGGGTTGCCAGCATGGCGCGGATCTGGGCCTGGGCCTCGGCCTTGTTGTCGAGCGCCTCGACCGCCGACCAGATCTCGCGCAGGCCGAAGCTGTCGCGCACGATCAGATAGGCCCGCGCGATCTCGGCCACGCCCAGGCCGGTCCTGTCTGCCATCTCCGACACGAAGGTGGCGCCGACCCGGTTGACCATGCTGTTGGTGACATGGGTCGCCACGATCTCGCGACGCAGCCGGTGGTGTTCGATCGCGTCCTTGAAGCGCTCGCGCAGCGGCGTCGGGAAGTACAGGAACAGGTCGTCGACCAGGGCCGGATCGTCCGGCAGGTCGCTGGCCAAGAGCGCGTCGTAGATGGTGATCTTGGCATAGGCCAGCAGCACCGCCTGCTCCGGCCGGGTCAGGCCCTCGCGGTTGGCCAGGCGCTGGGTCATCTCCTCGTCGGTCGGCAGCATCTCGATCAGGCGGTCGAGCTTGCCCACCTTCTCCAGCCCGCGCATGAAGCGGCCCTGCTGGTCCAGCACCTCGACCCCCTCGCCGACCGCGAGCGACAGCGCCTGGCTCTGCAGGTAGTTGTCGCGCAGGACGAGGTGGCCGACCTCCTCGGTCATGCTGCCCAGCAGCTGGTTGCGCTGCTTCAGGGTCAGGTCGCCGGCCTGGACCACGGCGCCGAACAGCACCTTGATGTTGACCTCGTGGTCCGAGGTGTCGACGCCGGCCGAGTTGTCGATGAAGTCGGTGTTCAGCCGGCCGCCCGCGCCGCCGGCCCCGACGCGCGCATATTCGATGCGGCCGAACTGGGTGACGCCGAGATTGGCGCCCTCGCCGATCACCTTGGCGCGGACATCGCGGCCGTTGATGCGCAGCGGGTCGTTGGCCTTGTCGCCGACATCGGCCTGGCTCTCGCGGCCGCCCTTCACATAGGTGCCGATGCCGCCGAACCACAGCAGGTCGACCTCGGCCCGCAGCATCGTCTGCATCAGCTCGTTCGGGGTCACCGTCTCGCGGTCCAGGCCGAAGCGGGCGCGGACCTCGGGCGACAGCTTGATCGACTTGGCGCGGCGGTCGTACACGGCACCGCCGGGCGACAGCAGCGCCGAATCGTACTGGTCCCAGGATCCGCGGCCGAGGTCGAACAGCCGCTTGCGCTCGGCGAAGCTGACCGCCGCATCCGGGTCCGGGTCGACGAAGATGTGCAGGTGGTTGAAGGCACCGAACAGGCGGGTGTGCTCGGACAGGATCATGCCGTTGCCGAACACGTCGCCCGACATGTCGCCGACGCCGACGCAGGTGAAGTCCTGGGTCTGGATATCGCGGCCAAGCTCGCGGAAGTGCCGCTTCACCGATTCCCAGGCGCCGCGGGCGGTGATGCCCATCTTCTTGTGGTCGTAGCCGACCGAGCCGCCGGAGGCGAAGGCGTCGTCGAGCCAGAAGCCGTAATCCTGGCTGACCCCGTTGGCGATGTCGGAGAAGGTGGCCGTGCCCTTGTCGGCGGCGACGACGAGATAGGGATCGTCCTCGTCATGCCGGACGACGCGGTCGGGATGCTGGGTCTCGCCACCGGTGATGGTGTCGGTGATGTCGAGCAGCCCGCGCATCAGGATCTTGTAGCATTCGATGCCTTCGGCCTGGAACGCCTCGCGCCCGCCCTGGGTCGGCGGCCGCTTCAGCACGAAGCCGCCCTTCGAGCCGACCGGCACGATGACGGTGTTCTTCACCATCTGCGCCTTCATCAGCCCCAGGATCTCGGTGCGGAAATCCTCGCGCCGGTCGGACCAGCGGATGCCGCCGCGGGCGACCTTGCCGCCGCGCAGGTGCACGCCTTCCATCCGGGGGCTGTAGACGAAGATCTCGCGCCACGGCCGCGGCAGCGGCATCTCCTCGACCGAGAGGCTGTCGAGCTTGAGCGACAGGTAGGATTTCGGCCGGCCCTGGTCGTCGGCCTGGAAGAAGTTGGTGCGCAGCGTCGACCGCACCAGGTTCAGGTAGCGGCGGAGGATGCGGTCCTCGTCGAGATTGGTCACCGCGTCCAGCATGTGGTCGATCTCGACCAGCATGCCGCGGATCGCCACCTCGCGGTCGCCGGTCAGGTCCGGGTCGAAGCGGGCGGTGAACATGCGGACGATCGCGCGGGTGATGTCCGGATGCGCGACCAGCGTGTCCTCGATCGTCTCCTGGCTGAAGGCGAAGCGGGCCTGGCGCAGGAACTTGGCATAGGCGCGCAGCAGGGTGATCGAGCGCCAGTCGAGGCCGGCGGCGAGCACCAGCCGGTTCAGTCGGTCATCCTCCATGTCGCCGGTCCAGATCCGCTCGAAGGCGGTCTGGAACACGGCCTTCAGCCGGTTCAGCTCGATCGCGTCGCCGCTGCGGCTGCGCACCTCGAAATCATGGATCCAGACCGCGGGCAGACCCTGGATCGCGACTTCGGTCGGGATCTCGGAGATCACCTTGAAGCCGATATGCTCCAGCATCGGCAGCACGTCGGACAGCGGCACCGGGGCGCCGCGGTGGTACAGCTTGAAGCGCAGCTCGTTCGGCGCCGCCTCGATCGGGCGGAACAAGTGCAGCCCGATCTCGCCGGCCTCGTCGATCTCCTCGATCCGCTCGATGTCGACGATCGCCGCCGCCGGCGCCGTCTCCTCGCGGTAGCCCGCGGGGAAGGCGTCGGCGTAGCGGCGCAGCAGGTTCAGCCCCTGCTCCTCGCCCTTCTTCTCGACCAGGGCCGATTGCAGCAGGTCGGCCCAGCTGCGGCCGGCCTCGACCAGCCGCTCCTCGATCACATCGACCGGTTCGTCCGTGCCGACGCCGGGTTCGGTCTTGATGGTAAAGTGGACGCGGGCGTGCGCCCCTTCGGTCATCTGGGTGGTGAAGGCCGTGACCGGCCCGCCATAGGCCTTCTCCAGGATCTTCTGGATGCGCTGGCGCAGGTCGGTGTTGTAGCGGTCGCGCGGCACGTAGACGAGGCAGGAGACAAAGCGGCCGAATGGGTCGCGGCGCATGAACAGCGCGGTGCGCTGCCGTTCCTGCAAGTGCAGCACGCCCATGCCGGTGTCGAGCAGCTGCTCGTCCGAGATCTGGAACAGCTCGTCGCGCGGATAGGTGTCGAAGATGTGCCCCAGCGCCTTGCCGTCATGGCTGCGCGGGTCCAGCCCGGCGCGCGCCAGGGTGCGGCTGACCTTGGACCGGAGATAGGGGATGTCGCGGGCGCTGCGGCTGTAGGCGAGGGAGGTGAACAGACCGACGAACATGTGGTCGCCCGCGACCTCGCCGGCCTCGTCGAAGATCTTGACGGTGAAGACGTCGAGATGCACCGGGCGGTGCACGGTCGCCTTCAGGCTGGCCTTGGTGACGGTCAGCGGCACCGTGCTGCGTAGCATGGCCTGCGCCTCTTCCGACATCCGGTCGTAGCGGCGCGCGCCGTCGAACACCGAGACGTCGGCCTGGCGCAGGATGCCGAGGCCGCTGTCCGGCACGATCGCGATCTCGAGCCCCTTGTCGCTGTGGATAAAGTCGTAGCGGCGGTAGCCCAGGAAGGTGAAGTGGTCGTCCTCGAGCCATTCCAGGAAGGCGACGATCTCGCGCACCTCGCCCGGGTCGACCGGCAGCGCCTTGCCGTCGAGCTCGTCGAGCACGGTGCGGATCTGCTTGCGCATCGCCGCCCAGTCCTCGACCGAGGCGCGGACATCGGTCAGCACGCTGCGCAGGGTGGCGGCGATGCGGTCGAGCGCTGCCTGGTCGGTGCGCTCGTCGACCTGGATGTGCATGAAGCTTTCGGCAGCCGTGCCTTCGGGGGCCGTCGCCGGATCCTGGGCGTCGGTCAGCCGGCCCTGGGCGTCGCGGGTGACCGCGATGATCGGATGGGCGACCAGATGCACGGTGAGGCCGAGCTCGGACAGCGCCGCGGTCACCGAATCGACCAGGAACGGCATGTCGTCGTTGATGACCTCGACCACGGTGTGCGGGCTGCGCCAGCCATAGTCGTCATAGACCGGATTGAAGATCCGGATCTTGACCTCGCCCTTGCGCCTCTCGCCGCCGAACTGCAGCAGGCCGAGGGCGACGCTGTACAGCGTGTCGGCCCCCTCGCGCAGCACGTCGTGCGGCGGCATGTTGCGGAAATAGAGGCGGATGAACCGCTCGGCCATTCCTCCCTTCGCCGGATCGAGCCGCTGCTTGGCGAGAGCGACGACACCATCGACGATTTCGGCCTTATGCTGATCGGCCTTTGACATCCTGCAGACTCCAGAGAGCGTGCGGCCCAACGTCAGGGCCGCATCAGGCCCCATGGGCATACAAGCAACCCGTGTAAAAGAAAACCGCGCAACGATGACGGTGCGCCGGCGGGCGCCCGGGCCATGGCGAAAGAATTTCGCGCGACAGGACATCTCGCACCGGAAATCGCCGTATTCCGGTTCGAATGATCCAAATGCCTGTTTCCGGGCCTTTGGTTTGATCGCCGGCTGGACGTCCGACCCGCTTCGCCTGTATTGGAAGAAAAAGATTCTGGCCGCCAAAACAAGAAAGAGAGCGCGTGTTGTCGATCCATCATCGTCGCCCCTCGCCGACCCTCTTCATCGCGCTTGCCGCGGCGACCCTCCTTGGCGCCTGCCAGACGACGCAGCAATCGGTGCAGATCCCCCCCTACGACTTCCCCAAGGTGTCGACCGAGTGGCATGACGACATCAACGTGGTCTACACCGGCACCCTCCAGGTCGGCCGTCCCTGCAGCGTGCTGCGCCGCGACGACGGCACCGAGGTCGCGATCCAGGGCAAGCCGTTCCCGGTCCGCATCGGCGACCGCGTCACCATCTCCGGCCCGACCGCGCGCTGGTCGCTGTGCCAGACGCTGGAGACGATCCGCGCCGACAAGGTCGACGTCATGTCCGGCGCCTATGTGCCGTCGTCATCCGTCACCGTCTACTGACCGCCGCTCCGGTTCCGCTGCACCGCAAAACGCCGTAGCCGCCGCCCCGTCTTTGGGGCAGGCTGCGGCGAATCATGCCTGGGCGCCACGACGCACGGGCGACCGGAACAGGGGAACAGCATCATGCGCCTGGGCATCGCCGCCGCCATCGCCTTCGCCTTGACCGCCACGTCGGCCACCGCCGCGGAGCCGGTGAAACTGCGCCTGGCCATGAGCGGCTGGACCGGCTTCGCGCCGATCACGCTGGCCAAGCAGCTGGGCTTCTTCGAGAAGCACGGCATCGACCTCGACATCGTCAAGATGCCGACCTCGAACCGGCACCAGGCCATGGCCTCGGGCGACGTGCAGGTGATCACCACCACCGTCGACACCCATCTGCTCTATGCCAGCTCCGGCGTGCCGGTGGTGCAGGTGCTGGCGCTCGACACATCCTCCGGCGGCGACGGCATCGCCGCGCGCAAGGACATCGCCGACATCGAGGCGCTGAAGGGCAAGAGCATCGCGGTGCAGTTCGGCGGCGATTCGCAGTTCTGGCTGGCCTATCTGCTGAAGCAGCACGGCATGAGCTTCAAGGATGTCAGCCTGACCGACCTGCAGCCGCCCGACGCGGCCGCAGCCTTCATCGCCGGCCAGTTCGACGTCGCCGTGACCTATGAGCCGTACCTGTCGAACATCCGCAAGGATCCGAACGGCAAGATCCTGGTCACCTCGGCCGACACGCCCGGCGTGATCATCGACACCCTGGCGTTCCAGCCGGACTACGTCGCCGCCCATCCCGACGTGGTCAAGGCCGTGGTCGACAGCTGGTTCGAGGCGCTGGACTACATCAAGGCCAACCCGGCCGAGGCCAACAAGATCATGGGCGCCGACGTCGACCAGACGGCGGAGCAGTTCGCCGATTCGGCCCAGTACGTGACCTGGTACGACCGCGCGGCCAACAAGGCCTACCTGACCGGCACCATGCCGAGCTTCATCAACCAGGCGGCGGACATCATGCTCGAGGCCGGGCTGCTGCGGCGCAAGCCGGAGGACCTGACCGCGCTGTACACCGCGAAATTCGTCGAGTAGCCGTGCCCACACCGCTCGCCCCCGTCGGCGCCGCCCGACGCCTCGCCCTCGGCATCCTGTGCTTCGTCCTGTTCGTGGCACTGTGGGGCGCGGCGACCTGGAGCGGGCTGGTCAAGCCGTTGTTCCTGGCCAGCCCGGACACCACCTTCACCGAAGGCGTCGAGCTGTTCATGCGGTTCGGCTTCGCCTGGGACATCGCCGTCACCATGTTCCGCGTCTTCGGCGGCTTCCTGCTGGCGGCGCTGCTGGCGGTGCCGCTCGGCATCCTTATGGGCACCTTCAAGGGCATCGAGGCGTTCTTCGAGCCCTTCGTGTCCTTCTGCCGCTACCTGCCGGCCTCGGCCTTCATCCCGCTCCTGATCCTGTGGGCCGGGGTGGGCGAAACCCAGAAGCTGCTGGTGATCTTCATCGGCTCGGTGTTCCAGCTGGTGATCATGGTCGCGGTGATCACCGGGTCGATCCGGACCGAGTTGGTGGAGGCGGCGCGGACGCTGGGCGCCCGGACCCGCGGCGTGGTGGTGCGGGTGATGATCCCGAACGCGGCGCCGCAGATCTTCGAGTCGCTGCGCCTCGTGCTGGGCTGGGCCTGGACCTATGTCATCGTCGCCGAGCTGATCGGATCCTCCGCCGGCATCGGCCACATGATCATCGACGCCCAGCGCTTCCTCGACACCGGGCAGATGATCTTCGGCATCTTCACCATCGGCACCATCGGCCTGATCACCGACCAGCTGTTCAAGCGGCTGAACCGCGCCCTGTTCCCCTGGAGCCTCGGCCGATGACACTGGTCCGTGTCGAAGGCGTCAGCCGGCAGTATCCCGGAATCCATGGCGGCGCGCCGACCCAGGCGCTGAGCCCGGTCGACCTGACCATCGCCGAGAACGACTTCATCACCCTGCTGGGCCCGTCCGGCTGCGGCAAGTCCACCCTGCTGCGCATCGTCGCCGGGCTGGACCGGCCGAGCACCGGGCGGGTGCTGGTCGGCGGCAGGCCGGTGACCGAGCCGGGGCCCGACCGCGGCGTGGTGTTCCAGGCCTACACCCTGTTCCCGTGGCTGAGCGTGGCGCAGAACATCGCCTTCGGCCTGCGCGAGAAGGGCGTGCCGCAGAGGCAGCAGGCCGAAATCGTCGCCGAATACGTCGCCAAGGTCGGCCTGCGCGGTTTCGAGAACCACTACCCGAAGATGCTGTCGGGCGGCATGCAGCAGCGCACCGCGATCGCCCGGGCCCTGGCCAACGACCCGAAGATCCTGCTGCTGGACGAACCCTTCGGCGCGCTGGACACCCAGACCCGGGCGCTGATGCAGGAGCTGCTGCTGTCGATCTGGGAGGCCGAGCGCAAGACCGTGCTGTTCGTCACCCACGACATCGATGAGGCAGTGTTCCTGGCCAACCGGGTGATCGTGATGAGCGCCCGGCCCGGCCGGATCATCGAGGACCGGCCGATCGCCCTGCCGCATCCGCGCCACTACACGGTGAAGACCACGCCGGAGTTCCAGGAACACCGCGCCGCCCTGACCGAGGCGGTGCGCCAGCAGGCGATGATCGCCGCCGGGATGGCGGGATAAAGCGACGAACGCCATAAAAAGGGCATTTTGTTTCGAGAAACTACCCTTGTTCTGCATCTTTCTTAGAGTATCTGGAAATAATATTCCGACCCTCGGATCCTGATCCGCGGACGGTCGGGTGGAGCGGTCCGGGCCGACCGGCTCGGCATCCCATCATCGAGAGTTGCGGGCCTTCGTCGTTGCGCGGCGGCCGGTGCCTTGGGGCACATCGTCCTGCGGTCCGGTGATTCCCGGCGACTGGCCGGGACCAGCGCATCGGCAGGTGCCGCCGTCCATCGGCGATCCCGCCGACATGCGGAATCCGGGACGGCGCGTCTCCAGCGAACATCGGAGACAGCGCATGGCCATACAATTGGAAATCAGGGACGGCACACCGGACTGGTGGATGAGTCCCGACATCTGGGTCGTCCCAGGCAACGACCCGACCGGACAGCCGGGGGCGCCGATTGCGGGGCAGCCGGCCTATGTCTGGGCCCATGTCGAGAACCACGGATCGAGTGTCGCCGACGGCACCCGCATCGATTTCTGGTGGGCCGATCCCAGCACCCAGATCCTGCGCAGCACCGCCCATTTCATCGGGTCGGCCAATGCGGACCTGCAGCCCGGCGCGGCACAGGACGTGCTGTGCCTGGTGCCCTGGGCGGTGACCATGGTGAATGGCGGGCATGAGTGTCTGATCGCCGTCGCCAATCATTCCGGCAGCTCGATCCCGGTCCCGCCGCCGGATGATTTCAACCCGCCGGCCTATCCGGAGGCCGCGCAGCGCAACCTCAGCGTCGTCGTGGCGCAGACCGGCATTCCCGCCCGGATGCTGACCATCGCGGCCGGCCTCCGCACCGACAAGCGGGTTCTGGTCACGGCCAAGGTCGGGGGCGAACTGGACGAGGCGCAACTGCGCCGGCTGGACCTGGCCGGCCTGAAGCCGTCCAAGGCCGCCAAGGTCGAGGTCGGCATGGGGCAGGAGCCGATGTGCACGCCGGAAAAGGGCGGCCTGGGCAAGCGGGAACTGGAGTTGCACATTCCCAGGGGCACCAAGGCCGCCATCCATGTCGCCATCAGGGCGCCGGACCTGGCGAAGGGCGAATACGCCCTGGTCCGGATCGCCGAGCAGGACGGGGAGGACCGGACGCTCGGTGGGTACACCTTCATCGTTCTGTCCGACCGGAAAGGAGGCCGCAAATGACCGCCACGCCGATGCAGGTGCTCACGCGCCCCTTCGCCGTCGAGCCCGTGACCAATATCATGCTGCCGGACGGCATCTTCGATAACGCTATCTATTCGCTGCTGATCTCGTGCCACTACACCAACAATTCCTCCAGCGACCTGGTCAATGTCCGCCTCTATCTCGAGAGCATTGGCGACCCGGGCATCGTTCCGGCGGCCAACACCCTGGTCTTCTCCAGGATCCCGGCCGGGGCATCGGTGCTGGTGTCCTGGCGGGCGAATTTCGAGAACGCCACGCCGGGCAAGCACCTGGTCAGCTTCATCGCGCGCGCCGACGGCTTCGAGTCCCGCCGCTCGATCCAGCAGATCTTCGTCTCGCAGACCCGGTTCGACTCGACGACCAATTCCTACACTTGCACCGTGGGCGAGGGATCGCTGGTGGTGTCGAACCTGGCCGCCCTCGGGCCGGCCGCGGATTGGTGGAAGTGCAATCCGAAAGACCCGAAATGCGGGCCGGATTTCGGCCCCTGGGTGCCGACCGGGGCGACGATGGTCTGGCAACCCAACCCCGCCTATGACGGGGTCCATGGCGAGCTGCCTTTCGCCGATCCTTGGTGGAAGATCCTCGCCCTCATCGTGCTGGTGGTCGCGGCGATCGTGGCGATCGTCGCCGTGGCCCTCGGTTCCGGGAACGCGAATTTCAGCGCCGGCGGCACCTTCGAGGAGACGGACCCGAGCGTCAGCTGCTGCACCCCGAAGGGCGCCGCTTCCGGCCCGCCCGAATACACGGTGGCGGGCGTGGCTTCGGCCATCGCCTCGGGCGCCCTCGTCGTCGCCTGCTCCGACGCCGCGGATCCCTTCTATCGCGGGCAGGCGGCCACGCCGCCGGGGGCCGGCGAGAAGACCCTGGGTGAAAAGGTGGTGGCGAAATGGAGCCTGCCCGACGCCCCCAACGCCGGCCGCGCCTATCCGGCCGATGTCGAATGGACCTATCAGCGCTTCACCACCGGCCAGACCTACAGCCATTCGGTGTCGGAGACGCAGACCAACATCCATGTCGGCGGCGACGTCGAGATCGAAACCCCCGGCACGGTGCATGCCTTCAAGCCATTGTGGGTGAAGGCGAAGTTTCAGAACGGCGGAGGCGGCTACTTCACCGGGACGGAGCTCTACGCGTTCGCCCTGTTCCAGGCGCCGCAAGGGCTGTTCTTCGTCGTGCCGCTAACGGATGACGGGCTCGGCTTCGACGACGCCGCCAATGACGGCGTCTATGCCGGCAGCCTGGACCTGGAGCGGGCCTACAAGCTGCTGCTGTCCCAGCACCAGGATGTCTACGGCGTCTGGCGGATCTTTGTCTTCGCCCAGGACGTCAACCTGACGAAGCCGGGAACGCCCCCTGAAATCGCGGCCCAGCACATCGGCGGCTTCTTCGTCGCCAGCGCGATCGAGATCACCTTCGATCCCTCCCTGCCATGTCCGCTGAAAGCGCAGAGCACGATCACCGTGGTCTGATCGACCGGGCTTCGGAGCCGGCTGAAGGTGGCCGCGATGTTTCCGTGCCGCCGGACGCCGGCTCCGGGCATACTCCGCGTCGGGGACAGACGAGGGGGCAGCCCGGATGCTCTACGCCATTCTTTGCTACAATTCGCAGGACGCCATCGGCGCCTGGACCAAGGAAGAGGATGACGCGGTCATGGCCCGGCTGGACGTCGTCCACCGCCGGCTGGCCGAGCAGGGCCGGCTGGGGCCCGCCGCGCGGCTGATGCCGACCACCGCCGCGACCACGCTGGTGAAGGGCCATGAGCCGCCGCTGGTGATCGACGGGCCCTATGTCGAGACCAAGGAGCAGATGCTCGGCTTCTACATCGTCGACTGCCCGTCGATCGAGGAAGCGGTCGCACTGGCCCAGGACCTGGAGCGGGCGAATCCCGGCATCGGCGGCTACGAGATCCGCCCGGTCAAGCTGTTCCTGCCCGGAAGCGGCATGGCCTGATGCCCGGCCCCGGCCGAAGCTGGCGTCCCTTCCGGGCCGTGGCGGGCTGGACGCTGCGGGACGGCCGGTCCGACCTGGTCGCAGGCCTGACGCTGGCGGCCATCACCATCCCCGAGCAGATGGCCACCGCCCGGCTGGGCGGCTTCGCGCCGGAAATCGGCTTCTTCGCCTTCGTCGCCGCGGCGCTAGCCTTCGCGGTGTTCGGCGCCCATCGCCTGCTGTCGGTCGGCGCGGATTCCACCATCACCCCGATCTTCGCCGGCGGCCTGGCCCTGCTGGCGGCGGCGGGATCGCCGCACTACGCGGCCCTGGCCGCCGCTTTGGCCCTGATGGTCGGCCTGATCGTCTGCTGCGGCGGCGTGTTCCGCCTGGGCTGGATCGCCGACCTGCTGTCGGTGCCGGTCACGACAGGCTTCCTGGCCGGGATCGCGGTGCACATCGCCGTCTCGCAGCTGCCGGGGCTGCTGGGCCTGCCGGCGCAGGACGGCAGCACGCCGCAGCGCATCGCCGAGACCGTGGCGCAGCTGGGGCAGGTCAATCCCTGGAGCGCGGCGCTGGGGATCGGCGTCTTCCTGGCGGTGTTCGGCGCCGAGCGGATCAGCCCGCGCATTCCGGGCGCGCTGATCGGCCTGGTGGCGGCGACGGCCGCGGTGGTCGCCTTCGGCCTCGAGAATCGCGGCGTCGCGGTCCTCGGCCCCCTTCCCGGCGGCCTGCCGCAGCCGGCGCTGCCGGCGGTGGATTTCGACGAGCTGCGCCGCCTGGTGTCCCTGGCGCTGATCGTCGCGCTGGTCGTCATGGTGCAGACGGCCGCCACCAGCCGCTCCTTTCCGCCCCAATCCGGCGCGCCGCCGGCGCTGAACCGCGATTTCATCGGCGTCGGCGCCGGCAGCATCCTGTCCGGCCTGTTCGGGGCCTTTCCGGTGAACGCCAGCCCGCCGCGCACCGCCACCGTGGCCGAGACCGGCGGCCGGTCGCAGGTCGCCGGCCTGGTCGCCGCCGCCATCGTGCTGGCCCTGGCGCTGCTCGGCGGCGGGCTGCTGTCGCATGTCCCGCATGCGGCCCTGGCCGGGGTCCTGGTGTTCGTGGCCCAGCGGGTCGTCCGGGTCCCGACCTTCGTCGCCGTCTACCACCAGGCGCCGGGCGAGTTCGCCCTGATTCTGGCCACCGCGGTCGCCATCGTGGTGCTGCCGATCCAGGCCGGAGTCGCCGTCGGCATCGGCCTGTCGCTGCTGCACGGCATCTGGGCGATCACCCGCGCCCAGCCGATCGAGTTCGAGAAGGTGCCGCAGACGTCGATCTGGTGGCCGCCCGCCGCCGGCTCCCATGGCGAGACGCTGCCCGGGGTCGCCGTCATCGCCTTCCAGGCCCCGCTGAGCTTCCTCAACGCCGGGACGTTCGAGGCCGGCATCGGCCGCCTGATCGACGCCAGGCGGGACGCGCTGCGCCTGGTGATCCTGGAGGCCAGCAGCATCATCGAGATCGACTATTCCGCGGCCCGCAGCCTGGCCGGGGTGATCGCGCAGTGCCGCGTCGCGGACATCACCTTCGCCATCGCCCGGCTCGAATCGGTCCGCGCGCAGCAGGCCCTGTCCCGCTTCGGCATCCTGGCGCAGATCGGCCCGGACCATGTGTTCCATAGCGTCGACGAAGCGGTGAGGGCGCTGGCCGGCCCGCCCCCCGATCCGGCACCCGGTGCAGGGCACGCATCAGCGAGTCCCTGAGGCCGCGCAAAGCCGCCGTTTCCCTGGGCCCGCCGCCCCGAGCTTGACTCTGCAGCGCTGCAGTGGATTCATATAAGAACAAATATAGAACATCTGTGAGCGCCATGTCCGCCCTCGCCGCCCTGCGCGAGCGCCTGAACCGCTATGGATCCGCCGTCGAGGATCCCGGAATCCTGCCGCTCGACCTGCCGCCGATCGATGCCCGCCTGCCGCGCGGCGGGCTGGCGCTCGGCCGGCTGCACCGGGTCGCCGCGGCCGGCGGGGGCGGGGCCGCCGCAGGGGCGGCCGCGACCGGCTTCGCTGCCCGGCTGCTGGCCCGGCTGCAGCGGCGCGGGCCGGTGCTGTGGTGCACGACGAGCGACGACCTCTATCCGCCGGCGCTGGCCGCGCTGGGCCTGGCGCCCGACCGGCTGATCCTGGTGCGGCCGCGCGACGAGAAGGGCGTGCTGGCGGTGGTGGAGGAGGCGCTGCGCACCCCCGGCTTCGGCGCCGTGCTGGCCGAGGCGGTGCGGGCCGACCTGCTGGCCGAGCGGCGGCTGCAGCTGGCCTGCGAGACCCGGGGCACCACCGCCCTGCTGCTGCAGCGCGAGCTGCTGGCGCCCCGCCTCGGCCGTACCGCCGCCAGCGCCGCGGTGACGCGCTGGGCGGTGGCCCCGGCGCCCAGCGGCGGCACCGCCACCTGGGTCGGGCCGGTGCGGTGGGAGCTGGCGCTGACCCATTGCCGCGGCGGCGCGCCCGGCCGCTGGATCGTGGAGACAAAGGATGGGACGGATCGTCTCGCTGTGGTTGCCGAACTGGCCGATCACGCGGCTGAAGCTGACCACGCCGGAGAACGCCTGGCCGGCTGAGCCGGTCGCGGTCGTCGAGACCATCGGACAGCGGCGCCAGGTCGTCGCCGTCGACGACCGCGGCTGGGCCGCCGGCATCCGGCCGCAGCAGAAGGCGACCGACGCCCGCGCCGTGCTGCCCACCCTGGCCCTGATCCCGGCGGACCACGCCGCCGACGCCCGCGCCCTGGCCCGTCTGGCCCGCTGGGCCGGCCGCTACAGCCCCGCCGTGGCGCCCTGCCCGCCCGACGGGCTGTGGATCGACATCACCGGCTGTGCCCATCTGTGGGGCGGCGAGGAAGGCTTGGTCGACGACCTGGCCGGACGGCTGCGGCGGCGCGGCCTGCCCGGCCGCATCGCCGTCGCCGGCAGCTTCGGCGCCGCCTGGGCCCTGGCGCATCACGGCCGCGCCGAACGGCCGATCCACATCCTGCCCGACGGCGAGGAACGGGCCGCCCTGTCCCCCCTGCCCGTCGCGGCGCTGCGGCTGGACGAGGATGCGGTGCAGGCGCTGCGCCGGATCGGCCTGACCAAGGTCGGCGACCTGCTGGCGGCGCCGCGCCCCGGCCTGGCCCGCCGCTTCGGCGCCCGGCCGCTGCTGCGGCTGGACCAGGCGCTGGGCCGGGCGGAGGAGACGGTCGGCTTCCGCCGGCCGCCGACGCCCTGGTTCGCCCGCTTGGCCTTCCCCGAGCCGGTCGGCACGCCGGAGGACCTGCAGCGCGCCATCGCGGTGGTGACGGCGGAGCTCTGCGCCCGGCTGGAGGCCCGGATGATGGGCGCCGCCCAGTTCGCCGCCGACTTCCACCGGGTCGACGGGCGGCGCCAGACCGCCGCCATCCGCACCGCTTTGCCGGTCCGCGACGCGGCGCGGGTCGCGCGCCTGCTGGCCGAGCGGCTGGACCGGGTCGACCCCGGCTTCGGGGTCGAGGTGGTGACCCTGCGGGCCGACCGGGTGGCGCCGCTGGACGGGCGCCAGACCGGGCTGAGCAAGCTGGAGGACGAAGGGGCCGCGATCGGCGACCTCGCCGGCTTCGTCGACATCGTCGGCAACCGCATCGGCTTCGACCGGATCTGGCGGCCGGCCGCGGTGGAGAGCCATCTGCCCGAACGCTGCGTCGCCGCCGCGCCGCCGCTGGCCCCGGCCGAGGTCACGGCCTGGCCCGAGGGCTGGGTGCGCCCGCTGCGCCTGCTGCGCCGGCCGGAGCCGATCGAGGCGATCGCCCAGGTGCCGGACGACCCGCCCAGCACCTTCCGCTGGGCCGGGGCGACCCACAAGGTGCGCCGCGCAGACGGGCCGGAGCGGATCGCCTATGAGTGGTGGCGCCGGACAAAGCCGGAGGACCGGAGCGAGCCGGAGATGATCCGCGACTACTACCGGGTCGAGGACGAGGCCGGCCGCCGTTTCTGGGTTTACCGCGCCGGGCTGTACCGCACCGGCGAGAGCGCGCGCTGGTTCCTGCACGGGGTGTTCGACTGATGGTCGATTATGCCGAGTTGCAGGTCACCACCAACTTCTCCTTCCTGCGCGGCGGGTCGCACCCGGCGGAGCTGGTGGAGACGGCGATCCATCTCGGCCTGTCCGCCATTGCCGTGACCGATCGCAACAGCCTGGCCGGGGTCGTGCGCGGCCATGTCGCCGCCAATCGCGACGCGGACCGGCAGAAGGCCCGCCGCATCCCCTACATCGTCGGCTGCCGGCTGGACTTCACCGATGCGCCGAGCCTGCTGTGCTATCCGACCGATCTCAAGGCCTATGGCCGGCTGTGCCGGCTACTGACCATCGGCAAGCGCCGGGCGAAGAAGGGCCAGTGCGACCTGGCCTTCGCCGACCTGCTGCCGTTCAGCGACGGCCAGATCCTGGTGGCGCTGCCGCCCGATACGCTTGACGACGGCTTCGCCGGCCATCTCGACCGGCTGCGGTCGGATATGGGGAAACGGGTCTATCTGGCGGCCAGCCATCGCTATCGCGGCGATGACGCCCGGCGGCTGGAAGACCTCCGCGACCTCGCCTTCCGCACGCGGGCGCCCCTCGTCGCCACCAACGACGTGCTGTACCACGCGCCGGAGCGGCGGCGGCTGCAGGATGTCGTCACCTGCATCCGCGAGCACTGCACGATCGACGAGGCCGGCTGGCGGCTGGAGGCCAATGCCGAGCGGCACCTGAAGACGCCGGACGAGATGGCCCGGCTGTTCCGCGACCATCCCCAGGCGCTGGAGCGGACGGTCGAGATCGCCGAACGCTGCCGCTTCGACCTGGATGAGCTGTCCGCCAAGTACCAGTACCCCGAGGAGATCACCCCCGACGGCGAGCCGGCGCAGGCCCGGCTGGAGCGCATGACCTGGGAGGGGGCGACAACCCGCTATCCCCAGGGTGTGCCGGCCGATCTGCGTAGCCAGATCGAGAAGGAGCTGGCGCTGATCGGCGGGCGCGAATACGCGCCCTTCTTCCTGACCGTGGCCGACATCGTCGCCTTCGCCAAGAGCCAGCACATCCTGAACCAGGGCCGCGGCTCGGCCGCCAACAGCGCCGTCTGCTTCTGCCTGGGCATCACCTCGGTCAACCCGGTCGAGGTCAACCTGCTGTTCGAACGCTTCATCAGCGAGGCGCGCCACGAGCCACCCGACATCGACGTCGATTTCGAACATGAGCGGCGCGAGGAGGTGATCCAGCACATCTACCAGAAGTTCGGCCGGCACCGCACCGGGCTGACCGCGACCGTGATCTGCTACCGAACCCGCGCCGCGGTGCGCGACGTCGGCAAGGCGATGGGCCTGTCAGAGGACATGATCGGCGCCCTGTCGGGATCGGTCTGGGGCTGGAGCATGACCGGATTGGACGAGGACCAGGTGCGCGAGGCCGGGCTGGACCCGGCCGACCCGCGGCTGCGCCTGGCCCTGACGCTGAGCTGCGAGCTGATGGGATTCCCGCGGCATTTGAGCCAGCACACCGGCGGCTTTGTCTTCGCCCGCGACCGGCTGGACGAGCTGGTGCCGATCGAGAATGCGGCGATGGACGATCGCACCGTCATCTGCTGGGACAAGGACGACATCGAAGCGCTGGGCATGCTGAAGGTCGACGTGCTGGCGCTGGGCATGCTGACCGCGCTCAAGCGCTGTTTCGACCTGATGGAAACGCATTACCCCGATAATTTCCGGGAACGGCCGAAGCTGGGCCGGAGGCCGACCGACAAAGCGGTCTTCGACATGCTGAGCCGGGCCGATTCGATCGGCGTGTTCCAGGTCGAATCCCGGGCCCAGCAGTCGATGCTGCCGCGGCTGAAGCCGCAGACCTATTACGACCTGGTGATCGAGGTTGCGATCGTCCGGCCGGGACCGATCCAGGGCGACATGGTGCATCCCTATCTGCGCCGCCGCGACGGCATCGAGCCGGTGAGCTACCCGAAGGACGAACTCAAGGAGGTCTTGGAGAAGACCCTGGGCGTGCCGCTGTTCCAGGAGCAGGGCATGAAGCTGGCCATTGTCGCCGCCAAGTTCAGCCCGGCCGAGGCCGACAACCTGCGGCGGGCGATGGCGACATTCAAGAATGTCGGCACCATCCACCAATACGAGACCCGCTTCGTCGAGGGCATGGTCGCCAACGGCTATGAGCGCGACTTCGCCGAGCGCTGTTTCAGCCAGATCAAAGGCTTCGGCAGCTACGGCTTCCCCGAGGCGCATGCCGCCTCCTTCGCCCTGCTGGTCTATGAGAGCGCCTGGGTGAAGCACTATCACCCCGAGGTGTTCTGCTGCGCCCTGATCAACTCCCAGCCGATGGGCTTCTACGCCCCGGCGCAGCTGGTGCGCGACGCCCGCGAACACGGCGTTGAGGTCCGCCCGGTCGACGTCAACCGCAGCGACTGGGACTGCACCCTGGAGCCGACCGGCGGCCGCGACCACGCCCTACGGCTGGGCCTGCGCCTGGTGAAGGGGCTGAGCGAAGACGAGGCTGAGAAGATCGTGGAACAGCGCGGCGCTGGCTATGCCGCGCCGGCCGATCTCGTCCGCCGCGCCGGCGTCTCGGCCCGCGCCCTGAACCGGCTGGCCGAGGCCGCCGCCTTCGGCTCGATGGGGCTGGACCGGCAGCAGGGGCTGTGGGCGGTGGCCGGCATCGCGGGCGAGGCCCTGCCGCTGTTCGCCGCCCGGCCGGCCCAGCTGGCGCTGTTCGAGGAGCCGCAGGCGGCGCTGCCGCCCCTGCCACCCGGGCTGGAGGTGCTGGAGGACTACGCCACCACCGGCCTGTCCCTGACCCGCCACCCGCTGGCCCTGCTGCGCCCGGCGCTGGCGCCGCTGGGCATCGTCCCCATCCGGACGCTGCGTGATGATGCGACCCGGGACAGCGCCCGCATCCGCCTCGCCGGCATCGTGCTGTTCCGGCAGCGGCCGCAGACCGCCAAGGGCACCATCTTCGTCACCATCGAGGATGAGAGCGGCGCCGCCAACCTGGTGGTCTGGGCCGACGTGTCGGAGAAGTACCGCCGCGCCGTCTATGCCGGGCGCCTGCTGGCCTGCGAGGGCCGGGTGCAGAAGGTGGGCGAGGGCGAGCACATGGTGATCCATGTCGTGGTCGAGCGTTTCGTCGACTGGAGCGACCAGTTGCCCGTCCTGGCCAAGGGCACCGATCAGGTGGTGCTCGACCCCGCCCATCAGGGCCGCCCGCGCGCCGAGGCCGGGCGCGGCCATCGGGTGACCCTGCGCAGCCGCGATTTCAAATAGGCCGGCCGGGCTCGCCTTCCCTATTCGTCATTGCGAGGAGGCGAAGCCGACGAAGCAATCCATGGCGCCGCCTGGCATGGATTGCTTCGCTGCGCTCGCAATGACGATTGGGGGTCTCCATAATTAAGAATTGACTTATTTAAGTTTTAGCTTCATAAAAACCCATGAACGCCTTCGCCGCCCTGGCCGACCCCACCCGGATGCAGATCGTGGAGATGCTGGCGGCAGGGGAGCGGACGGCCGGCGACATCGCCGCGCAGTTCGCCATGAGCGGCCCGGCGATCTCGCAGCATCTGAAGGTGCTTCGCGAGGCCGGGCTGATCACGGTCCGCGCCGAGGCGCAGCGGCGCATCTACGCGCTCGATCCCCGCGGCTTCGGCGCGCTGGACGACTGGCTGCAGCACATCCGCCGCTTCTGGGGCGGCCGGCTGGACGAGCTGGAACGGCAGCTGCGCGCCACCCCCGGAACAGAAGGACAGGAATCATGAGCGATTACGGCGCCATCACCGCCCCCGGCACGGTCCGGTTCGAGCGACTGCTGCCCGGCCCGATCGAACGGGTCTGGGCCTATCTGACGGAATCGGACAAGCGCGGCACCTGGCTCGCCACCGGCGCCGTCGAGCCCCGAATCGGCGGCCAGGTGGAGCTGCGCTTCCTCCATTCCGGGCTGTCGCCGCTGCCGGACGAGATCCCGGCCAAGTACAAGTCGCTGGAGAAGGGCGCCGACTCCACCGCCCGGGTGACGCGGTGGGAGCCGCCACGGCTGTTGAGCCACAGCTGGCCCGGCGGGGACTCCGAGGTGACCTTCGAGCTGACGCCGCAGGGCGAAGACGTGTTGCTGGTGCTGACCCACCGCCACCTCGGGACGGAAAAGATGCCGAGCGCCGCCGGCGGCTGGCACACCCATCTCGGCATCCTGGTCGACCGGCTGCACGGCCGGGTGCCGCAGCCCTTCTTCCTCACCCACACGCCGCTGGAGGCCGAGTACGAGAAGCGCGTCGCCTCGGCGTCACAATCCTGATCGGAGGGACTGCCATGACCACCGCATTCGCCGGCGGCCGCAACATCGCGCTGAAGGTGCCGCCGCACCAGTACGACGCCACGGTCCGGTTCTACCGCGACATCATCGGCCTGAAGCCGCTGGACAACCACCCGCCCGCCATCGGCTTCGAATTCGGCGCCAACCAGCTGTGGATCGACCGGGTCGACGCCATCAGCCAGGCCGAGCTGTGGCTGGAGATCGTGGCCGAGGACGTGCCCAGGGCGGCGGAGCATTTCGCCACGGCCGGCGTGGTGAGGCGCGACGAGATCGAGCGCCTGCCGGACGGCTTCGACGGCTTCTGGATCTCCGACCCCGCCGCGATCATCCACATCGTCACCGCCAAAGACAGCCAGTACTGAGGGCCTTTACGCCCCCTTCGGCGCCGTGGTCAGCGGCAGCAGCCGGGCCTGTGACGCTTCCAGCAGCCGGGCCATCGCCGCCGCCGCCCGCTCCGGCTCGCGGCCGATGATGGCGGTGCGCACCGCGTCGTGCAGCGCCACATCCTCGCTCGGCTTGGCCGCATGGCGCTGCAGCATCTCGGAGGAGACGCGCAGCGCCGACTTCACCGCGGCGCCGATGGTCACGAACAGGCCGTTGTGCGAGGCGGTGATGATGGCGAGGTGGAACTCCAGCGCCGATTCGGACCCCACCTTGACCGGCTGGTTCTCCTCATAGGCCCGCGCCAGCTGGCGGAAATGATGCTCGATCAGCGCGTGGTCCTCGGCCGTGCCGTCGCGCGCCGCCAGGAACGACGCCCGGGGCTCGAAGCACTGGCGCATCTCGTAGATGTCTTCGACGATCTTGGCGTCGAACTGGGCCAGCAGCCGCCACGACAGCACGTCGCGGTCCAGCAGGTTCCATTCGCCGAAGGGCAGCACCCGCGTGCCCGTCTTCGGCGACACTTCGATCAGCCGCTTGCCCGCCAGGTTCTTGATCGCCTCGCGGATCGTGGTCCGGCTGACGCCGTAGATCTGGCACAGCTCGCCCTCGATCGGCAGCGAGTCGTTCGGCCGGAATTCGCCCGACACGATGCGCATCCCCAGGCTGTTCGAGATCTGGCTGCTCATCGTCCCGACCAGGATCAGCTCACGCTCCAGCATCCGACCGTCTCCACCTGCCCCCTCTCGAATAGGCCGGGGAAGGCCCGTTGACAAAACCCATCGATCGCCGCGATGATCGAATCATATGATAATACCATTGGGGAGGAAATGGCGTGGCCGACATCGAGATCCGGGGTGTCAGCAAGCGCTTCGGGCCGGTCACGGTGTTCGACGGCCTGTCGCTGTCGATCACGTCGGGTGAGTTCGTCGTCTTCCTCGGGCCGTCCGGCTGCGGCAAGTCCACCCTGCTGCGCATGATCGCAGGGCTGGAGAGCGTCGACGGCGGCGAGATCCACATCGGCGCCGCCCGGGTCGACACCCTGCCGCCCGGCGCCCGCCAGGTGGCGATGGTGTTCCAGCACTACGCCCTGTACCCCCATATGACGATCTTCGAGAACATGGCGTTCGGGCTGCGCAACATCGGCCTGAAGCGGCTGGAGATCGAAGCCCGGGTCCAGGAAGCCGCCCGGACGCTGGAGATCGAGCCGCTGCTGCAGCGCAAGCCGGGCCAGCTGTCCGGCGGCCAGCGCCAGCGCGTCGCCATCGGCCGCGCCATCGTCAAGGAACCCCGCGCCTTCCTGTTCGACGAGCCGCTGTCCAACCTGGACGCCGCCCTGCGCGTCCGCACCCGGGTCGAGCTGGCCCGGCTGCACCGCCGGCTGCGCGCCACCATGATCTTCGTCACCCACGATCAGGTCGAGGCCATGACCCTGGCCGACCGCATCGTGGTGATGAACGAGGGCCGGATCGAGCAGGTCGGCACGCCGATGGAGATCTATGCCCGCCCGGCCACCCGCTTCGTCGCCCGCTTCGTCGGCGCCCCCGCAATGACCTTCCTAGACGTCACCGTGGTCGGCGAGGATGGCGGCGCGGTGCTGCGCCTGCCCGACGGCACCGAGCTGCGGACCCCCGTGTCGCCCGACGGCCTGCCGGCGCACCAGCCGGTGACGCTGGGGCTGCGGGCCGAGGCGGTGCGGGTCGACGGCCAGGGCGCCACCCGCGGCACGGTCGAAGTGGTCGAGCGGCTGGGCGACCGCACCCATCTGCATGTCCGGCTGCGCGACGGGTCGACCCTGATCGCGGAGGATGGCGGCGCCAGCGGCGTGGCCGTCGACGACCGGGTGGCTCTGCGCATCGACCCCGCCTCCGCCCACCTGTTCGGCGCCGACGGCCTGGGCCGTCACGCCGCCTGAGGGGAGGATGGCCGTGACCGACGCCACCGCCCCGGCCCGCACCATCGAACGGGCCCGCCGCGCCGGCGGCGCCTGGATCGGGCCGGACTGGCGCAACATCGGCTTCGTGCTGCCCTTCCTGGCGGTCTATGTGGCGCTGCTGGTCTGGCCGCTGTTCGACGGCATCTGGATCAGCCTGCAGAAGTTCGACATGTTCGACGGCACCGGTGCCTATGCCGGGCTGGCCAACTACAAGCGGCTGTTCGCCGACAAGATCTTCCTCGGCACCATCGAAAACACCGCGCTGTTCGTGGTGATGACGGTGCCGGCCTTCGTGGTCATCGGCCTCGGCCTGGCCCTGGCGCTGAACCGGCCGACCCGGATCGCGGCCGTGCTGCGGGCGACCTTCTTCGCCACCTCGGTGCTGTCGGTCACCATCGTCACCATCGTGTGGAAGATGGTGTACCTGCCGGACCGCGGCCTGCTGACCAACATCCTCGCCGTGTTCGGGCATGAGCCGATCGCCTTCCTGAGCAGCCAGACCCTGGCGCTGCCCGCCATCGCCATCGCCACGGTGTGGTGGGGCATCGGCCTGCCGATGATGCTGTTCCTGGCGGCACTGCAGCAGATCCCGCGCGAGCTGTACGAGGCCGCGGCGCTGGATAGCGCCGGCCGCTGGCGGTCGTTCCGGCACATCACCCTGCCTTCGATCCGGCGTACCACCGTGCTCGTGGCGGTGGTCGAGATCGTCTACCAGTTCCAGCTGTTCGGGCAGTCGCTGCTGCTGACCCGGGGCGGGCCCAACAACGCCTCGCGCCCGATCGTGCAGTTCATCTACGAGACGGGCTTCCGCGACTGGGACCTCGGCTACGCCGCCGCGGCGTCGGAGGTGCTGTTCGGGCTGATGCTGATCGCTGCCATGGCGCAGTATCTGCTGACCCGCCGCCGCGGCGAGGGGTGACGGCCATGGCCATGACAGCAACCCAGGGCACGGCCGGCCAAAGCATGGTGGGGCGCAGCCTCGGCGACCGGCTGATCCTCGCGGCCATCATCGCCCTGGTCATCGTCTGGATCGTGCCGATCGCCTGGATCGCCGGCCTGTCGTTCAAGCCCAACAGCGAGCTGATGGCCAGCACCGGCACGCTGTTCCGGGCGCCCTACACGCTGAAGAACTACACCGACATCCTCGCCAGCTCCGGCGTGTTCCGCTGGATCCTGAACAGCGTCGTCGTCGCGCTGGGCCAGACCGTCGGGGTGCTGGTGCTGGCCTCACTGGCCGGCTACGGCTTCGCCCGCACCCAGTTCCCCGGCCGCGGCGTGCTGTTCGCACTGGTGCTGATCGGCCTGGCGGTGCCGGAGCAGGCGGTGATCATCGCCCGGTTCCAGACCTTCAACGACCTGAAGCTGCACAACTCCTATCTCGGGCTGATCCTGCCGCATCTGTCCGCGCCGTTCGGCGTCTTCCTGATGACGCAGTACTTCAAGGCGATCCCGCGCGAGCTGGACGAGGCGGCGATGCTGGACAACGCCTCGCGCTTCAAGACCTTCTGGCGCGTGCTGCTGCCGCTGACCGTGCCGGCCCAGGCGACGCTGGGGATCTTCACCTTCCTGGCCGCCTGGAACGACTACCTGTGGCCGCTGATCTCCGCCACCAAGCCGGAGATGTTCACCCTGACCGTCGGCCTGGCCTCGACCCAGACCAACTTCGCCCAGTCCGAGGGCCTTGGCTTCCTGATGGCGCAGTCGGTCTTCGCCGGGCTGCCGGTGCTGATCGTCTACCTGTTCTTCCAGAAGTACATCGTCACGGCCGTCGCCGGGGCCGCCATCCGCTGAGGCGGCGGCCCCGGGGAACGGGAGGCTTTCGATACCGGCGCCGCACCAATGCCGCCGGAACCGTGGAGGAAATCATGAGAGGCAGCATCACCCTGGCCCTGTTGTTCCTGGCTGGCGCCGCCGCCCCGGCCTGGGCGCAGGACAAGACCGAGATCTCTCTGTCGCGCTTCTTCGGCGCCTGCGAGGCCGATTACGGCAGCGTCACCGACGTCGCTCAGGCGCATGGCGAATGCGGGATCATCACGGCGCTGATCAACAAGTTCAACGCCGAGAGCCGCGACGTCCACGTCAAGGTCGATATCGTCGAATGGCCCGGCTACGACCAGCTGACCGCCCGGCTGCGGTCCGGCGAGGCGCCCACCATCTCGGTGATGCACGAGTCGGTGATCTCCGACTACGCCTCGCGCGGCCTCCTGGAGCCGCTGGATGACGGCCTCAAGGCGGCCGGCGTCGACACCGCAGACTTCACCGACGCGGCCCGGACGGGGGTGACCAAGGACGGCAAGGTCTACGCCCTGCCCTTCGACACGCACACCTGGCTGTGGCACATCAACATGAACCTGTTCAAGCAGGCCGGGCTGGTGGCCGCCGACGGCAAGCCGATCCTGCCGAAGTCGCCGGACGAGCTGCTGGCCCAGGCCAAGCAGTTCCGTGAGAAGACCGGCAAGCCGTACTTCGTCCAGGCGCTGGCGAACGAGCAGGCGAACTACACCCGCACCCTCTACACCCTCCTGTACCAGCAGAATTCCGACTTCTTCGCCGATCCCACCAAGATCAACCTGCAGACGCCGGAAGCGAAGAATGCGGTGACGCTGTTCAAGGCGATCTACGACGACGGCGACACCACCAAGGACCAGGACTACGCGGCGGCGACGGCCGGCTTCGCCCAGGGCGACGGCGGCGTCTACATCATGGGCACCTGGCTGATCGACAGCTACACCCAGGAGGCCGCCAAGGCCAGCGGCGCGCTGAGCGGCGGCTATGCCGTGATGCCGTTCCCGCAGCTCTACGGCAATCCCAAGGTCTGGGCCGACGGCCACAGCTGGGTGGTGCCGAAGGCCGACCTGGACGACGCCCACCGGAAGGCCGCCTTTGAGGTCCTGAAGTTCCTGTGGGACAACGACTTCGAATGGGCCCGCACCGGCCACCTGCCGGTCCGCAAGTCGGTGGCCGCGTCCCAGTCCTTCCTCGACCTGCTGCACCGCAGCGACATCGTCAGCCTGACCAAGGACGGCACCGCCCTGCCGCAGGCGGTGAAGCGGCAGTTCGGCCTGCAGTCGATCATCCAGGAGGAGTTCACCGCCGCGGTCCAGGGCGGCAAGTCCATCGACCAGGCCCTGGCCGACGCCGAAAGCCGCTGCAACGAGCTGCTGGCCAACGCCAAGTGACGCGCACCCGGCCATGCCCCATCAGGGGCATGGCCGTTTCCCTCATCTCCCATCAGACCGAGACGGGCATTCCATGATCTCCGCAAGGCTCATCGTCGATCGCGACTTCGTCCTCTCCGACCTCGACCGCCGCGTCTTCGGCGCCTTCGTCGAGCATATGGGCCGCTGCGTCTATGGTGGCATCTTCGAGCCCGGGCACCCCACCGCCGATGCCCGCGGCTTCCGCGGCGACGTGCTGGAGCTGACCAAGGAGCTGGGGCCGACCATCATCCGCTACCCAGGCGGCAACTTCCTCTCGGGCTACAACTGGGAGGACGGGGTCGGGCCGGTGGAGGACCGCCCGGTGCGGCGCGACCTGGCGTGGTTCTCGACCGAGACCAACCGCTTCGGCACCAACGAGTTCATGGAGTGGTCGCGCGCCGCGGGCATCGAGCCGATGTTCGGCGTCAACCTCGGCACCCGCGGGCCGGACGAGGCGCGCCGCTTCCTGGAATACTGCAACCACGAGGGCGGGTCCGAGCTGTCGGAGCTGCGCAAGTCGCACGGCCATGCCGCGCCGCACGACGTCAAGTTCTGGTGCCTGGGCAACGAGATGGACGGGCCCTGGCAGATCGGCGCCAAGACCGCCGAGGAGTACGGCCGCACCGCGCTGGAGACCGCCAAGGTGATGCGCTGGATCGACCCGACCATCCAGCTCGCCGCCTGCGGCTCGTCCCACCGCAACATGCCGAAATACGGCGCCTGGGAATACGAGGTGCTGGACCACTGCTACGACCAGGTCGACTTCATCTCGCTGCACACCTACTTCAACAACAACGCCGATTCGGCGCCGGAGTATTTCGGCGTGATCGAGCTGATGGACGCCTTCATCAAGGAGGTGGCGGCGATCTGCGACGCGGTCGGGGCCAAGCGCCGGTCGCACAAGAAGATCATGCTGTCCTTCGACGAATGGAACGTCTGGTACAAGACCCACAAGATCGAGCACATGCGCAAGCCGGGCTGGCCCGAGGCGCCGGCCCTGATCGAGGAGGTCTACAACGCCGAGGACGCGCTGATCGTCGGCGGCGCGCTGATCGCCCTGATGAACAACGCCGACCGGGTGAAGACCGCCTGCATCGCCCAGCTGGTCAACGTCATCGGCCCGATCATGACCGAGACCGGCGGCCCGGCCTGGCGCCAGACCATCTTCCACCCCTTCGCCCTGGCCGCCCGCTTCGGCCATGGCAGGGTGCTGCGGACCCAGGTCGAATCGCCGAGCTACGGCGCCACCTCGTTCCCGGAGATCCCGTATCTCTACGCCACCGTGGTCGACAATCCGGCCGACGGCACCACCGCGATCTTCGCCCTCAACCGCAGCCTGTCGGACCCGCTGGAGCTGAATGTCGAGCTGCGCGGCCTGGGCGCCGACCGTCGGCTGGTGACGGCGACCGAGATCCACCATTCCAACCTGAAGGCGGTCAACACCAAGGACGCGCCGAACACCGTGGTGCCGATGGCGAACCCCGATGTGACGGTGGATGGCGAGCGCCTGCGGGCGAAGCTGAAGCCGGCCTCGTGGAACGTGATCGTGACCCGGAGCGTGCCGCGGGCGTAGTCTGCGCCCCGCTTCGATGAGGGGCCGCGACGAACGGCTTGACGTCGGCGGTGCGGCCCCTTATACGAACGCCCTCGTCCCGGCAGCGATGCCGGGGCAATTATTTTTGACCGTGCTTAAGGATACGTGCCATGGCGCGACGCTGCCAGGTGACCGGCAAGGGCGTGATGAGTGGTAACAACGTCAGCCATGCCAAGAACAGGACCCGCCGTCGGTTCCTGCCGAACCTGCAGACCACTTCGCTGGTCTCGGAGGTTCTCGGCGTGTCCGTCCGGATGCGGCTGAGCACCAACGGCATCCGCACCATCGAGCATCGCGGTGGCCTCGACGGCTACCTCGCCAGCGCCGCCGATTCGGCCCTGGACGCCGAGCTGCGTGGCCTGAAGCACCGCATCATCAAGGCCCAGGCCGCTCAGGCCGCCTGATCAGCCGGTTTCGCGGCCCCCCGGGCCGCGGCAAGCTGCGATCAAGCCCGCGACCGCGTCGCGGGCTTTTTCATGCCCTTTGCGGGCCGGTCTCGCCGCCCGGTCTACGCACGCCCCCATCACGCGCGCTTCAGCAGGCGCCGGAAGATGCCCGCGAACCAGCCCGTGGCGGCGACGTCGGCCGCGGTGTCCAGCCCGCCTTTCTCCACGGCGGAGAGGAATGCCTCGATATCCCCGCCCATGAGCAGCGGGATGAAGCGCCCGACCTTCTCGTCCGGCCAGGTCCACCACGCGACGTCCAGGAGACGCTCGACGATCTCCGGCTCGAACCGCGTCCGGACCGCGCGCGCCGGATTCCCGGCAACGATCGCATAGGGGGCGATGTCGCGCGTGACCATCGCCCGGGCGCCCACCACCGCACCATCACCGATCGTGACGCCGGACATGATGGTGCACCCGTCGCCGAGCCAGACGTCGTTTCCGATCAGCACGTCCCCCTTGGTCGCGGGGTGTCCTGCGATGGCGGCAGCCTCCGGCCACCGCTCGATCGCACTGAAGGGATAGGTGCTCACCCAGTCGGTGCGATGATTGCCGCCGAGGAAGATCGTCACCCCTTCCGCGATCGAGCAATAGCGCCCGATGCGCAGCCGGGCCGCCTCGCCCCACCATCGGATCGACGGCGTGCCATAGGTGTGGTCGCCGATCTCGAAGCCGGATTGCGCGACGAGATCGGCGAGGATGGTCTTTGTGTAGAACGAGGTGGTCACCGGCTTCTCCCTTGCCCAGGAGGGATAGAGACCGGCGAGCCGGCCTGTCAAACGGCCATGGCCGCTGACGGCGCCGCCTGTGATGGAACCGTTCGTTTGACGGCATTGTCAGGCCTCATCCCGTTCGCGTAACGTTCTTGTTCTGCGAATCGGGAGGGGCTGCGCGATGGCGATGACGCTGTATTCCGGCCCGCTGAGCCTGTTCTCGCGCAAGGTCGAGATCGCCCTGGTCGAGAAGGGCTTGGCCTGCGAGCGGGTGCTGGTGCCGTTCAGCCAGACCGAGGGCTACGCCCCCAAGCACCCGGCGGTGCTGGCCGCCAACCCCAAGGCCCAGGTGCCGGTGCTGGTCGATGGCGCCCTGACGCTGTTCGATTCGACCGTGATCCTGGAATACCTCGAGGACGCCTATCCGGTGCCGCCCTTGTACCCGCGGGACCCCGCGGACCGCGCTCGCTGCCGGCTGGTCGAGCTGGCGGCCGACGAGGTGGTGATGCCCGATGTCCGCCCGCTGATGCATCGCAGCGAGCCGCCCGACCCGGCGCGGCTGGAGGCGCAGGAGGCCGCCGCCCGCACCGCCGAGGACGCGCTGCGCCGCCACTGGCGCCGGCTGGACGGGCAGCTGGCCGGGCGCGAGTTCTTCTTCGACGCGCTGACGGTCGCCGACATCGCCATGTTCATGACCGTGCTGTTCGCCCTGCGGCTGCACGGGCCGCGGCTGGACGAGTGTCCCGCCCTGGCCGGCTGGTACGAACGGTTGAGCGCACGGCCTGCCTTCGCCAGGGTGCTGGGAGAAGTCGCGGCGGCGGATCGGGAGCTGTCGCCGCATCTGGGCGGATAGGGTGGCTCCTTCCCCTCACCCGGCTTTTCGAGTCCCCCCTCCCCCTGCGGGAGGGGGTAGGGGGAGGGGGTTCTCTCGGCGGGTACCGGCGACAATCCAGCGGCCGCAGCGAGAACGGAGACAATCCTACCCATAAGCGCGCGGACGCGCGCAGACCCCTCCCCCTATCCCCCTCCCGCAAGGGGAGGGGGACTCCTTCAGGTTCGGCCTGCCTACCGCCCCTTCCACACCGGCTTGCGCTTCTCGGCGAAGGCGCGGGCGCCTTCCAGTTGGTCTTCGCTGTCGTAGAGCGTCGCCACGGTCGGGAAGCCGCGGGCCATCACCCGGGCCAGCGCCGCCTGGGCCGGCATCGCTTCAGCCTCCCGCGCGACCTCCTTGATCGCGGCGAACACCAAAGGCGGGCCGTCGGCGAGGTGGCGGGCCAAGGCACGGGCGCGGTCCATCAGCTCCGCCGCCGGCACCACCGCGTTGACCAGCCCCCAGCGCAGCGCCTCCTCCGCCTCCATCCAGCGGCCGGTGTAGAGCAGGTCCATCGCCACGTGATAGGGGATGCGGCGCGGCAGCTTGATCGTCGCCGCATCGGCCAGGGTGCCGGCATTGATCTCCGGCAGCGAGAACCGGGCATGGTCGGCGGCCAGGATCAGGTCGCAGGACAATGCGAGCTCGAAGCCGCCGCCGACCGCCATGCCGTTGACCGCGGCGATGACCGGCTTGTTCAGCCCCGGCAGCTCCTGCAGCCCGGCGAAGCCGCCGATGCCGTAATCCTCGTCCGGCCGGATGCTCTCGGCCGCCGCCGCCTTCAGGTCCCAGCCGGCGGAGAAGAACCGGTCGCCGCCGCCGGTGACGATGGCGACGCGCAGCGCCGGGTCGTCGCGGAAGCCGGCGAAGACCTCGCCCATCCGCCGGCTGGTGGCGCTGTCGATCGCATTCGCCTTGGGGCGGTCCAGCACCACCTCCAGCACGGCGCCGTCGCGGGTGACGCGTAGGGGATCATCGGTCATCGGGGTCCTCCACCAGTCGCAGCAGCACATCGGCGGCGACGGCGCCGCTTGGTTGGATCATCAAGGGATTGACGTCGAGTTCGGCCAGCCAGTCGGCCTGGGCCAGCGCGAAATCCTGGATCGCCAGCACGGCGTCGACCGCGGCATCAAGGTCGCCGGACGGCCGGCCGCGATGTCCGGCGATCAGCTTTGCCACCTTCAGCGCCCCGATTGCCGCCGCGATCTCCGCCCGCGCCGCCGGCAGCAGCAGGATCCTGGTGTCGCCGACCAGCTCGACCAGCGTGCCGCCGGAGCCGAGCACGAGGTGCAGCCCGATCTGCGGGTCGCGGCCGATGCCGACGATCAGCTCGGCCACCGCATCGCCGACCATGCGTTCGACCAGCAGCGCCTCGCCCAGGCCCGCCAGGGCTTCGGCCGCCTGCCGTACCGCGACGGCATCGGCCAGGTTCAGCCGCACCGCACCGAGTTCGGTCTTGTGCGCCAGGGCGGCGCCGGTGGCCTTGAGCACCACGGGGAAGCCGATCGCCTCGGCCGCCGCCACCGCCTCATCCGGCGACCGGGCCAGCCGCCCGTCCGGCACCGGCACCCCATGCCCGGCCAGGCGGCGCTTGCCGTCCCATTCCGAAAGGGTGCGGACGGCGCCCGGACGCAGCGGCACCGCCGGGGCGGGATTCGGCCGGCCGGCGTCGCGCAGCACATCGCCCACCGCCGCCGCCACGGCGATCGCCGCCAGCGCATCGTCGATCCCCAGCAGCGGCACGACGCCGGCGGCGACCAGTGCCTCGGCCCGGTCCTCCGGCAACGCCTCGGGCAGGGAGGCGACCAGCGCCCCCTTCCGCCCGGTGCGATGGGCGGCGGCGACCAGCGCCTCCAGCGACGGCAGCCAGGCCGTATCGCTGCAGCGGTCGCCGCGCGGCAGGTCGAGGACCAGCAGCGTCAGGTCGAATTCCGCCGCCATCATCGCCGAGAAGGTCTCGGTCATGGCCGGGGCGTTGGCCCAGATGAAGGTGTGGTAGTCGAAGGGGTTGGAGACCGTGACCAGCGCCGACACCGTCGTCGCCACCCGGGCGGTCTGCGCCGCATCCAACGGCCGGAAGCGCAGCCCGGTGCCGAGCACGGCATCGGCGATCAGCGCCGCCTCGCCGCCCGAGCAGCTCATCGAGGCGATGTCGCGGCCGGGCAGCGGCCCCACGACATGCAGCAGCTTCAGCGCCTCCAGCAGCACCGGCAGCGAGGCGACGCGGACCACGCCGATGCGCTGCAGGAAGGCGTCCATTACGGCATCGGCGCCCGCCAGCGAGGCGGTGTGGCTGAGAGTCAGCCGCGCCCCTTCCGGCGACCGGCCGGTCTTCAGCGCCAGGATCGGCACGCCCTGCCGCCGCGCCCGTGCCGCGGCCCGGGCCAAGGCGGCGGGGTCGGCCAGCCCTTCGATGTGCAGGCCGATGGCGGTGACCCGGGGGTCGTCGAGGAAGGCCTCGACCATCTCGCCGAGGCCGGCCACCGCCTGGTTGCCCAAAGTCGCGACATAGGCGATCGGCATGCCGCGCCGCTGCATCGTCAGGTTGATGGCGATGTTGCTGGACTGGGTGACCAGGGCGACGCCGCGCTCCACCCGCTGCCCGCCATGCTGGTCGGGCCACAGCAGCGCGCCGTCGAGATAGTTGATCACGCCGTAGCAATTGGGGCCGAGCACCGGCATCGCCCCGGCGGCCGCCACCAGCCCGGCCTGCAGATCCGCGCCCTCGGCCCCGACCTCGGAGAAGCCGGAGGCGTAGCAGATGGCCCCGCCGGCGCCGCGTGCGGCCAGGGCCGCCGTGATCTCGACGGTGGCATGCCGGTTGATGCCGAGGAACACGGCGTCGGGCGCATCCGGCAGGTCGGCGACCGAGCGGAAGGCGGGCAGGCCTTCGACCATGTCGTGCTGCGGATGCACCGGCCAGATCTCGCCGGCGAAGCCCATGCGACGGCTCTGCCGGATCACCTCAGCCGCAGGTTTCCCGCCGATCACCGCGATCGAGCGCGGGCGCAGCAGGCGGGAGAGGTCGAAGCGTCGGGGCTGGGTCATGCCCGAGCCTCCGCGTGTACAGAGCTATGGCCCCTAGGCTTCTCGTCATTGCAAACTTGAGTCCCCCCTCCCCTTGCGGGAGGGGGGTAGGGGGAGGGGGTTCCCTCAGCAAGAGAAGGCCTGCCCGGATGGCCGACCGTCGCGTCCAGTTCCTGCGCCGGCATCTGACGGAGGCCGAACGCCTGCTGTGGCACCAGCTGCGCGATAGGCGGGTCGGCGGTGTCCGCTTCCGGCGGCAATATCGGCTGGGTGCCTATGTCGTCGACTTCGTCTGCCTTCCGGCCCGGCTGGTGATCGAGGTCGATGGGCCGTCGCACGAGTTCACCGCGGAGGCGGATGGGCGGAGGACCCAGTGGCTGGAGAGCCAGGGCTTCCGTGTCGTTCGCCTTTCCAATGAGCAGGTCATGAGCAACCTTGCGGGGTCGGTTCAGACGATCGAGGTCGCCTTGGCGAGCAGTTGAACCGGCCTGCGCCAACGGCGCGAACCCCCTCCCCCTACCCCCCTCCCGCAAGGGGAGGGGGGACTGAATTGGGTGGCAGCCGCTCGAGACTGGAGCAATCAGAGAATTCAGCATCCAGGCCATCTCGCTCAAGCCCCCAGCGGGCGCAGCAGGTCGCGCGCGATGATGTGGCGCTGGATCTCGCTGGTGCCGTCCCAGATCCGCTCCACCCGCGCGTCGCGCCAGAAGCGCTCGATCGGCAGATCGTCCATCAGCCCCATGCCGCCATGGATCTGCAGCGCCGCGTCGGTGACCCGGCCCAGCATCTCCGACGCGAAGAGCTTGGCCTGGCTGATCGCGCGGTTGGCGTCCTGGCCCTGGTCGATGCGCCAGGCGGCGGACAGGGTCAGCCAATCCGCCGCGTCGATCTCGGTGATCATGTCGGCCAGCTTGAAGCCGGTGCCCTGGAAGCGGCCGATCGGCTGGCCGAACTGCTTGCGCTGGGCGGCATAGAAGAGGGCCAGGTCGAAGGCGCGGCGGGCGCGGCCGACGCACATCGCCGCCACGGTCAGGCGGGTGGCGTGCAGCCAGGTGTTGGCGAGGTCGAAGCCCCGCCCCTCCTCGCCCAGCATCTGCGCCGCCGGCACCCGGCAGTCGTCGAAGGTCAGCGTCGCGTTGTGATAGCCGCGATGCGACACCGAGGCGTAGCCGGGATGGATTCCGAAGCCTGGCGTGTCGCGGTCGACCAGCAGGCAGGAGATGCGCTTGCGCCCGGCCGCATCCTCGCCCGTCGCCACGAACAGGATGACGAAATCGGCGACATCGGCATGGCTGATGAAGTGCTTGGTGCCGTTGATCACCCAGTCGCCGCCATCCGGCCGGGCGCTGCAGCTCATGCCGCGCAGATCGGAGCCGGCATCCGGCTCGGTCATCGCCAGGGCGTCGACCTTCTCGCCGCGGACGCAGGGCAGCAGGTAGCGCTCACGCTGCTCCGGCGTGCCGGCACACAGGATGTTGGAGGGCCGGCCCCAGAACACCGACAGCGCCATGGACGCGCGGCCCAGTTCCCGCTCCAGCAGGGTGAAGGTCAAATGGTCGAGACCGCCGCCGCCGAATTCCTCCGGGATGTTGGGGGCATAGAAGCCGAGGTCGCGGACCTTGCGCTGGATCTCGCGGCCGACCTCCAGCGGCACCTGGCCGGTGCGCTCGACCTCCCGCTCCAGCGGCTGCAGCTCGTGCGCGACGAAGCCGCGCACCGTGTCGACCACCAGCTGCTGCTCGTGGCTCAATCCGAAATCCATCATCGCCTCCCAGGCTTTCCCGGAGGCTATTGCGGCCCGGCATCTACGGGCGATACCATTTCGGATCAGAACGATACGGAATCGGATGTCATGAGCGGGCCGCGCCGCATCGCGATCCTGGTCCTCGACGGGTTCTCCAACCTGACCCTGGCGGCGCTGATCGAGCCGCTGCGCGCCGCCAACCGGATGGCGGGGCGGCCCCTGTTCGCCTGGACCGTGCTGAGCGAAAGCGGCGGCCCGGTGGCCAGCAGCAGCAACCTGCGGCTGGAGGCCGATGCGGCGATGGCGGCGGCCGGCGAGGCCGACGACCTGTTCGTGGTCGCCAGCTACGAGGCCGAAGCCCGGGCGACGCCCGCGGTCCGGCGCTTCCTGCGGGCGGCGGCCCGGCGCGGCACCATGATCGCCGGGCTGGAATCCGCGCCCTATGTGCTGGCCCTGGCCGGGGTGCTGGACGGCCACCGCGCCACCACGCATTGGGAGGATCTGCGCGACTTCGCCGAGCGCTTCCCGGCCGTGGACGCCGTGCCCGACCGCTTCGTCATCGACCGCCGCCGCATCACCGCCGGCGGCGCGCTGCCGACGCTGGACCTGATGCTGGATCTGCTGCGGCGGGAGCAGGGGTTGAGCCTGGCGCTGGCCGTCTCCAGCACCTTCCTGTACGAGGGCGCGCATCCCGGCCACGACCCGCAGCACATGGTCGCCGCCGGAAGGCTGGCCTGGCAGGACCCGCTGCTAGTGCGGGCGATCCGGCTGATGGAGGCGAACATCGAGGCGCCGCTGCCGGTCGAGGCGATCGCGGCCACGCTGGGCATCGGCCCGCGCGCCCTGCTGCAGCGCTTCACCGCGACGCTGGGCACCGGCCCCAAGGCCTATTACGCCGAACTGCGCCTGACCCTGGCCCGACGCCTGCTGGAAAACACCGATCGGTCGGTCAATGATATCGCCGCCGATTGCGGCTTCGCCTCCGGCTCAGCCCTCGCCCGCGCCTTCCGCACCCGCTACGGGGTCAATCCGGCGAGGGCGCGGCGGGCCGCTTGACCACCGGCTCCGGCGAGAACCGGGCCTGGCGGGGATCGAGCTCATGGCCCTGGCGTTCGGTCAGCAGGCCGTAGAGCTCCGGCCGCCGGCCGCGGATCCAGCGCCGGCCGGTCGCCAGCGGCAGCAGGTCGAGGTCGAGATCGGCCACCACCATGGCGTCGTCCGCCACGCCGGTCTCGGCCAGGATGCGGCCATAGGGGTCCAGCACCATGGCGTTGCCGGTGCGCACCTCGCCGTCGTCCTCGCCGACGCCGTTGCTGAACAGCAGGAACAGGCCGTTGTCATGCGCCCGCGCCGGCAGCCAACGCATCAGCCAGCCGCGGCCCTTCGGCCCGGCGAACTCCGCCTCGATCGCCGCGGGATCCTCGTGCCGTCGATGCCACAGGTCAGGGTCGATCAGCCCCATGGCGTGAGGGCTGCGCGAGGCGCAGCCGCCGGTCTGGTGCGGGGCCAGCAGGACCTCGGCGCCCAAGAGGGCCGTGGCGCGCGCATTCTCCACCAGGTTGTTGTCCCAGCAGATCAGCACGCCCAGCCGCACGCCCCAGGGCGTGTCGAACACGGTGTAGCGGTTGCCGCTGGCGATGTGGTCGCTTTCGAAGGCGTGCAGCTTGCGGTGGCAATGCACCGTGCCGTCGGGCAGGCAAACGGCGTAGGAATTGTAGAAGCGGCCGTCACCGCCCACCTCGACCAGCCCGGCGCCGATCGCCATGCCGTGCTGCGCCGCCAGTTCCTGCAGCACCGCGACGGACGGCCCGTCCGGCACCGGCTCGGCCAGGGCGGCGATGGCGTCACGATCGAGGTTGCGGACATGCCAGTAGCCGGTGATGCACATCTCCGGAAAGGCCAGGATCTTCATGCCATCCGCCGCGGCGGCCGTGGTGAAATGGCGGATGCGGGACAGGTTGTACGGTTTGTCACCGGCACGGTGATGGAACTGGACGGTGGCGGCGCGCAGCAGGGTCATCACGGCCTCGCGGGATGTCGATGGCGAGACTCTAGCTGCCCGGCGGCCTGTGCGTGGACTATCATCCCTGCACCATGCCCGATCGAAACCGCACAGCCCGGCTGGACTGGGACGATGTCCGCTACGCCGTCGCCCTCGCCCGGCACGGCAGCCTGTCCGCCACCGCCCGGGCGCTGGGGGTCAACCACGCCACCGTGTCGCGCCGGCTGGACGGGCTGGAGCGGGCGCTGGGCCGGCCGCTGTTCGACCGCCGCCCCGACGGCTATCGCCCGAATGCGGCCGGCGCCGCGGTGCTGGCCGAGGCCCAGGCGATGGAGGACGGCGCCCTGGCCCTGCTGCGCCGGCTGGACCATGCCGAGGACGGCCTGGCCGGCCGGGTGCGGCTGACCACCGCCCGGGCGCTGGCGCTGGGCTTCCTGATCGACCGGCTGGGGGACTTGCGGGCGCGTTGGCCTGACATCGACCTGGAGCTGGTGCTGGAGACGCGGATCACCAGCCTGGCCCGGCGCGAGGCCGACATCGCGCTCCGACTCGGGCGGCCGGCGGACAGCGCCCTGGTCGGGCGGCGGGTGGCGACCATCGCCTATGCCGCCTACGCCGCGCCGGCGATCGCGGCCACCGACGGCGCCCCCCTGATCGGCGACGATGGCGCGGATGCGGCGTCGGAGACGGCGTGGCTGATCCGCCGCCATCCCGGCCGCCGCGTCGCCTTTGCCTGCAACAGCCAGCTGGCCCAGGCCGCCGCCGCCCGCGCCGGCTGGGGCGTGGCGCTGCTGCCGCGCTATCTCGGAGATCCCGATCCCGGGCTGGTGCCGGTCGATCTCGGCGCCCTGCCGCCGCCCCGCGAGATCTGGCTGCTGATCCGCCCCGATCTGACCGATGTGCCGCGGGTGCGGGCAGTGGCGGATGCGCTGGTGGACCTGTTCGCGGCGAACCGGGCGCGGTTCGGCTAGATCAGGAACACCCGCCGCAGCCGGACGGCGACCGCGATGCCGATCAGGCCCGCGACCGCCACCGGGATCGCCGCGGCGGGCCAGCCGGCGGCATCGACCGCACCGCCGACCACCACCGGGGCGACCACCTGGCCGAGAGCGCTGCCCTGCATCACCAGCCCGACCACCATCGGCCCCAGATCCGGCCGCGGCGCCGCCAGGGAGGCGCCGCCGATGACGCTGGCCGGCAGCAGGCCGGCCACACCGGAGAACAGGACGCAGAGCAGGAACACCGCGGTCGGCGGCAAGGCGAGCCAGAAGATCGCGACGCCGCTGAGGGCCATGACGGCGCAGGCGGCCGCGACCAGGGCCCAGCGCGCCGTGCCGCGGCCCAGCAGCAGGCCGGCGGCAAGGTTGCCCAGCACATTGGCACCGACCGCGACGGCGCTGAGCGCGCCGGCCACGGCGACCGACACGCCCATCCGCTCCGCCAGCAGCACCGGCAGGAAGCCGACCAGGGCGAAGTACATCACGTTGTAGAGGGTGAAACTGGCGGCCAGCAGCAGCGGGCCGGACGAGGTCACGGTCAGCACCGCGTCGCGGCCGGCGGCGCGCCAGGACAGGGCGGCCGCAGTGCCACGCGGCACCAGCAGGAGCAGCAGCAGGACGAAGGCGGCGGCCAGCACCGCGTTGGCGACCCAGAACGGCCGCCACCCCGCCAGGGCGGCACCCAGCAGCAGGGCGATCGCCATGCCGGCGGGCATGTAGGCGCTCCAGATCCCGAAGGCGAGGTCGCGATCCCCCGCGGCGGCGATGCGCTGCAGCAGGGCCGGTGCCGCGACCGACACCAGCAGGAACCCCAGCCCTTCCACGACCCGGGCGCCCAGCAGCAGGGCGAAGCTGCCGGCCAGCGCCCCCACCAGCCCGCCGACGGCCAAAGCGAGCAGGCCCAGCGCCAGCAGCCGGCGGTCGCCGAACCGGCTGACCGCAGCCCCGGCCGGAATGCCGCCGACCACGCCGAGCACCGCGAAGACCGACAGGACCCAGCCGGCGGCCTCCAGCCCCAGCCCGAACTCGGTGCGCAGGGCCGGCAGGGTGATCACGCCCTTGCCGACCTGCAGCGCGGTGACCACGCCGCAGGCGACGACGATGCCGGCGGCGATCCAGTCGGTCCGCAGCGGCCGGGCGGCGACGGCCGGCGCGGTCACGCCACCCGCTCCGCCGCCGGTCCCTGGATCCGGCGGGTCCACACCACCAGCCCGTCCAGCATCCGGCCGATGATCGCCCGCGTCGGTTCGTCGGCCAGCCGCAACGTCTCGTCGAATTTGCCCCCGGCCTGGCCGACGAACACCTCGGGCCGGTTCAGCACATGCATGCCGGTGCCGATCGCGACCTCGCGCAGATGCATCTGCGCCCGCACCGTGCCGAGGCCGGGGGAGGCCCCGAACAGGGCGACCGGCTTGCCCTCGAGCACCGATTCGCCATGGGGACGCGACGCCCAGTCCAACGCGTTCTTCAGGGCCGGGGCGAAGGAGCCGTTGTATTCCGGCACCGCCAGCAGCAGGGCGTCGGCGGCCACGATCTTCGCCTTGAGCGCCGCGACCGCCGCGGGGATTCCGTCCGCCTCCACATCCTCGTCGAAGAACGGCAGGTCGTTGAGCGGATGGATGTCCAGCACCGCACCGGCCGGCAGCATTTCGCCGGCGGCGCGCAGCAGGGCAGTGTTCAGCGAGCCCCGGCGCAGGCTGCCGGACAGGCCGAGGATGCGGATGCGGTTCGACATGACGAGCCCTTCCGAGAGGCGCCGGCAGCGGTGCCGGCCGATGCTCAATCTGGGCCGGATGCCCGCCGGCACCTATCGGCGAGCTTCGTATGCGCCCCATACGATTCCGTATAGGCGATCAGGCCGGGTTGAGCTCTGCCGCGCGGGTCTTCAGCATCGCGACCGCGAAGTCGATGAAGGCGCGGATGCGCGGCACATCCCGCAGATCGGCATGCACCCCCATCCGCACCGGCTGGGTCGGGCACGGCAGCGGCGTGTCGATGCGCCGGAGCGCCGCCCGTCCGTCGCCCAGCAGGCGCGGCAGGGCCGCCATCGCCGCGCCGGTCTCGGCGGCGGCCAGTTGCGAGCCGAGGCCGCTGCTGCGCAGGATCACCCGGGCCGCCGGCGCGGTCGCCTGCAGCCAGACCGACTGCACCGGCCGGCCGGCGAATTCATACATGGTGACCACGGCATGGCCGGCGCAGCCGGCCGCGAAGTCGGGATCCCCGTGCCGGTCGAGATAGGCCGGCGCGGCGTAGAGGCCGTAGCCGATCTCGGCCACCTTGCGCTCGACCAGATCCTCCTGCTGGAACGGGCCGAAGCGGAAGGCAATGTCGGCCTCACGCCGCGACAGGTTGAACACGCGCGGCTCGACCAACAGTTCCACCGCCACCAGCGGGTGCAGCGCGCCGAACCGCGCCGCGATCGGGGCGATGACGCCATCCCCCAGCCAGTCCAGGCTGGTGACGGAGATCGGGCCCTGCAGGCCGGTATCGCGCGCCGCGATGCGCCGTTCGACCGCCAGGGCGCCGTCTTCCATGCGCTGCAGCCCGTCGACCAGCGCGGCGCAAAGGGGTGTCGGCGACAGGCCGCTGGCGCCGCGTTCGAACAGCTTGACCCCGATCCGCCGCTCCAGCCCGTCGAGCCGTCGGCTGACCGTCGGCTGGGTGGTGCCCAGAACCCGCGCCGCGGCGCTGAGCGACCCGTGCCGGGCCACGGCGAAGGCGAATTTCAGATCGTCCCAATCCATGCGCGATGACTCCGGCCGGCCGGAGTCATCTATACGCTGTTGTATGGGGCGTGCAGACTATTTTAGATGTCATGCCACGGCTTGACCGTGCAATCCAGGGGCGGCCAGAGCGGCTCTCGGTGGCCCCTGGATTGCCCGGTCAAGCCGGGCAATGACAGGAAGAAGGCAATCGTGGTGGTGGGCTGTTCCCTCAGGGACAGGGGTTGGGGAACGCCGTGTGGATCGCCTCGATCCCCTCCAGCACCTCTGGCGACAACGTGATGTCGGCCGCGGCGATGTTGGCGCGCAGATGGTCCATCGAGGTGGCGCCGATGATCACCGAGGTCATGAACGGCCGCGACAGGGCATAGGCGATCGCCATCTGCGCCGGGTCCAGCCCATGGTCGCGCGCCAGGGCGATGTAGCGCTTGGTCGCCGGCTCGGCGTTCAGCCGGTCGTAGCGCGACTTGCGGCGGTCGACGTCGCGGCGCGACCCCGGCGGCACCTGGCCGTCGAGATACTTGCCGGTCAGCGTCGCGGCGGCGAGCGGGGCGTAGCCCAGCAGGCCGACCGCCTCGCGATGGGCGCATTCCGCCAGCCCGACCTCGAAGCTGCGGTTCAGCAGGTTGTAAGGGTTCTGGATCGAGACCGGGCGCGGCAGGCCCAGCCGGTCCGACGCCTCGACGAAGCGCATCAGGCCCCAGGGCGTCTCGTTCGACAGGCCGACATGGCGGATGCGCCCGGCCTTCACCTCGTCGGCCAGCGCCGCCAGCGTCTCCTCCGGCGCGACGAAATCCTCCGCCTGGTCATGGGCGTAGCCGAGCTTGCCGAAGCTGTTCACCGACCGGTTCGGCCAATGCAGCTGGTACAGGTCGATCCAGTCGGTCTGCAGCCGCTTCAGGCTGGCCTCGACCGCGGCCTTGATATTCCTGGCGTCGAGCCGGGGCTTGCCGTCGCGGATATAAGCCATGTGGCCGCCCGGGCCGCTGATCTTGGAGGCCAGGAACACCTGGTTGCGCTTGCCGGTGCGGGCGAACCAGCTGCCGATGATCCGCTCGGTGCTGCCATAGCTCTCGGCCGTCGGCGGCACCGAATACATCTCGGCCGTGTCCCAGAAGGTGACGCCGCGGTCGAGCGCGTAGTCCATCTGGGCGTGGCCTTCGGCCTCGGTGTTCTGCGTGCCCCAGGTCATGGTGCCGAGGCAGATCGCGCTGACGTCGAGACCGGTGCGGCCGAGCGGACGCTGTTCCATCGAGAAGGGCTCCGGAAGGGCGGTTCGGGACTTAGGTCGGACGATTCCGCCCGATCCTCGCTCTATACCCGGAAACGCCGCCGCACGGAACCGCCCGCGGCGGCGGCCTTACCCGGTCTTGGCAAAGCCGCCGGCCTTGATCAGCGAAACCACGGCGGGGGTGATCCGGTCGACGATGACCTTCACCCCGGCCGCGTTAGGGTGCATGCCGTCAGCCTGGTTCAGCGCCGCCTGGGCCGCCACCCCGTCGAGGAAGAAGGGGTACAGCGGCACGCCATGGGCCTTGGCCAGATCGGGATAGATCGCGTCGAAGGCCGCGCCATAGGCGGGCCCCAGATTGGGCGCGGCCAGCATGCCGGCCAGCAGGGTCGGGATCTTGGCATCGCCCAGCCTGGCCAGGATCTTGTCGAGATTGGCGCGGACGGCGGTCGGGTCGACGCCGCGCAGCATGTCGTTGGCGCCGAGTTCGACCAGGGCGAGGTCGGGCTTGTCGGCCAACGCCCAGTCCAGCCGGTCCAGCCCGCCGGCGGTGGTGTCGCCCGACACCCCGGCGTTCAGCACCCGGACGTCGTAGCCCTGCGCCTTCAGCGCTGCCTCCAGCTGCGTCGTGAAGGCGTCCGCCTCACTCAGGCCCAGACCGGCGGTCAGGCTGTCACCCAACGCCAGGATGCGGATCGCCTCGGCCTGGGCCTGGCCGGCCGATCCGACCGCCAGGCCGAACACCAGGGCCAACGCCGCCGCATTGAAAAGCCGCCGCGGGGTGCTATTTGTCCGAAGTTGACGGAAAGACCACGGAATGCGCATGGACGGGACTTCTCCTGCACCGCCGACCGAGTCCGGAGCGGCGCGCGCAGGGGGCGCGGCGCCGACGATCCGGCTGACGGATGTGCATCTTGAATTGGCGAGCGCGGCCGGCCCCGTCAACATCCTCCGTGGAATCGACTTGCGCGTCGGCGCCGGCGAGGTGGTGTCGATCGTCGGCCCCTCCGGCTCCGGCAAGTCCAGCCTGATGATGCTGCTCGGCGGGCTGGAGCGGCCGACCAAAGGCCGCATCGCCGTCGCCGGCCGCGACCTGACGGCGCTGGGCGAGGACGCCCTGGCGCTGTTCCGCCGCGACCATGTCGGCATCGTGTTCCAGAACTTCCACCTGATCCCGACCATGACGGCGCTGGAGAATGTCGCCATCCCGCTGGAGTTCGCCGGCACCGCCGACGCCTTCGACCGGGCGGCGGAGCGGCTGCGCGCCGTCGGGCTGGGCCATCGCCTGACCCATTATCCCGGCCAGCTCTCAGGCGGCGAGCAGCAGCGCACCGCCCTGGCCCGCGCCTTCGCCGCCGACCCCGACGTGATCCTGGCCGACGAGCCGACCGGCAATTTGGACGGCGAGACCGGGCGGCAGGTGATCGAGCTGATGTTCGACCTGTCGCGCAAGCGCGGCGCCACCCTGCTGCTGATCACCCACGACCCGGCGCTGGCGGCGCGGTGCGACCGCATCATCCGGCTGGTCGACGGCCGCATCGCCGATGACGGCACCGCCACCTCCGCCGCGCTGGCGAAGCTGCGATGACCCTCGCCGTCGCCGCCCGCCTGGCCCGGCGAGAGCTGCGCGGCGGGCTGAAGGGCTTCCACATCTTCCTGGCCTGCCTGGCGCTGGGCGTCGGCGCCATCGCCACGGTGCAGTCGGTCGCCGACGGCATCCGCAGCAGCATCGCCCAGGACGGCCAGGCCATCCTGGGCGGCGACGTGGCGCTGCACCGGCTGTACGAGCCGGCGACCGCGGCGGAGCGGGCCGAGCTGGACGCCGCCGGCCGGGTGGCCGAGGTGGTCGAGACCCGCGGCATGGCCCGCAGCCCGAAGGACGAATCGACCACGCTGGTCGAGCTGAAGGCGGTCGACGGCGCCTATCCGCTGTACGGCAAGGCCGAGCTGGACGAGGGCGGCGACCTGCAGGCCGCCCTGGCGCAGCGCGACGGCGTCTGGGGCGCGGTGGCCGACCCGGAGGTGGCGGCGCGGCTGGGCCTGGCCGTCGGCGACCGGATCGCGGTCGGCGATGCGGTGCTGCAGCTGCGCGGCACCATTGCGCGCGAACCCGACAAGGCGGGCGGCAACGGCTTTTCGATCGGCCCGCGGCTGATGATCGGCCGCGGCGCGCTGGACGCGACCGGGCTGGTCCAGCCCGGCTCGATGCTGGCCTACGATTATCGCCTGGCGCTGCCGCGCGGCAGCGACGCCCACGCCTTCGCCACCGGTCTGAAGACTCGCTTCCCCGACGGCACCTGGCGGATCCGCGACGACCGCGACGCGGCGCCGTCGCTGCGCCGGACCATCGACCAGCTGACCATGTACCTGACCCTGGTCGGGCTGACCGCGCTGCTGGTCGGCGGCGCCGGGGTCGGCAACGCGGTGCGCGCCTGGCTCGACGCCCGGCTGGCCACCATCGCCACGCTGAAATGCCTGGGGGCGCCCGGCCGGCTGATCTTCGAGACCTATCTGATCCAGGTGCTGGTGCTGGCCGGCCTGGGCATCGTCATCGGCTTGGGCGTCGGCGCTGCGGCCCCGCCGGCCGTGGCCGCCCTGATCGACGGGCTGCTGCCGGTGGAGACCAGGATCGGCGTCTATCCCGGTGCCCTGCTGCTGGCCGCCGGCTTCGGCCTGCTGACCGCCCTGACCTTCTCGCTGTGGCCGCTGGCCCGCGCCGCCCGCACCCCGGCCGCGGCGCTGTTCCGCGACCGGGTGGCGCCGCGCCACATCCGCCCCGCCGCCATCTTCATCGCCGCCACCGCGCTGTGCGGCGCGGCGCTGGCCGCCCTGGCCGTGGCCACCGCCTCCGACACGATGCTGGCCGCGATCTTCGTGGCCGGCGCCATCGCCGCGATCGGCCTGTTCCACGGCACTGCGCTGGGCGTCATGGCGCTGTTGCGCCGGGCGCCGCGGCCGCGCCGGCCGGGCCTGCGGCTGGCCCTGGCCAACCTGCACCGGCCGGGCGCGCCGACGCCGCAGATCGTGCTGTCGCTCGGGCTGGGCCTGACCGTGCTGGCGGCGATCGCCCTGATCCAGGGCAACATGGACCGCCAGATCCAGGACACCCTGCCCGGCGCCGCGCCGTCCTTCTTCTTCGTCGATGTCCAGAAGTCGCAGAAGGACCAGTTCGACGCCCTGATCCAGGGCACATCGGGCGCCAGCGACCTGGCCGAGGTGCCGAGCCTGCGGGGCCGCATCGTCTCGGTCAACGGCGTGCCGGTGGAGAAGGCGGTGGTCGACCCCAAGACCGCCGGCTGGGTGCTGCGCGGCGACCGCGGCATCACCTACGCCACCGCCAAGCCGCCCAAGGACAAGATCCTGCAGGGCGAATGGTGGCCGGCCGATTACGACGGCCCGCCCAAGGTCTCGACATCGCAGGAGATCGCCGGCGCCTTCGGGCTGAAGCCGGGCGACCGCATGACCCTGAACGTGCTGGGCCGCGACATCGACGCCGAGGTCGCCAACATCCGCGAGATCGACTGGGGCACGCTGGGCATCAATTTCACCCTGATCATGTCGCCGAAGCCGCTGTCGGCCGCGCCGCACACCTGGCTGGCCACGGTGAAGGTGCCGCCGGCGGCGGAGCCGGGGCTGCAGCGGGCGGTGACCGACGCCTTCCCCAACGTCACCACGGTGCGCCTGAAGGATGCGCTGGAGACGGTGAACGCGCTGCTGTCCCAGATCGGCACCGCGGTGCGGTCCACCGCCGGCATCACCCTGCTGGCCGGCGCGCTGGTGTTGGCCGGGGCGGTCGCGGCCGGACACCGGCGGCGGATCTACGACGCGGTGGTGCTGAAGGTGCTGGGCGCCACCCGCGGCGACGTGATGCGCGCCTTCCTGATCGAATACGGGCTGCTGGGCCTGCTGACCGCCGCGATCGCCTGCGTCCTCGGCACCATCGCCGCCTGGGGCGTTCTGACCTATGTCATGAAGATCGGCTGGACCTTCCTGCCGCTGACCCTGCTGGGCACCGCCGGCCTGTGCGTCGCCATCACCCTGGGCTTCGGCTTCCTCGGCACCTGGGTCGCGCTGGGCCAGAAGGCGGCGCCGCTGCTGCGCAACGAATAGGCCGGTTGAGGCCTTTCTGGACCGGCTTCACCTGAGGCCCTTCGGCGCAGGCCGCACCTGTTGTATGTTGGCCCCGCGCTGCCAATATTTCAGCCGCGTGGTTCTTCACCACCCATAGAGGTTTTGAGATGGCCTTCGATCCACAGGGCCGTTACGCGACGGGGCCGGGCGCCAATGCGCACGCCATCGAGCGTGCGGCGTTCGACGAGGGTCTGCGGCAGTACATGCTGCGGATCTACTGGTACATGGCTGGGGGCCTGCTGATCAGCGGCATCACCGCCGCGCTGGTGATGTTCACCCCGCTCGGCGGCACCTTCCTGGCCGTGAACGCCTTCGGGCGGGTCGGCCTGACCGGGCTGGGCTGGGTTGCGCTGCTGGCGCCGATCGGCCTGATCTTCTGGATGAGCATGGGCATCCGCTCGATGAGCGCGTCCACGCTGCAGACTCTGTACTGGGCGTTCGTCGCCCTGCAGGGCATCGGCCTGGCGCCGGTGCTGATGGCCTATACCGGCGAGAGCGTGGTGCGGGTGTTCTTCATCACCGCGGCGTCCTTCGCAGGCCTGAGCCTGTACGGCTACACCACCAAGCGCAGCCTGTCGGCCTTCGGCTCGTTCCTGGTGATGGGCCTGTTCGGCATCATCATCGCCAGCCTGGTCAACATCTTCCTGGCCTCGAGCGGCCTGGCCTTCGTCATCAGCGTGCTCGGCGTGCTGATCTTCGCCGGCCTGATCGCCTACGACACCCAGCGGCTGAAGGAGCAGTATGCCGAGGGGCAGGGCCATGAGGTCGAGACCAAGACCGCGGTCTGGGGCGCCCTCACGCTGTATCTGAACTTCCTCAACCTGTTCATGTTCCTGCTGCGGCTGCTCGGCAACCGCAACTGAGCGAGCAGACCATAGCCGCAGACAGCCCGGCGGTCCCATCCGCCGGGCTTCGTCTTTCTGGGCCCCCCATCGACATGGACATGACCGACGCCGTTCCCGATCAGCCCCGAAAGGGCTGGGGCCGCCTGGCCGACGCGTTCGACAGCTGGATCGTCGACCATTGCGCGTTCCGCACCTTCGTCAACACGCGGGTCGAGTTCGCGCCCGGCGTGTGGCGCTCGGGCCAGCCCCTGCCCTACCAGATCCGCGGCATGGCCCGCGACGGCATCCGCACCATCATCAACCTGCGCGGCCCACGCGACTGCGGCTCGTACCGCCGCGAGGCCGAGGCCTGTCGCCGCCACGGCATCACGCTGGTCGACCTGACCCTGAAGTCGCGCGACGCGCCCAAGGTCAGCGTGCTGCACCAGATCCGGCGGGTGCTGGACGCGGCGGAGCATCCGATCCTGGTGCATTGCAAGTCCGGCTCCGACCGCGCCGGGCTGATGGCGGCGCTGATCCTGATGACGCGCGAGGGCCGCCCGGCCGCCGAGGCGCTGCGGCAGCTGCACTGGCGCTACCTGCACTTCAAGAAGTCGCCGACCGGCCTGCTCGACCGCTTCATCGAGGCCTATGCCGAGGCCGATGCGCGCGAGCCGATCGCCTTCTGGGACTGGGTCGACACCGGCTACGACCGCAAGGCGGTGAAGGCCTCCTTCGTGCCCAGCGGCATCGCCACCATGATCGTCGACGGGCTGCTGGGGCGGGAGTAGCCGACTTTCCGCAGGTCCGAATTCGGTCTATATTCGGACTGAGCCCAGGAGGCCGCGATGAAACTGTCCGACCGCATCAAGCCGATCAGCTATCTGAAAGCCCATGCCCCGGAGGTGATCCAGGGGCTGCGGGAGGGGCAGGAGCCCTTCATCATCACCGTCAACGGCGAAGCCAAGGCGGTGCTGCAGGACATCGACAGCTACGAAGAGACCCAGGAAACGCTGGCGCTGCTGAAGATCCTGGCGCTGGGCGAGCGCGACTATGAAGCGGGCAGGTTCCGGCCGGCCGAGGACGTCTTTGCCGACCTGGAAGCCCGCCTCGAGGCCCGCCTCAAGGATTGATCCCCGTGTCCCTGCCGGTCATCGTGCTGCGGGAAGCGGAACGGGACCTCGAAAGCATTGTCGACTTTATCGCCGAGCACGATTCAGCGGAGAACGCTCGTCGTATCCTCCGATCCCTGAACGACGTGATCCGGCGGCTGGCAAACCTGCCATCACGCGGCAGCATCTCGAAGGAATTGCGCGCCCTCGGACTGGCTCAGTTCCGCGAGGCCCACCACAAGCCCTACCGCATCATCTATCGGATCCGCGAGGACGCGGTGGTCGTCCATTGCGTTGTCGACGGGCGGCGCGACATGCAGAGCCTGCTGCGGCACCGATTGCTGCAAATGCCCTGAGCCAAATGAAAAGGTCGCGACCTCGGCCGCGACCTTTCCCGTTTCTTCCCTAAACCCGATTCTTGTGCCCGGTTCTCAGGCGTAGTGCTGGCCGAAGCGGTTGGCCAGGAAGTCGGACAGGTTGGCCTGCTCCTGCCGCACGAAGCCGCTCTGCGGCAGCTGGCCGGCGCGGTGCAGGTCGACCATGGCACAGATGCCCGCCGCGGTGGTGACCTGGATCGCGCTCCAAAGCTGGCCGCCGATCTCCTTGGCGTAGACCTTCTTGGCGTAGGTCTCCTGCATCAGCCGGCCGTCCTTCTTGCCCCAGGCGGTGACGAAGATCAGGACCACGTCCTGCTTGGTCATCGGGATCGAGGCCTCGAGCACGTCCTTCAGGATGTCGCGGCGCTGCCCCAGCTGCAGCTCGTTGACCAGGATCTTGACGATGTCGCGATGGCCGGGATAGCGCACGGTCTTGTAGTTCAGGAACTTGACCTTGCCCTCCAGCGTCTCGCACAGCGTGCCCAGGCCGCCCGAGGTGTTGAACGCCTCGTAGTCGATGCCGTCGAGCGAGATGTGCTCCATGCCCTCGAGCGGCAGCACCTCGCGCAGCTCGCCCTCATGGATCGCCTCGCAGGGGTTGCAGTACTCGTTGATCAGGCCGTCGGTCGACCAGGTCAGGTTGTACTTCAGCGCGTTCGACGGATAGACCGGCAGGGCGCCGACGCGCATGTGCACGGTGTGCAGCTCGTCGAAGCGCTTGGCCAGGTCGTAGCCGACGATCGAGATGAAGCCCGGGGCCAGGCCGCATTGCGGGGTGAAGGCGGTCTTCGCGCCCTCGGCCAGGGCCTTGACCCGGCGGGTGCTCTCGACGTCCTCGGTCAGGTCGAAGTAATGGGCGCCGCGGTCCTTCGCCGCCTCGGCGATCAGCGGCGTCAGGTGGAACGGCGCGGCCGAGATCACGACGTCGTGGCCGGACACCGCGTCGCGCAGCGCCTGGGCGTCGTCGAAGCGCAGCTGGCGCTTGGCGACATTGCCCTCGAGCCGGTCGAGCATGCCCTGATCCTGGTCGCCGACGGTGAGCTGGTAGTCCCCGGTGGCGGTCAGCAACGCGGTGATGCAGGTGCCGATCTTTCCCCCGCCGAGCAGCAGAACCTTGGTCATGGCGCGTGTCCCTCACAAACGGACGCCCCGGGGCGAGGTCGCGCCGGGGCGGTACGGATGGATGAGGTCTACATCAGCCGGAAAGCCGCAGAAAGCCTGGTGAACAGCCGTTCCGGAAGGTGCGCGCGGGGGCCGGGCGACCTTCGAGTCGCCGGCCGATCCGGGGCGCCGAGCAAGATAATTAGCCGACCTGAAATTGTGAGTCAGATGGCATTCAACACTGATTCTTCGACGTAGGTTGGGTTCGCCTCGACGAACCCAACGCGCCACAGAAAGATGTTGGGTTCGCTGGCGCGAACCCACCTACACCGCTACGCCACCACCTCCGGCCGCAGGCGGATCACGCCGCGCAGCACCTCGCCGGGCTGCAGCACCGTCGTCCCGGTGTCGGTGCGGCCGGCCTCGGCGAGATTGAAGGCGTCGGTGATGTTGCTGACCGGCTCGACGCAGACATAAGGGTCGTCGGGTGCGTAGCAGACCAGGAAGTCGAGCGGCGCCTCGGCCTCGATCGCGATCCAGGCCCGCCGCTCCGGCCACTCGATCACCGCCCGGCGGTCCCAGTCGGTGAAGGTGTTGTCGGTCCGCACATCCTCCGGCCGGAAGCCGCGGCGCAGGTCCTTGCCCGGCGGCGGCTCGACCAGTTCCAGCGGCATCACCTCGGCGTCATTGGCCCACATCCCGGTGATCCCGGCGGTAACGGTGGTGGCGGGGGTGCGCGGGAAGTAGAGGTGCTGGCCCAGCCCGGCCGGCATCGCCGTATCGCCGGTGTTCTCGACCGAGATCGCCAGGTCGAGCCCGGCCTCGCTCAGGGTGAAGTCCTGCCGGGCATGATAGGGGAAAGGCCAGGCGTCGGCCGCGTGGTCGTAGCCGATGGCGCAGTGGGTCGCCGACTGTTCCAGCACCCGCCAGGGCCGCTGCCAGCCATAGCCGTGCAGTTGATGCCGTTCCGCCGCCGTGTTCAGGGGCAGCGCCACCTCCCGCCCCTGGAAGCGGAAGCGGCCTTCGCGGATCCGGTTCGAGAACGGGGTCAGCGGGAAGTTGCCGAGGCCGAGCGGGTCGCCCGCCGCCAGAGCGGCGGCGGTGGCCGGCCGCAGCCAGTCGCGCCGGGCTTCCCCGGTGCCGGTCCAGTAGGCGGCGATCCCGCCGCCGATCGCCGGCACAAGGTCGAGGCCGCTCGCCCCCGCCCGCAGCCGCACCGTCTCCACCGCCATTCCGTTTCTCCCTTTCGGCAATGCTTGACGCCGATCTTGAGACAGCCCAATACTCTATTTGTATGATGAATAGCAAAGAGCACGATCGGCAAGTCTGATCGTGCCGCTGGGGAAAGGCCGTGGTCGAGAAGAGCGATGAGAATGCCGTCTCCATGGACGGCATCCGGATGGTCTACGTCAAGACCATTGCCCTGCGCGACGCCAGCCTGCAGGTCGGCCGCAACGGGATCGCCGGGCCGCGGCCGCCGCTGATCCGGAAAGGCTTCCGCCAATGACGGGCGTGCCCTACCCGCCCGTGACGGCGGATCCCGCCGCGCCCGGGCGCGACAAGGGGGAAGACCATCCGGCCGAACCGCTCCCCCCAGGCGGCCAGCCACCGCGGGCGAGAGTCATGGTCGAGCATTCCCGCAGCAGCAAGACCTTCTCCCGCCGGTCGCTGCACGGCCAGATCGCCTACGACATCGGCGTGCGGATCGTGCGCGGCGACGTGCAGCCCGGCACCGTGCTGCCGAACGAAGCCGACCTGTCGGTGCAGTTCTCGGTCAGCCGCACCGCGCTGCGTGAGGCGATCAAGGTGCTGGCGGCCAAGGGGCTGGTCGAATCCCGGCCCAAGACCGGCACAAGGGTGCGGCCGCGCGACGAATGGAACATGCTGGACCCCGACCTGCTGGCCTGGCAGTTCGCCACCCAGCCGATCGAGCGCCTGGCCAAGGACCTGTTCGAGATCCGCCAGGTCATCGAGCCCGCGGCCGCGTCGATGGCGGCGGAGCGCGCGACCGACACCCAGCGCGAGGCCATCGCCCGCGCCTTCTCGGACATGGAGGCGGCGCCGGACGGCGACGCCTCGATCGAGCCCGACCTGCGCTTCCACCAATCGATCCTGGCGGCCTCGAACAACGAGTTCCTGCACCCGCTCGGCGCCCTGATCGAGACCGCGATGGCAACCAGCTTTCGCATCACCAACAACGAACCCGGCGCGCTGCAGATCTCGCTGCCGCGCCACCGCGCGGTGCGCGACGCAATCCTGGCGCGGGAGCCGGAGGCGGCGCGCCAGGCGATGCGCGTCCTGCTCGAAGATGCGGTGGAGGATCTCCGCCGCGCCCTGCCGCACATGATTCCAACGCCCTGACCACAGCCTAGCCAGACAAGGACCCCGTGATGGCTGACGACGCCAGCGACAACAACAACAAGAAACCCCTCCGCTCTGCGGCCTGGTTCGGCCCGCACGACAAGGACGGCTTCCTCCATCGCAGCTGGATGCGCAACCAGGGTTTGCCGGACCATGTGTTCGACGGCCGCCCGGTGATCGGCATCTGCCAGACCTTCTCCGAGCTGACCCCCTGCAACGCGCATTTCCGCAAGCTGGCGGAGCATGTGAAGCGCGGCGTGTGGGAGATGGGCGGCTTCCCGCTGGAGTTCCCGGTGTTCTCGACCGGCGAGACCAACCTGCGGCCGACCGCGATGCTGTACCGCAACCTGGCGGCGATGGATGTCGAGGAGGCGATCCGCGCCAACCCGATCGACGGCGTCGTGCTGCTGACCGGCTGCGACAAGACCACCCCGTCGCTGCTGATGGGCGCCGCCAGCTGCGACATCCCCGCCGTCGTCGTTTCCGGCGGGCCGATGCTGAACGGCCGCTACCAGGACCAGACCATCGGGTCGGGCACCAGCGTCTGGCAGTTCGACGCCGACGTGAAGGCCGGCGTCATCAGCCTGCAGCAGTTCATGGAGGCCGAGGCCGGGCAGTCCCGCTCCGCCGGCCACTGCATGACCATGGGCACGGCCAGCACCATGAATTCGATGGCCGAGGCGCTGGGCATGAGCCTGACCGGCTGCGCCGCGATCCCGGCGGTCGACGCCCGCCGCTACGTCATCGCCCACATGACCGGCCGCCGCATCGTCGAGATGGTGCATGAGGACCTGCGCATCTCGAAGATCCTGACCCGCGAGAACTTCCTGAACGCCATCCGCGTCAACGGCGCCATCGGCGGGTCGACCAACGCGGTCATCCATCTGCTGGCCATCGCCGGCCGCGTCGGCATCCAGTTCGAACTGAAGGACTGGGACGAGTTCGGCCGCGACGTGCCGACCCTGGTCGACCTGATGCCGTCGGGCCGCTTCCTGATGGAGGATTTCTACTACGCAGGCGGTGTCCCCGCGGTGACCCGGGCGCTGGGCGAGAACGGCATGCTGTTCAAGGACGCCCCGACCGTCACCGGCAAGTCGATGTGGGAGAACGTCAAGAACACCGCCAACTGGAACCCGGAGGTGATCCGGGCCTGGGACAACCCGCTGGTGAAGCAGGGTGGCATCACCGTGCTGAAGGGCAACCTGGCGCCGGACGGTGCCGTGCTGAAGCCCTCCGCCGCCACGCCGGAGCTGATGCAGCATCGCGGCCGCGCCGTCGTGTTCGAGAACATCGAGCACTACAAGGCACGGGTGGACGACCCCGATCTCGACATCGACGAGACCTGCATCATGGTGCTGAAGAACTGCGGCCCGAAGGGCTATCCCGGCATGGCCGAGGTCGGCAACATGGCGCTGCCGCAGAAGGTGCTGAAGAAGGGCGTGCGCGACATGGTCCGCATCTCCGACGCGCGCATGAGCGGCACGGCCTACGGCACGGTGGTGCTGCACACGGCGCCGGAAGCGGCCGCCGGCGGCCCGCTGGCCCTGGTGCAGGACGGCGACATGATCGAGCTGGACGTCGCCAACCGGCGCCTGCATCTCGAGGTCTCGGACGAGGTGCTGGCCGAGCGGCGCAAGCTGTGGTCGCCGCCGGAGCCGACGATGAAGGGCGGCTACCAGTCGCTGTATGTCCAGCACGTGATGCAGGCCGACAAGGGCGCCGACCTCGACTTCCTGGTCGGCAGCCGCGGCCATGCCGTGCCGCGCGACAGCCACTGACGATCGAACCGCAGGCCCGCCCCTGATCGGGGCGGGCCGCTCTCTATTCTGGCCAAGCGGATCATCATGACCGACTACGCAAGTTATCCATCGCTGCGCGACAAACCCGTCTTCGTGTCGGGCGGCGGCAGCGGCATCGGCGAGAGCATCGTCGAGCATTTCTGTCGCCAGCAGGCGCGCGTCTTCTTCGTCGATATCAACGAGGAGGCGTCGACCGCCCTGGTCGACCGGCTGAAGGCCGAGGGCCTGGCCGCGCCGGTGTTCCGCCGCTGCGACCTGCGCGACATCGCCGACCTGCGCAAGGCGGTGGCCGAGGCCAAGGAGGCCGTCGGGCCGATCCGCATCCTGGTCAACAACGCGGCGCACGACCAGCGCCACGCCCCCGAGACGGTCGAGCCCGACTATTGGGACGACCGCATGGCGGTGAACCTGCGCCACCAGTTCTTTGCCGCCCAGGCGGTGCAGCCGATGATGCAGGCGGCCGGCGGCGGTTCGATCATCAATTTCGGCTCGGTCTCCTGGCGGCTGAAGCAGGGCAACATGCCCGCCTACACCACGGCCAAGGCCGGGGTCGAGGGGCTGACCCGCGGCCTGGCCCGCGACTGGGGCAAGCAGCACATCCGGGTCAACACCGTGATGCCGGGCTGGGTCATCACCCAGCGCCAGAAGGATTTGTGGCTGACACCGGAGGCCGATGCCCGCCGGGCCGAGGACCAGTGCATCCCCGACTATGTGATGCCGGTGCACCTGGCCCAGATGGTGCTGTGGCTGTCCGCCGATGATAGCGCCCTGTGCACCGGCCAGACCTTCGTGGTCGATGCCGGCTGGGCCACGGGATTGTGAGGCAAAAAAGATGAACCTGATCCAGATCCGCACCCAGGCCGGCGAACGTCGCGTCGGCGTCGTCTCCGGCGGCGGCGACACGCTGAAGCTGCTGTCGGTCTTCGAGACCACCTACGACCTCGCCCAGGCGGCGATCGGCGCGCGCAAGGGCATTGCCGAGCTGGTCGCGGCCGATGAGGGCGACGGCACCGACTCCTACGCCGCCGTCATCGCCGAGGGCCGGCTGCTGGTGCCGCTAGACCATCCCGACCCGGCGCATTGCATCGTCACCGGCACGGGGCTGACCCATCTCGGCAGCGCCGACGCCCGCGACCAGATGCACAAGACTCTGGGCGAGGCGGAAAAGCTGACCGACAGCATGAAGATGTTCCGTGACGGCATCGCCGGCGGCAAGCCGGCCGGGGGCCAGGCGGGCGGCAAGGCCGGGGTCCAGCCGGAATGGTTCTACAAGGGCGACGGCTCGATCGTGGTCGCCGGTGAGCAGCCGCTGACCATGCCCGACTTCGCCCTGGACGGCGGCGAGGAGCCGGAGATCACCGGCTGCTACCTGGTCGGGCCGGACGGCACGCCCTGGCGCGTCGGCTTTGCCATCGGCAACGAGTTCTCCGATCACATCACCGAGCGGCAGAACTACCTGCTGCTGGCCCATTCCAAGCTGCGGCAGTGCTCGGTCGGGCCGGAGCTGCTGATCGGCCCGCTGCCGGACGACGTGCGCGGCACCAGCCGGATCACCCGCGGCAACCAGGTGATCTGGGAGAAGCCGTTCCTGAGCGGCGAGGCCAATATGAGCCATTGGATCGCCAATCTGGAGCACCACCACTTCAAATACGGCCTGTTCCGCCGGCCCGGCGACGTGCACCTGCACTTCTTCGGCACGGCGACGCTGAGCGTCACCGACGGCATCAAGCCCGAGCCCGGCGACCGCTTCGAGATCGAGGCCGCCGCCTTCGGCCGGCCTTTGCGCAACCCACTGGCGCGCGCGGCGGAGGAGACGGTCGTGGTGCGGGCGCTGTAGGCTCGGGGCACGGACCACTCCCTTACTGTCATTGCCGGGCTTGACCCGGCAATCCAGAGGGTCTCGACAGACTCTGGATGCCCGGGCCAGGCCCGGGCATGACAGGCAGAAACGACGGAAGACGGGGAAACGCAGATGAACAGGATCGACCTCGACGGCAAGATCGCCGTCGTCACCGGCGGGGCGCAGGGCATCGGCCGCGCCGTCGCCGAACGCTTCATCGCCTCCGGCGCCCGGGTGGTGCTGTGGGACCGCGACCAGGCGCTGGTCGAGCAGACGGCGAAGGCGATGGGCGCCACCGGCACCGCCATCGACGTCACCGACGCGGCCGCGATCGCCGCCGCGGTCGAGGCCCAGGGCCAGATCGACATCCTGATCAACAACGCCGGCATCGCCGGGCCTTCGGTGAAGACCTGGGACTATCCGATCGACACTTGGCGCCAGGTGATCGAGCTGGACCTGAACGCGGTCTACTACTGCTGCCGCGCGGTGGTGCCGGGGATGATCGCCCGCGGCTATGGCCGCATCGTCAACGTCTCGTCGATCGCCGGCAAGGAGGGCAACCCGAACGCCAGCGCCTATTCCGCCGCCAAGTCGGGCGTGATCGCCCTGACCAAGTCGCTGGGCAAGGAGTTGGCCGGCCAGGACATCGCGGTCAACTGCGTCACCCCGGCCACCGCAAAGACCCGGATCCTGGAGCAGATCAGCCAGGAGCATATCGACTACATGCTGTCGCGCATCCCCCGCGCCCGCTTCCTGAAGGTCGAGGAGGCGGCGTCGATGATCGCCTGGCTGTGTTCGGCCGAGAACAGCTTCACCACCGGCGCCGTGTTCGACCTGTCCGGCGGCCGCGCCACCTATTGACCCGATGACGGCCCCCGACCTGCTGCCGGCCCTGCGCCGGATGGGGCTGGCGGGCCCGGGCGAGACGCCGCGCTTCACCGCGCTGACCGGCGGCGTCTCCTCCGACATCTGGCGGGTCGACCTGGCCGCCGGCCCGGTCTGCGTCAAGCGGGCCCTGCCGAAGCTGCGGGTCGCGGCCGACTGGCAGGCGCCGGTGGTGCGCAACCTGTATGAGGCGCGCTGGATGCGGGTGGCCGCCGGCATCGTGCCGCAGGCGGTGCCGGCCCTGCTGGGCCAGGACGATGCCGCCGGCGCCCTGGCCATGGCCTATCTGGCGCCGGAGGACCACCCGGTGTGGAAGGCCCAACTGCGCGACGGCCAGGCCGATCCGGCGGTCGCGGCCGAGGTGGGACGGCGGCTGGTCAGGATCCATGCGGCGACGGCGGCGGATCCGGGTCTGGCGGCCGAATTCCCGACCGACGGCATCTTCTACGACATCCGGCTGGAGCCCTATCTGGTCGCGACCGCGGCCGCGCATCCGGATTGCGCCGACGCGCTGTTGGCCCTGGTCGAGACCACGCGGGCGACCAAGCGGGCGCTGGTCCATGGCGACGTCAGCCCGAAGAACATCCTGATCGGACCGCAAGGCCCGGTGTTCATCGACGCCGAATGCGCCTGGTGGGGCGACCCGGCCTTCGACCTCGCCTTCTGCCTGAATCATTTGCTGCTGAAGGGGCTGTGGCGGCCCGAATCGGCCGGGCAGTTCCTGGCTTGCTTCGACGCGCTGGCCGTCGCCTATCTCGCCGGCGTGGACTGGGAACCGGCCGCCGCCTTCGAGGCCCGCGCCGCGCGGCTGCTGCCCGGGCTGCTGCTGGCCCGGGTCGACGGCAAGTCCCCGGTCGAATACCTCACCGACTCCGCACAGAAGGACCGGGTGCGCCGGGTGGCGAAACCGCTGCTGCTGGCCCCGCCGAACAGACTGGCCCAGATCCGCATCGCCTGGGCCGAGGAGTTGAGCCTGTGACCCGCACCACCATCGCCGAGATCCGTGGCCGCCGCGTGTGGGACAGCCGCGGCCGGCCGACCGTGGAGGCCGAGATCCGGCTGGAGGGCGGCGCGATCGGCCGCGCCATCGCCCCAGCCGGGGCCTCCACCGGCTCGGGCGAGGCGCTGGACCGGCGCGACGGCGGCACCGGCTTCGGCGGCCATGACGTGCGCGGCGCGGTCGATGCGGTGAATGGTGAGATCGCCCGCGCCCTGGCCGGCTTCGACGCTTCCGACCAGGCCGGGCTGGACCAGGCCCTGATCGGCCTGGACGGCACCGCGAACAAGGCGCGGCTGGGCGGCAACGCCACCATCGCCGTGTCGATGGCCACGGCCCATGCTGCCGCGGCCGCCGCCGGCCTGCCGCTGTGGCGCCATCTCGGCGGCGACGATGCCGTGCTGCTGCCCCTGCCGGAGATCCAGATCTTCGGCGGCGGCGCCCATGCCGGACGGCGGCTGGACCTGCAGGACTTCATGGTGATCTGCCCCGGCGCCGGCAGCTTCGCCGAGGCGCTGGACTGGACCGCGGAGGTCTACCGCGCCGCCGGGTCGCTGATGGCCGAGTCCGGCAAGCTGTGCGGCGTCGCCGACGAAGGCGGCTTTTGGCCGGCCTTCGCCGATTCGGCCGAGGCGCTGGACATGCTGGTCCGCGCCATCGAGACCGCCGGCCGCCGGCCGGGCGATGAGGTCGCGATCGCGCTGGATGTCGCCGCCTCCGAATTCGGCCGCGACGGCCGCTACCGCTTCGAGGGGCGGGAGCGCGACACCGGCGAGATGGTCGAGCTGGTCGCCGGCTGGACCCGGCGCTGGCCGATCCTGTCGGTCGAGGACCCGGTGGCGGAGGACGATGCCGCCGGCTTCCGGGCCATCACCGCGGCGATCGGCGACCGGGTGCAGATCGTCGGCGACGATTTCCTGGTCACCGATGCGGCGCGGGTGCGCGAGGCCGCGGCGACACGGGCCTGCACCACCGTGCTGATCAAGCCGAACCAGCGCGGCACCCTGACCGAGACCAGGGCGGCCTGGGATGCGGCGAAGGCGGTCGGGCTGACCGGCATCGTCTCCGCCCGCTCGGGCGAGAGCGAGGACACCACCATCGTCGACCTGGTGGTCGGCTGGGGCGTCGGCCAGCTGAAGGTCGGGTCCTTCGCCCGGTCGGAGCGGATGGCGAAATGGAATGCGGCGCTGCGGATTGAGGAGGCGCTGGGCGGCCGCGCCATCTTCGCCGGCCGAAGCACCTTGCGCGGGTGAGCGGTCTGGGGTGTTCTGCCGGTCCCGCATCCGGATGAGCTTATGAATTTCGACCTCGCCTCGATCGATCTCCGCATCCTCGGCCTCGTCATCCTCGGCGTCGCGCTGCTGACCCTGCTGGTCGCGCTGTTCCGGCGGACCCGGCTGGATCTGAGCCCGCTGACCGGCGCGATCGAGGATCTGCGCCGCGACCTGGGCCGGGTGGAGCAGGAGTTGCAGACGGCGGAGCGTCGCGCCGAAGCCTCGGCCGAGGCCCGCGACAGCCGCCAGCGGCAGGAGATCGCGGCGTCCCTGCGCCACACCGGCGAGACGCTGGTCGGCGCGATGCGGGCGATCGGCGAGACCCAGCAGACCCGGCTGGACACCGTCGCCACCCGGCTGCAGGCCCTGTCCGAATCGATGGCGCAGAGCCAGGGCCGGCTGCGCGAGACGCTGGACCTGAACCTGCAGAAGCTGCGCCAGGAGAATGAGGCGAAGCTGGAGCAGATGCGCGCCACCGTCGACGAGAAGCTGCAGGCGACGCTGGAGACCCGGCTGCAGGCCCAGTTCCAGACCGTGAGCGAGCGGCTGGAGCGGGTGCATCAGGGCCTGGGCGAGATGCAGGTGCTGGCCGGCGGCGTCGGCGACCTGAAGAAGATGCTGTCCGGCGTGAAGACCCGCGGCACCTTCGGCGAGGAGCAGCTGGACGCCCTGCTGGAGCAGGTGCTGACCGAGGACCAGCTGGTGCGCAACGCCCGGCCGCGGCCGGATAGTTCCGAGACGGTGGAGTTCGCCATCCGCCTGCCCGAAGGCGTGCTGCTGCCGGTCGACAGCAAGTTCCCGCAGGAGGATTACGAGCGGCTGAACCTGGCGCTGGAGGCCGGCGATACCGTGGCGGCCGAGGCGGCAGGCCGGCAGCTGGACCGGCGGATCCGCGACGAGGCCAAGAAGATCGCCACCAAATACATCTATCCGCCTGTCACCACCGATTTCGCGGTGCTGTTCGTGCCGACCGAGGGGCTGTTCGCCGAGATCCTGCGCCGGCCCGGCCTGCGCGAATCGGTGCGCGAGCAGTACCGCGTCACCATCCTGGGCCCGACCACGCTGGGCGCCTTCCTGTCCAGCCTGCGCATGGGCTTCCGCACCCTCGCCATCCAGCACAAATCGGCCGAGATCTGGCAGGTGCTGGGCGCGGTCAAGGCGGAGTTCCAGAGCTATGGCGAGCTGATGGACAAGGTCGGCAAGAAGCTGCAGGAAGGGCAGAACGTGATCCAGCAGATCGGCACCCGCACCCGCGCCATCCACCGCAAGCTGCGCCAGGTCGAGGAACTGCCGATGGACAAGGCGGCGCCGCTTCTGGAGCTGGACGTACCCGAGGCCGACATGCCGGCCATGACGGAAGACGAAACGCCATAGCCTTGTTGCATCGGATATCGGCACGACCTATCCAGTAGCCATTCATCCGACAATAGGTCGAGAGAGGGAACGAAATGAGCGTCCACGCCAATTACATCGCCGGATCCTGGGTCGAAGGCCCGGACGCCGCGAAGAACGTGAACCCGTCGGACCTGTCGGACGTGGTGGGCGAATACACCCGCGCCGACCGCGCCCAGGCGGAGCAGGCGATCGCCGCGGCCCGCGCCGCCTTCCCGAAGTGGTCGATGACCACGCTGCAGGAGCGGCACGACCTGCTGGACAAGATCGGCAACACCATCCTGGCGAAGAAGGAAGAGCTGGGCCGGCTGCTGTCGCGCGAGGAGGGCAAGACCCTGCCCGAGGGCATCGGCGAGGCCGCCCGCGCCGGCCAGATCTTCAAGTTCTTCGCCGGCGAGGTGCTGCGCATCCAGGGTGAGAAGCTGGCCTCGGTCCGCCCCGGCATCGATGTCGAGATCACGCGGGAGCCGATGGGCGTCATCGGCCTGATCACGCCGTGGAACTTCCCGATCGCGATCCCGGCCTGGAAGATCGCCCCGGCCCTGGCCTACGGCAACTGCGTCGTGTTCAAGCCGGCCGACCTGGTGCCGGGCAGCGCCTGGGCCCTGTCGCAGATCATCATCGACTCCGGCGTGCCGTCCGGTGTGTTCAACCTGGTGATGGGCCGCGGCTCGGTGGTCGGCGAGGCCTTCGTCGCCAGCCGCGATATCGACGCCATCAGCTTCACCGGCTCTGTCGGCACCGGCCGCGCCATCGCGGTGCGCTGCGCCGAGATCGGCAAGAAGGTGCAGCTCGAGATGGGCGGCAAGAACCCGATGGTCATCCTCGACGATGCCGACCTGAACACCGCCGTCGGGGCCGCCACCAACAGCGCCTTCTTTTCCACCGGCCAGCGCTGCACCGCCTCGTCCCGCCTGATCGTGACCGAGGGCATCCATGACCGCTTCGTCGCGGCGATGACCGAGAAGCTGAAGTCGCTGAAGGTCGACAACGCGCTGAAGCAGGGCACCGAGATGGGCCCGGTGGTGGACCAGAGCCAGCTGGACCAGGACCTGTCCTACATCGACATCGGCGTCAAGGAAGGCGCCAAGCTGGCCTTCGGCGGCGAGCGGCTGAACCGCGAGACCGAGGGCTTCTACCTGTCCCCGGCGCTGTTCATCGAGACCACCAACGACATGCGGATCAGCCGCGAGGAGATCTTCGGGCCGGTCGCCTCGGTGATCCGGGTCAAGGACTACGAGGCTGCACTGGCAACGGCGAACGACACCGAATTCGGCCTCTCCGCCGGCATCGCGACCTCGAGCCTGAAATACGCCAGCCACTTCAAGCGGGCCAGCCAGGCCGGCATGGTGATGGTGAACCTGCCGACCGCGGGCGTGGATTATCACGTGCCGTTCGGCGGCCGGAAGGGCTCCAGCTACGGCCCGCGCGAACAGGGCCGCTACGCCGCGGAGTTCTACACGGTGGTGAAGACCGCTTATACCTTCCCAGGCTGATCGGCTGAAGGCCGATCATGGCCTCGGGCTGATCTGACGCAGGCTGATCAATGCAAAGGGCCCGGCCGGCGACGGCCGGGCCCTTTCATTTGGCCGGGCGCGCTTGACACCCCGCCCGGCCCTTGCGAGCCTCGGCCCTGGAAGTGACACGGGGTGCCCGCGCTCGGGCTGAGATCATACCCGTCGAACCTGATCTGGGTCATGCCAGCGAAGGGAACCGTCACGCGATGCCTGGCCCACGGGCCATGATCCTCTTGGATCGATCGCCGACGCCCCCTTCGCCACGGCGGAGGAATGGATGAGCACGGCATTTCAGGCATTCGGATCGACCGGGCGGCGACGCTTCGACCTGTCGGTCTATCTCGTCACCGACACCCGGCTGAGCGGCCCGCGCGGCGTCGCGGCGGTGGCCGCGGCGGCGGTGCGGGGCGGCGTCACCCTGGTGCAGCTGCGCGACCCCGACGCCACCACCCGGTCCCTGATCGAGGCGGCGCGGCAGCTGCAGGCGGTGCTGGCGCCGCTGGGCATCCCGCTGATCGTCAACGACCGGGTCGACGTGGCCCTGGCGGTCGGCGCCGACGGCGTGCATCTGGGCGACCGCGACATGCCGGCGGAGACCGCGCGCCGGCTGCTAGGCCCTGAGCTGATCATCGGCGTCACCGTGCATGACGCGGCGGAGGCGCGGGCGGTCGATGCCGCCATCGCCGACTACGCCGGCATCGGCCCGGTCTTCGCCACCTCGACCAAGGCCGAGGCGCGGCCGGCGATCGGCGTCGACGGCTTCCGCACCCTGCGCGAGCAGGTGCCCCTCCCCGTGGTCGGCATCGGCGGCATCGATGCGGCCCTGGCCGCCGCCGTGGTCGCGGCCGGGGCCGACGGCGTCGCCGTGGTCTCGGCGATCTGCGCCGCCGCCGACCCGGAGGCCGCCGCCCGGGCGATCCGCGGGGCGGTGACCAACGGGCGGGGAACGGCGTGATCCCCGCCGGCACCATCCCCAACGTCCTGACCATTGCCGGCACCGACCCGTCCGGCGGCGCCGGCATCCAGGCCGACCTCAAGGCGTTCTCCGCCCTCGGCGCCTACGGCACCACGGTCATCACCGCGCTGGTGGCCCAGAACACCCGCGGGGTCGAGGCGGTGGAGCTGGTGTCGCCGGCCTTCGTGACCCGGCAGATCGACTGCCTGCTGGCCGATGTGCGGATCGACGCGGTCAAGATCGGCATGCTGGCCACCGCCGGGATCGTGCGCGCGGTGGCCGACGCGCTGCGCCGGCACGGGCTGACCCAGGTGGTGGTCGACCCGGTCATGGTGGCCAAGAGCGGCGACCGGCTGCTGCGCCAGGACGCCGTCTCCGCCCTGCGCGAGGAGATCCTGCCGCTGGCCGCGTTGGTCACCCCGAACCTGCCGGAGGCGGCCGACCTGCTGGACCGGCCGGCGGCCGCGCGCCGGGCGGAGATGCCGGAGACCGCGGCGGCGCTGCTGGCACTGGGGCCGCGCGCGGTGCTGCTGAAGGGCGGGCACCTGGAGGACGAGGCGGAGAGCCCGGACCTGCTGCTGGGCCCGGCCGGCGCCGTCATCCTGACCGCGCCGCGCATCGCCACCCGCAACACCCACGGCACCGGCTGCACCCTGTCGGCCGCGATCGCCGCCCTGCTGCCGCAGCGTCCCGACCTGGAGACGGCGGTGCGCGAGGCGAAGTCCTATCTGACCGGGGCGCTGCAGGCCAGCGGCCGCCTGTCGGTCGGCGGCGGCCACGGCCCGCTGCACCATTTCCACGCGCTATGGGGCTGACCGGTCAGGCGGCCGCCGCCTGATCCCGCTGCTGCGCTTCGAGCAGCCCCGCCCGCTCCGCCTCGGTCAGCTCGATCCGGGTCAGCCCGGCATCGAGCAGGAACGGAACGCCGCCCGCCGCGCCGGTCACGGCGAGCGCGCGCTTGCCCTTGGCGTCGAGCGTGAACGGCAGGAAGTCCTTGGCGGTCATCACATTCGCCTTGGCCTCACGGCCGGCGGACGGATAGCTGAACCGCCAGGCGATGGATTTCCGGACCTTCTGGCGGGTCCGGATGGTCACCGCCACTGGGGTCAGCTTCTGGCCGTCCAGCGCCAGGGCCTGCCGCTCGCCGCGATGCTGGCCGATCGAGGCGCGGACCATCCCGATGACGCCGACGACCAGCAGCACCACGGCCGCCGCGAAGCAGAGGACCCGGTCCCAGAAATAGTCGAGCCCCAGGGTCGTGGTCAGCAGATGCGGGTCGTCGGCGCTCTGCACCACCTCGGTGTCGTAGTCGCCGGAATGGATGTCGAGGAAGAAGTAGGAGACGTCGGAGCGGAAGGCGGTGCCGTCCGGGCCGGGCGCGGTCAGGGTGGCATCGCAGAAGGTGATGGCCAGTCTTGTCTGGCAGCTGCCGTCCGCAACCTCACCGTCCTGCGCGATTGCCGGATTCTGGCGGATCCGCGCATCGTTCAGCAGCGGCGGCGCCATCCACACGAACAGGGCGGCAAGCATTCCCAGCAGGATCACCTCGACGAAGACGAGCATGATCACGCGACGCACCGTCTTCGGCTTGGGCGCGTTCACCCGCAGCGGCCGGGTCGGGAAGGCGGACAGGGTCTGCATGCGGGAACTCGTCGTCAGTGATTTCTGTGGGCGGGCGGGTCGATACCGCCCGCCCGCAGAAAGCGACTGAAGAGGATTTTGTTCCCGCCCCGACGCTGGCGACCGACTTCGCCGACCTCGCGATCGGCTTCGCCGACGCGGGGATCAGCCCTTGTTCTTGTTGTAGACGTCGAAGGCCACGGCGGCGAGCAGCACCAGGCCCTTGATCACCATCTGCAGGTCGATGCCGAGGCCGAGGATCGACATGCCGTTGTTCATCACGCCCATGATGAAGGCACCGATCACCACACCGGTGATCTTGCCCACGCCGCCCGAAGCCGAGGCGCCGCCGATGAAGCAGGCGGCGATGGCGTCGAGCTCGAACTGGTTGCCGGCCTGCGGCACCGCCGAGGTCAGGCGCGCCGTGGTGATCAGCCCGGCCAGCGCCGCCAGCACCCCCATGTTGACGAAGGTCAGGAACACCAGCCGTTCGGTGTTGATGCCGGACAGCTTGGCCGCCTTCTCGTTGCCGCCCACCGCGTAGATGCGGCGGCCGAGCGTGGTGCGGGTGGTGACGAAGGCGTAGAGCACCACCAGAACGCCCATCAGGATCAGGATGTTGGGCAGGCCGTTGTAGGTCGCCAGCAGGTAGCCGAGCCCGGCCAGGGCCACCAGCGTCGCCACGTTCTTGATGACGAAGAACAGCAGGGGCTCCTGCTCGACGCCGTGCTGGATCTCGTTGCGCCGGTTCTTGATGTTGAACCAGACCAGGATCAGCGGCACGGCCAGGCTGATCAAGAGCGTGGTGATCCAGACCTTGCCGTTGCCGGTGAACAGCTCCGGCACCGAGCCGAACGGCTCGGCGATGAAGCCCGAGGACATCTTCTGGAACTCGACCGGCACCGGCCCGGCGCGCTCGCCGTTCAGCACCATGATGCAGAGGCCGCGGAAGGCCAGCATCCCCGCTAGGGTGACGATGAAGGACGGGATCTTGCGGTAGGCGACGAAATAGCCTTGGGCGGCCCCGATCACCGCGCCCAGCACCAGGCAGGCGATGGCGGAGAGCCAGGGGTCGACGCCCTCCCACACCATGAGCGCGCCGCCGACCGCGCCGACGAAGCCCGCGATCGAACCGACCGACAGATCGATATGGCCGCTGACGATGACCAGCAGCATGCCGAAGGCCAGCACGATGACGTAGGCGTTCTGCTGGATCAGGTTGCTCAGGTTCAGGGGGGTGAACAGCCGACCGTCGGTCGCGAACTGGAAGAAGACCATGATCGCGACCAGCGACAGCAGCATCGCGTATTCGCGGATGTTGTTCTTCAGGAACTCGCCGATCCGGGTGTTCACCCGAGTCTGCAGGGCAGTGGTTTCGGTGGTCATCGCCTTGGTCCCTAGGCCCGTTCTCTCGAGCGCATGATCGCCCGCATGATGTTTTCCTGAGAGGCTTCCTTCGCCGGCATCTCGGCGACAAGGCGGCCCTCGTTCATGACGTAGATCCGGTCGCACATGCCCAGCAGTTCGGGCATCTCCGACGAGATCATGATCACGCCCTTCCCGGCCGCGACCAGCTGGTTGATGATGGTGTAGATCTCGTATTTGGCGCCGACATCGATGCCGCGGGTCGGCTCGTCGAGGATCAGCACCTCGGGCCCCGCGAACAGCCACTTGCTCAACACCACCTTCTGCTGGTTGCCGCCGGACAGGTTGACCGTCCGCTGCTGCACGCCGGAGGAGCGGATGTTGAGCTTGCGCCGGTAGTCGAAGGCGACGCCGAGCTCACGCATCTCGTCGATGATGCCGCGGCGGGCCACGCCGGGAAGGCGGGCCAGCGGGATGTTGTGCTGGATCGAATCGCCCAGCACCAGGCCCAGCTGCTTGCGGTCCTCGGTGACGTAGGCGAGGCCGGCGGCGATCGCCTTGGGCACGGTGCCGAGGTCGGCCGGCTGGCCGCGCATGGTGGCGGTGCCGGTGATCTTCTGGCCGTAGGACTTGCCGAAGACGCTCATGGCGAATTCGGTCCGCCCCGCCCCCATCAGCCCGGCGATGCCCACCACCTCGCCGGCCCGGACATGCAGGTCGATGCCCTTGATCATCTGCCGGTCGCCATGCAGCGGGTGGTAGACGCTCCAGCCCTTCACCGCGAGCAGGGTCTCGCCCGGCTCCGGCTCGCGCCCGGGATAGCGGTCGGTCAGGTCGCGGCCGACCATGCCCTTGATGATGCGGTCCTCGTTGACCACGCCGCCGCGCGCGTCCAGCGTCTCGATGGTCGAGCCGTCGCGCAGGATGGTGATCGAATCCGCGACCTTGGTGATCTCGTTCAGCTTGTGCGAGATCAGGATCGAGGAGATGCCCTGGCGCTTGAACTCCAGCAGCAGCTCCAGGAGCGCGTCGCTGTCGCTCTCGTTCAGGCTGGCGGTCGGCTCGTCGAGGATCAGGAGCTTCACCTCCTTCGACAGGGCCTTGGCGATCTCGACCAGCTGCTGCTTGCCGATGCCGATATTGGTGACCAGCGTCGCCGGGTTCTCCTTCAGCCCGACCTTGCCGAGCAGCGCCCGCGCCCGGACCAGCGTCTCGTTCCAGTCGATGACGCCCCGGGTCGCCACCTCGTTGCCGAGGAACAGGTTCTCGGCGATCGACAGGAGCGGCACCAGCGCCAGCTCCTGATGGATGATGATGATGCCGGCGTGCTCGCTGTCCGCGATCGAGCGGAACTGTCGTTCCCGCCCCTCGAAATGGATTCCGCCTTCATAGGTGCCGTGCGGATAGACGCCGGACAGGACCTTCATCAGCGTCGACTTGCCGGCGCCGTTCTCGCCGACCACGGCATGGATCTCGCCGCGCCTGACCGCGAGATTGACGTCACTGAGCGCTTTCACGCCCGGGAACGTCTTGGTGATGCCGCGCATCTCCAGGATCGTATCGACCGTAGGATTAATCGTATCCACCTCAAGGCTCCGCTCGCCACGGGCGCCGACCTGCCGCTTGGGCGCGGCAGATGCAACGGCAGGGCCCCGCGCCCGGAGGCGCGGGGCCCTGGGGGCATTGTCAGATTACTTCAGTTGGGCGGCGGTGTAGTAGCCGCTGTCGACCAGGGTCTTCTGGACGTTGGCCTTGGTCACCGGCACCGGAATCAGCAGGTAGGACGGCACCACCTTGACCCCGTTGTTGTAGGTCTTGGTGTCGTTGACCTTCGGCTCGGCGCCCGACATCACGGCGTCGATCATGTCCACCGTCACCTTGGCGAGGTCGCGCGTGTCCTTGAACACGGTCGAGTACTGGTCGCCGGCAAGGATCGACTTGACCGACGGGACCTCGGCGTCCTGGCCGGAGACGAAGGGCAGCGGCCGGTCGCCCGAGCCGTAGCCGACCGCCTTCAGCGAGGCGATGATGCCCATCGACAGGCCGTCATAGGGCGACAGCACCGCGTCCACCTTCTTGTCGCCGTAATAGGCCGACAGCAGGTTGTCCATGCGGGCCTGGGCAGTGTTCGGGTCCCAGCGCAAGATGCCGACCTTGTCCATGCCCATCTGGCCGCTGGGCACCACCACCTTCTTGCTGTCGATGTAGGGCTGCAGCACCGACATCGCGCCGTTGTAGAAGAAGAAGGCGTTGTTGTCGTCCGGCGAGCCGCCGAACAGCTCGACATTGAACGGGCCCTTGCCGTCCTTCAGGCCGAGCGCGTCGACCAGCGAACCCGCCTGCAGCACACCGACCTGGAAGTTGTCGAAGGTGGTGTAGTAGTCGACATTCGGCGTGTCGCGGATCAGGCGGTCATAGGCGATGACCTTGATCCCGGCATCATGCGCCTGCTGCAGCACCGAGGTCAGCGTGGTGCCGTCGATCGACGCGATCACCAGCACCTTGGCGCCCTTGGTGACCATGTTCTCGATCTGGGACAGCTGGGTCGGGATGTCGTCGCCCGCATATTGCAGGTCGGCGCTGTAGCCCTTGGCCTGCAGCGACTTGACCATGTTGTCGCCGTCGGCGATCCAGCGCGCCGAAACCTTGTTCGGCATGGAGACGCCGACGAGGCCCTTGTCGGCCGCCTGTGCCTGGGAGGCGAGGGCGAACAGCCCCACCGCCAGCGCCGCGATTGCGGATTTCATCGTGCTCAAATGTCTCTCCCTCGATTTTGTGTTGAGCCGCCGGAGGGACCGAAATGGTACGGTTCCGGTGGCCGGTTTCGACGTGGATGGTCCAGGGGCACCGCCCCCGGTCATCTAAGCCGAACCATTCGCTTTCATGCGCTTGGGTGGAGTGTGGCGCCCGCGGCCCCGGCAAGACAAGGCCGTCGCGACGCCCGGCAGCCGTCCTGGCGCGATGGCCGGGCCGGTCGCGGCCGAAGGGTCAAGGTCGGCGCCCCGTGATTGATCTGGAATGCATGTCGTCCTCCCTGGCTCGGGCGCGGTTCGGCCGCGCCATCAATCCTCATACAAATAGGCCGCCACTTTCCTTCGGCGCCGGGATGCTGTCAAGCGGCGCCCGCGTCACCCGGTGAAAGGAAGCGTCGCCACCGGGCGGATGCTGTCGGCCGTGCAGCGCAGCACCGTCACCGCCTCGATCCGCCCGGCGATGGAGAGCCCGTCCCTCCGGATGTCATTCGCCAGCGCGGCCGCGCCGGCCGCATCGGCAAACCGGGCCACCGTGATGTGTGGGCAATAGGGCAAGTCAGGGCGCAGGGCCGGGGCCAGCGCGCCGGTGTAGAGTCGGTCGTGCAGCGCCGTGAGCGCGACGCGGCCGTGGCCGGGCAGCAGGAAGACCAGGTGCTCGCCCATCGCGTCGTCCACGGCCGGTTCCGCCGCCGACAGGGTGAATTCGATCGGCGCATCGCCGCGCAGCCGATCGTGCAGATGAGCCAGAACCGCATCCTCGTTCAGCAGGCCGGTCGGGAACACGAAAGTGACATGGGCCGCGATCATCGCAGCCTTGGCCGGGTCATGACGCCGGCGAATGCCCTCGACCCGGTCGCGATCCGCATCCGACCAGGCGGGATAGCCGACCACCGCGATCTTGACTGATGCCCCGCCCATCGCTTCACCCAAGCTGCTTCGAAACACTAGCCACACCTTCCCGCCGCCGCAAAACCCGGCTAAAGCTCCGCCCCATGTCCCTGCTGCGCGGCATGGCGACGGTCGGGGGATTGACGGCCGTCAGCCGGATTGCCGGATTCGCCCGCGATATCCTGACCGCGTCCCTCCTGGGCGCGGGGCCGATGGCCGACGCCTTCGTCATCGCGGTCAAGCTGCCGAACCTGGCCCGCCGGCTGTTCGGCGACGGCGCCTTCATGGTCACCTTCGTGCCGCAATACGCCGCCGAGCGCGGCGAGAACGGCCGCCGGGCGGCGCTGGATTTCGCCGGCGAGACGCTGGCGGTGATGCTGGCGGTGCTGATCCCGCTGACCGTCTTGGCCCTCTTGGCCATGCCCGGCATCCTGGCGGTGATCGCGCCCGGCTTCGTCGCCGACCCGGCGCGCCAGGTCCTGGCGCTGGACTATGCCCGCCTCGCCTTCCCCTACCTGCTGCTGATGTCGGTGTCGGCCCTGCTGGGCGGCGTGCTGAACGCGCAGGAGAGGCTGGCGCCCTTCGCCGCGGCGCCGATCCTGTTCAACCTGGTGCTGATCGCGGCGCTGCTGTTCGGCACCCATATCGCGGGGTCGCCCGGCCGGGCGCTGGTGGTCGGGGTCACCCTGTCGGGCATCGTCCAGGTGGCCTGGCTGGCCCTGGCCTGCCGCCGGCACGGCGTGTCGATCCGGCTGATGCCGCCACGCATCGGGCCGCGGCTGAAGCGCCTGCTGGTGCTGATGGGGCCGGGCGCGGTCGGGGCCGGCATCACCCAGATCCAGATGTTCCTGAACACGCTGATCGCCAGCTTCCTGCCGGCCGGCGCGGTCAGCGCCCTATACTACGCCGACCGCCTGACCCAGCTGCCGCTCGGCATCGTCGGCATCGCGCTCGGCACCGCCCTGCTGCCCACCCTCACCCGCCTCCTGGTCGAGGACCGGCCGCAGGATGTGACGGCGACGCAGAGCCGGGCGATCGAGTACGCGCTGCTGCTGGGCCTGCCCTCCGCCGCCGGGCTGATCGCCCTGGCCGGGCCGATCATCCACACCCTGTTCGAGCGCGGCGCCTTCGGCCCGGCGCAGACCGTGGCGGTGTCCGGCGCCCTGGCCGCCTACGCGCTGGGCATCCCGGCCTACATCCTGATCCGGGTGTTCTCGACCCTGTGCTTCGCCCGCGCCGACACGACGACGCCGATGCGCACCGGCGCGGCCGCCACCCTGCTGGCCGTCGCCGGCGCCGTGGTCCTGATGCGGCCGCTGGGCCATGTCGGCATCGCCCTGGCGACCGGCATCGCCGCCTGGGTCAATGCCGGGCTGCTGGCCTGGTCGCTGCACCGCCGCGACGCCCTGCCGCTCGATTCCGGACTGCGGCGGCGGGGCTGGAGGATCGTGCTGGCGGCGCTGGGCATGGCCGCCGGCCTGCTGCTGGGCCGGCAGGCGCTGGGCGCCGTCGGCGGCGGCGCGCTGGCCACGCTGATCGGCGGCGGCGTGGTCCTCTACACCGCCCTGTGCCTGCTGCTGGGGGCGGTCGACCGCGGCGAACTGGCCCGGTTCCGCCGCCGCGCGCATCTGGCGGGTTGACCCGACCGCTGCGGCCCGGCGATATACCCAGCCTTCCCCAACCCCTGTCGGCATCGGCGGACATGAAACGCATCTTCTCGGGCATCCAGCCCACCCACAACATGCACCTCGGCAACTACCTGGGCGCCGTGCGGAACTGGGTGGCGCTACAGGGGGACGAGTTCGAGACGATCTACTGCGTCGTCGACCTGCACGCCCTGACCCAGCCGCAGGATCCGGTCGAACTGCGGGCTCATATCCGCGAGCTGGCAGCGACGCTGCTGGCGGTCGGCATCGACCCGGCGCGCAGCATCCTGTTCGCGCAGAGCCAGGTGCCGGGGCACAGCGAGCTGGCCTGGCTGTTCTCCTGCGTCACCCCGCTGGGCTGGCTGCGCCGGATGACCCAGTTCAAGGACAAGGCCGGCAAGCAGCAGGACACGGCGATGCACGGCCTGCTGGCCTATCCCGTGCTGATGGCGGCCGACATCCTGCTGTACAAGGGCACCCATGTGCCGGTGGGCGAGGACCAGAAGCAGCATCTGGAACTGACCCGCGACATCGCCCAGTCGTTCAACCAGCGCTACGGCGTCGACTTCTTCCCGTTGCCGGAGCCGCAGATCCTGGGATCGGCGACGCGGGTGATGAGCCTGCGCGACGGGTCGAAGAAGATGAGCAAGTCGGACCCGTCCGACTACAGCCGCATCAACATGACCGACGACGCCGACACCATCGCCCTGAAGTTCCGCAAGGCCAAGACCGACCCGGAGCCGCTGCCGACCGAGGCGGAGGGCCTGGCGACGCGGCCCGAGGCCGAGAATCTGGTCAACATCTACGGCGCCCTGGCCGGCAAGGATGTGGCGGCGGTTCTGGCCGAATTCGGCGGCACGCCGTTCTCGACCTTCAAGGGCGCGCTGACCGACATCGCGGTCGCGGTGCTGGCCCCGATCGGCGGCGAGATGCGCCGGCTGATGGCCGACCCCGGCCATGTCGACGCGGTCCTGCGCCAGGGCGGCGAGAAGGCGGCGGCCTTGGCCGCGCCGACCCTGGCCGAGGTGCAGGACATCATGGGGCTGCTGCGGCCATGAGGGAGCGCCCGATCTCCACTTTGCCGAATCTCGGCCCCAAGACCGCCGACTGGCTGGCCGAGGTGGGCATCAGCACCGAGGCCGAGCTGCGCGCGCTGGGCCCGATCACGGCCTGGCAGCGGCTGAAGGCGTGGCAGCCGGAGAAGATCACGGTCAATGCGCTGTACGCCCTGCATGGCGCCCTGACCAACCAGCACTGGGCCTCGCTGACCCAGGAGCTGCGCGCCGAACTGCGCCGGGACGCCGGGGTGGAGTGAGGCAAACCGCGTAGGTTGGGTTCGCCTCGGCGAACCCAACATCGGTCGAACGGAAAAGTGTTGGGTTCGCGATGCGAACCCAACCTACGCCTCATCTTCCATTGTCATTGCCGGGCCTTGACCCGGCAATCCAGGGGCCACCAAGGACCGCTCCGGCCGCCCCTGGATGCACCCCTCGGACTTGATCCGGGGCAAGCCGTGGCATGACAGGAACGGAGAGTGCAGGCGCTAGATCGACGGATCGACGCCTTCCGCCACCCGCTTGGCCGAGCCGGCGAAGCTGGTGATGGTGAAGGATTCCAAGAGGTCGATCGCCGCGTCGATCGGCATGGTGCCGGTGTCGATGGCGAGGTCCGGCGTCTCCGGCGCCTCATACGGCGCCGAGACGCCGGTGAAGCTCTGGATCTCGCCGCGGCGGGCCTTGGCGTAGAGGCCCTTGGGGTCGCGCTGCTCGCAGATCGCCAGGTCGGCCTTGACGAAGATCTCGCGGAAGCCGTCGCCGACCACGTCGCCGGCCAGCGCCCGGTGCCAGCGTTCGGGCGAGATCAGCGCCACGATGGCGATCAGCCCGGCCTCGGCGAACAGCCGGGCCACCTCGGCGGCGCGGCGCACATTCTCGGCCCGGTCCTCGGTGGAGAAGCCGAGGTCGCGGCCGAGGCCGGTGCGCAGCGAATCGCCGTCCAGCACCGTGGTCTGCCAGCCGCGGGCGAACAGCCGCAGCTCCAGCGCCGTCGCCAGCGTCGACTTGCCGGAGCCGGACAAGCCGGTCAGCCAGACCACGCCGCCGGAATGGCCGTTGGCCAAGCGCCGGGCCTGGGCGTCGACCCGCCGTTCGGTCGGGAACAGCAGCCGGCTGTCGACCGTGGCGTCGAGGATGGTGACGCCGCCGACCACGTCATAGCCGTCGATCAGCACGCCGCGGCCGGTGCCGGGCAAATCGGCATGGCGGTCGAAGGCGATCGCCGTGCGGCCGACCACCTCGATCTCCGCCGTCTCGTTGCGCCGCACCAGCTCCGCCGTCCGGGTCTCCAGCGTGTGGACCTCGACCACATGGTCGATCCGCTCCACCGTCACGGTGTGCTCGGCGGTGGCCAGGCGGAGCGTCAGCCGGGCGCCGGGGCGCAGCGGTTCGCGCGCCAGCCAGAACAGCCGCAGCTTGATCCGGGTCGCGGTCGGCGGCGCCGCCTCGGCCAGGGTCGCGATCTGGCCGCGCTCGACGAAGATCGGCGGGTCCAGCGTCAGCCCGACCGCCTCGCCGGCCTTGGCGATGGTCTGGTCCGCCGCCGCCGGCCAGTTCTCGATCGTGGCGATGCGCGCGACCTTGCCCGACGGGGCGAAGCGCAGGGTCTGGCCGACCTTGAGCGTGCCGCTCTCGATCCGGCCGGCGACGATGCGGCGGTCGTCGAATTTGTAGACATCCTGCACCGGCAGGCGCAGCGGCCGGTCGGTCGGCGCTGGGGCGGCTTCCAGCCCGTCCAGCGCCTCGACCAGCGACGGCCCCTCGTACCAGGGCATCAGCGCCGACCGGGTGACGATGTTCTCGCCATGCCGAGCGGCGAGCGGCACCACCACCCAGGGGGTGATGCCGACGCTGTTGAGATAGGCCGAGATCTCGTCGGTCACCGCCTGGTAGCGGGCCTGGTCGTATTCGACCAGGTCCATCTTGTTGATCGCCACCACCACCTGGGTGATGCCGAGCAGGCCGAGGATCAGGGCGTGGCGGCGCGACTGTTCCAGCGTGCCCTCGCGGGCATCGACCAGCAGCAGGGCGGCATCGGCCCCGGCCGCGCCGGAGACCATGTTCTTGAGGAATTCGGCATGGCCCGGCGCGTCGATCAGCACATAGCGCCGGCGCGGGGTGCGGAACTGCACCTCGGCCGTGTCGATGGTGATGCCCTGGTCGCGCTCGGACTGCAGCGCGTCGATCAGGAACGACCATTCGAACGGCATGCCGCGCTTCTTGCTCATCGCCTCGACGGCGGTGACGCGCTCGGGGCCGAGGGTGCCGGTGTCGTGCAGCAGCCGGCCGATCAGGGTCGACTTGCCGTGGTCGACATGGCCGGCGATGACGACGCGCAGGGTGCGGGCGGCGGCGAGCGCCGGGTGCAGGGCGACGATGCCTTCCATGTCACATGTACCCCGCGCTGCGGAGGCGTTCGAAGCCGTCCTCGGTTTCGTTGTCGATGATCCGGCCGGAGCGTTCGGAGACCTTGGTGGTCTCCAGCTCGGCGATGATCGCGTCGATGGTGTCCGCGTCGCTTTCGACCGGCAGGGTGATGTTCTTCTCGCCCAGCGAGCGGTAGCGCAGCCCGTCCTTGGCCAGGTACAGCGGCACGATCGGGATGCCCTCGCGCTGGGTGTAGCGCCAGACGTCGATCTCGGTCCATTTCAGGATCGGGTGGATGCGGACATGGGTGCCGGGTTCGAACCGGGTCTTGTACTGGCCCCAGAATTCCGCCGGCTGGTCGGTCACGTCCCAGCCGCCCTCGAAGCTGCGCGGGCTGAACACCCGTTCCTTCGCCCGCGTCCCCTGCTCGTCCCGGCGGATGCCGACGATGATGCCCTCGAAGCCCTCGCGGTGGATCACCGACTTCAGCCCCTCGGTCTTGCGCGCCGCCGCCCGGGCGCCGGCCGCCAGCGTCGGGTCCATCGCCGCTTCCGGCGGGCAGTCCTCGATGATCAGCGGCAGATTCCACTCGCGCACCAGCCGGTCGCGGAACTCATAGACCTCCGGCAGCTCCATATGGGTCTCGAGCTGGACCAGCGGGAACGGGATATGGCCGAAGAACGCCTTGCGCAGCAGCCACAGGATGAGGGTCGAATCCTTGCCGATGGACCACAGCAGGCCGAGACGATCGATACGGGCGAAGGCTTCGCGGAGAATCGTGATGCTCTCCGCTTCCAGTTCGTCGAGATGATTCATTTTTACGGGGTATCGCTCAAAGAGAGACAGGATCGGCGGGGCGATGGATGCCGCATTCGGTCTTGGCCTGGCCAGACCAGCGGCCGGAGCGCGGGTCGGCGCCAGGCGCCACCCGCTCGGTACAGGGCATGCAGCCGATCGAGGGGAAGCCGTCGGCCTCCAGGGGATGGTGCGGCAGGCCGCGGGCGTCGAATTCCGCCGCCACCCGGTCGGGCGCCCAGCTGGCCAGCGGGTTGATCTTGAACCGGCCCTCGTCCGGCGCCCATTCCACCGCCGGCAGCACCGCGCGGGTGGCGGCCTGGAAGCGCTTGCGCCCGGTGATCCAGCCGCCGAAGCCGGTCAGCGCCCGCGCCAGTGGTTCGACCTTGCGCAGGCCGCAGCAGGCGTCCGGGTCGCGCTGGAACAGCAGCAGGTCGGGGTCGCGGCGGGCGATCTCCGCCGAGTCGGGTTTGACCGAGCGCACATCGGTCAACCCGAGATGCGCCACCAGCTTGTCGCGGTAGCGCAGGGTCTCGCCAAAGTGTCGCAGGGTGTCGAGGAAGATCACCGGCGTGGCCGGCGCCACCTCGGCCAGCAGGGCCAGCAGCACCGCCGCTTCCGTGCCGAAGGACGAGACCAGGGCGATACGACCAAGCCGTGGTTCTGCCAGCGCTTTTTCGATCAGGACGCGCCCGTCCAGCCCATCGAACTGGGCGGCGATCAGCTCCGGATCGAGCGGCGAGGATGCGGCGGCGGCAGGCATCGGGTACTCATACTCAGCAAATTGCCCGTACTTTCCTGTAAAATAGAGCCTATTTGCTGATTGACTGTGTGTGAATCTCGAAGCTAATGTCAACACTCAATTTGTGGATAAGAACGCCGCCTCATGTCCGCCGATCTTCCCGCCGCCCCCGCGGCCCCGCCGAAGCTTTCCGCTGTAGAAGGCGTGAAGGAACAGAGCCGATTCCTGCGCGGCGACATCGCCGCCGACCTGACCGCACCCGGCACATCGGTCACGGAAGCGAGCTATAACCTGCTGAAATTCCACGGCAGTTACGAGCAGTACGACCGTGACACCGCGACCGCTCTGAAGAAGCAGGGGCTGGAGAAGGAATACCAGTTCATGATCCGCGCCCGCATTCCGGGCGGGCGGATCACAGCGGACCAGTACCTCGCCCTCGACGCCATCGCCGACAGATATGCCAACGGAACGGTGCGGATTACCACGCGCCAGGGCATCCAATTCCACGGCGTTCTGAAGGGAAATCTGAAGCCCACCATCGCCGACATCAACCATTCGCTGCTGACCACCATGTCGGCCTGCGGCGACGTGGTGCGCAACGTCATGACCACCCCGGCGCCGATCCGCGATGCGGTGCATGGCCGGCTGGAGGCCGACGCGCGGTTCCTGTCGCAGCGCCTGCTGCCGAAAAGCCGCGCCTATTACGAGATCTTCCTCGACGAAGAGAACCTGACGCCGGACGCGCCGGTGGCGGAGCCGCTGTACGGCGCCACCTACCTGCCGCGGAAGTTCAAGATCGGCCTGGCGGCGCCCGAGGACAACACGGTCGACATCCTGACCCACGACCTCGGCGTGCTCGCCGTGTTCGAGGGCGACCAGTTGCAGGGCTACAACCTCAATCTCGGCGGCGGCCATGGCCTGACCCACACCAAGCCCGGCACCTACGCCCGCATGGGCTCGCCGATCGCCTCGGTCGGCCCCGGCGAGCTGCTGCAGGGCGCCGAGGCGGTGATCCGGCTGTACCGCGACCACGGCAACCGCGCCGACCGCAAGCGCGCCCGGCTGAAATACGTGCTGGACGACATGGGGCTGGACTGGACCCGGGCGGAACTGGAGCGCCAGTTCGGCCGGGTGCTGGCCGACCCGCTGCCGCACGCCCCATTCCAGGTGCCCGACCATCTCGGCTGGCACGAGCAGGGCGACGGCCGCTTCTGGCTGGGCCTGCCGATCGCCAGCGGCCGCATCCAGGACGGACCGCAGATCCGCCTGCGCACCGCGCTGCGCACCCTGTTCGAGAATTGGGCCAAGCCGGCGGTGCTGACGCCGCAGCAGGACATCCTGATCGCCGACATCGCCGCCAATGAGCGCGACGAGATCGAGGCGCATCTGCGCAGCCACGGCGTGGTCTTCGCCGAGGAGCTGACGGCGGTGCGGCGCTGGGCCCTGGCCTGCCCGGCCCTGCCGACCTGCGGCCTGGCCCTGTCCGAGGCCGAGCGCATCCGCGAGCCGCTGATCGATTCGGTCGAGGTGGCGCTGCGCAAGCATGGGCTGATCGACGAGCGGATCAGCATCCGCATCACCGGCTGCCCGAATGGCTGCGCCCGCCCCTATGCCGGCGACATCGGCCTGGTCGGCCGCACGCCGGGCACCTTCGCCCTGTTCGTGGGCGGCGATTTCGAAGGCACCCGGCTGAACGCCAAGCTGACCGAGAAGGTGCCGGAGGCGTCGATCGCCGACACGCTGGACCCGCTGTTCGGCGCCTTCGCCAAGGAGCGGCTGCCGGGCGAAGGCTTCGGCGACTATTGCCACCGCCAGGGGCTGGACCGGCTGGCCACCCTGCTGCCGGGCGGAAAGGCGCTCTGATGCTGCCGATCACCCTGTGCCCCGAGGCGGTGCCGGTCGCCCTGGTCGGCATCGGCGACAAGACGGTGCATCGCCTCGCCCAGCTCGACGAGGGCGGCTTCACCGTCACCGTGTTCTCCGATGCCCCGTCGTCCGACCTGGTCCTCGCTGCCGGCAAGCGCCTGCACCGCCGGCTGCCGACCGCCGCCGATCTCGGTGCCCAGCGCCTGCTGCTGGTGGCCGATCTGGACGAGGCCCGCGCCGTCGACCTCGCCTTCCTCGCCCGCCAGCTCGGCCTCCTGGTCAATGTCGAGGACCGCACGGCGCTGTGCGACTTCCACCTGCCGGCGATCGTGCGCCGCGGCGACCTGGTGGTGGCGATCTCGACCGGTGGGCAGAGCCCGCGGCTGGCCGGCCGGCTGCGCCGCGCCGCCGAGCGGCTGATCCATCGCGACTGGGGCGCCCGCCTCGCCCGGCTGGGCCTGCTGCGCACCGAACTGCGGGCACAGGGACGCGGCCCGGCCGAGATCGCCCGCGCGGTGGATGTGGTGATCGACCGCGAAGGCTGGCTGGGCCGCCCCGGGACCTGACCCGCTTCTCCACCCGCGATTCGACCTCTATCGTCCGGCCGGTTTCCACCGCCGGACCGATGATGACCAGCCCCACGATCGACCTTGCGGACGCCGAAGCCCGCCTCGAGGCGGTGGCCACCGCGGCCGTGCCCGCCGGCGACGGGTCGCACGACCTCACACATCTGCGCCGCGTCCGGGCCAATGCCCGCGCCATCGCGGCGGACGAGGCCGAAGCCGGCGATCCCCTGGTGCTGGCCGCCGCCTGCTGGCTGCACGACCTGGTCGCGATCGAGAAGAACGACCCGCGCCGGGCGGAGGCGTCGCGCCTGTCGGCCGTGGCCGCCGCCGACCTGCTGCGCAGCTGGGGCTGGGACGAGGGCCTGATCGCCGGCGTGAGCCATGCGATCGAAGCCCACAGCTTTTCCGCCTGCATCGCGCCACGGACGGCGGAGGCGCGGATCCTGCGCGACGCCGACCGGCTGGATGCGATCGGCGCCGTCGGCATCGCCCGCGCCTTCGCCGTGTCGGGGCGGCTGGGCCACGCCCTGTACGATGGCGAGGATCCGGCTGCGGCACACCGGCCGCTGGACGACCGCCGCTTCGCCATCGACCATTTCCGGACCAAGCTGCTGGGCCTCGCCGACGGCATGCTGACCGCGACCGGCCGCCGGATCGCGGCGGAGCGGACCGTGGTGCTGCGCGAGTTCCTGGACCGCTTCCTGGCCGAGATCGACGGCCGCGCCTGAACGAGGAAGGGCCCGTCCGGTGGGACGGGCCCTTGTGCCGGGCGGCCGGCTATTCCGCCGGAGTCGGGGTCGGATGCGCCGGCGGCGCGTCGTCCTCGACCACGCGGTGATGGTCGCGCGCCAGGAAGGTGTAGACCATCGGCACCACGAACAGGGTGAACAGCGTGCCGATCGACATGCCCGACGCGATCACCAGGCCGATCGAGAAGCGCGCCGCGGCGCCGGCGCCGCTGGCATAGAGCAGCGGCACCACGCCCAGCACCATCGCCGCCGTGGTCATCAGGATCGGCCGCAGGCGGATCGCCGCCGCCTGCTCGATCGCGTCGCGCCGCGACAGCCCCTGCTCCTCCTGCAGCTTGTTGGCGAACTCCACCATCAGGATGCCGTGCTTGGTGATCAGCCCGACCAGGGTGATCAGCCCGATCTGGGTGTAGATGTTCAGGCTGGCCCCGGGCAGGTCGGCGAGCTGCATCCCATGCAGGATCCCGCCGACATTCAACACCGCCAGCGCGCCGAAGATCGACAGCGGCACCGACATCATGACGATCAGCGGGTCGCGGAAGCTCTCGAACTGCGCCGCCAGCACCAGGAAGATCACGATCACCGCGAACAGGAAGGCGATCATGATGGTGTTGCCTTCCGTCACGTATTGCCGCGAATCCCCCTCGTAGTCGTAGGAGACGCCGCGCGGCAGGACACGATTGGCCGTGTCCTTCAGGAAGTCCAGCGCCTGGCCCAGCGTCACCACGTTCGGGATCGGCACGGCCTGGATGGTCGAGCTGTTCAGCTGGTTGAACTGGGAGAAGGCATTGGCCGTGGCCTGGGTCTTCAGCTTGACCAGGGACGACAGCGGCACCAGATCGCCGCCGCTGGACCGCACGAAGTACTTGTCCAGCTCCTCCGGGTTCAGGCGGTCCGCCTGGGCGACCTGCGGGATCACCTTGTAGCTGCGGTTGTCGCGGTCGAAGCGGGCGATGTCGTTGCCGCCCAGCATCACGTTCAGCGTGGTGCCGATGTCGGCCATGGCGATGCCCAGCGCCGCCGCCTTGTTGCGGTCGATCTCGACCGACAGCTCCGGCCGGTCGAAGGACAGGGTGGCGCTGGCGAAGATGAACATGCCGCTCTTGCGGGCCTCGTTCGCCACCTGCTCGGCCAGGGCATAGACCTGTTCGGGAGAGCCGGGGGATTTGATGACGAACTGGATCGGCGGGCCGCCGCCCGACCCCGGCAGGGCCGGGGGCGTGGCGGCGAAGCCTTCCACCCCGGCGATGGCGGACAGGGCGGCCTGGACCGCCGCTTCCTGGGCCGCGGCCGTGGTCGTCCGTTCGCTCCAGGGCTTGAACACCATGCCGCCGAAGGCCGAGGACAGCCCGTCGAAGCCCGAGACCAGGAAGATCTTGTCCTTGTCGGGAATGCCGTTGAGATCCTGGATCAGCTTGTCGCTGAACCGGTTCATGTATTCGAGATTGGCGTAGCGCGGGCCGTTCATGATCATGAACATGAAGCCCTGGTCTTCCTTCGGCGCCAGCTCGCTGGGCGTCTTGAGGAAGAGGAAGGCCGTGGCCCCGAGCAGGACCACGCCCATGAAGACGGTGACCGGGCGGTAGTTCAGCGAATGGTGCAGCCGCCGCTGGTACCAGCCCTGCAGCCCAGTGAAGAAGCGGTCCACCACACGCTGGAACCGGCCGGCCCCCTGGCCATGCGGCTTCAGCAGCTTGCTGGTCATCATCGGCGACAGGGTCAGCGCGACGATGCCCGAGATGATCACGGCGCCGGCCAGGGTGAAGGCGAATTCACGAAACAGCGCCCCGGTCAGGCCGGTGGCGAAGCCGATCGGCGCATAGACGGCCGCCAAGGTGATGGTCATCGACACCACCGGCCCGGCGATCTCCCCTGCGCCCTGCAGCGCCGCCTGCCTGGGCGTCAGCCCCTCCTCGATGTGGCGGTGGATGTTCTCGACCACGACGATGGCGTCGTCGACCACCAGGCCGATCGCCAGCACCATGGCCAGCAGCGTCAGGGTGTTGATCGAATAGCCCAGCACGTAGAGGCAGAACAGCACGCCGATCAGCGACAACGGGATGGTGACGACCGGGATGATCACCGCCCGGAACGATCCGAGGAACAGCAGGATGACGACCACGACGATCGCCACCGCCTCGGGGATGGTCTTGCCGACCTCGTAGATCGATTCCTCGATGAACTTGGTCGCGTCGTAGACGATCTGGCCGCTCATGCCCTCCGGCATCTGGCGGAGGATGGTCTCCATCGTGCCGCGCACATTCTCCGCCGTCACCAGCGGGTTCGCCGCCGGCGTCGGGTTGATGGCGACGAAGATCGCCTCCTTGCCGTCGAAGGTGACGCGGGCGTCGTAGCTTTCGCTGCCCAGCTCGACCTTCGCCACATCCTTCAGGCGGATGATGTTGTCGCCGGACGACCGCACGACCAGATCGCCGAACGCCTCGGCGGTGCGCAAGGTGGTGTCGGTGCGGATCGCGAAGGTGACCAGCTCGCCTTCGGTGCGGCCCGGGGCCGACAGGAAGTTGTTGGACCTGATCGCGGTCACCACATCGGCCGCCGTGACCTGGCGCGCGGCGAGGCGGAGCGGGTCGACCCACACCCGCATGGCGAAGCTCTTGGCGCCGAGGATCTTCGCCTCGGCCACGCCTTCGGTTGTCGCCAGCTGCGGCTGGACCACGCGGGTGATGTATTCGGTCACCTCCTCCGGCGACATCCGGTCGCTGTTGAAGGAGAGATACTGGATGGCGACGTCGTTGCCGGTGCCCTTCACCACCACCGGATCCTTCGATTCGGTCGGCAGGTCGTTGCGGACCTGCTGCACCTTGGTCAGGACCTCGGTCAGCGCCGCATCGGGATTGGCGTTCAGCTTCATGTGCACCGACACGGTGCTGAGGCCCTGGACGGACGAGGAGGTGACGTAGTCCAGGCCCTCGGTGCTGGCCACGGCCTGGGCGATCGGGGTGGTGATGAACCCCTGCATCAGGTCGGCATTGGCGCCGGGATAGGAGGTGGTGACGGAAATCACCGTCTCTTCCGTCTTCGGGAACTGGCGCACCGGCAAGGTGGACAGCCCCTGCAGGCCGAGCAGGAGGATGAGAAGGCTGATCACCGACGCCAGCACCGGCCGGCGGATGAAGATCGAGGTGAAGTTCATGGCGTTCCCCCTTCCCGGCCGGGCTTAGGAGCCGGCCTGCGGCGGACGGGTGGGATCGACCGAGTTGTCGACCACCACCGGGAAGCCGTTCTGCAGCTTGAGCTGGCCGGAGGTGACGACCTGGTCGCCGGCCTTCAGCCCCTCCAGGATCTCGGCGATGCTGCCCTGGCGCTGGCCGACGCGGACGAACACCTGCTCGACCACCAGCGCCGGCCCGGCCGGCGCGTGGGCGCCGCCGCCGGCCGCCGCCTGCGGCTCGGGCTGCGCCGGCTGTCCGGCCTCGGCCTTCTTCTCCCGGATCACGAAGACCGTGTCGCCATAGAGGCTGTAGGTGATGGCGGTCTGCGGCACCGTGACCACGTCCGGCCGTTCCGGCAGGATCAGCCGGACATTGGCGAAGAAGCCGGGGCGCAGCTTGAGGCCGGGATTGTCGATGGTCGCCCGCACCTTGACCATCCGGCTGGCCGAATCGATCACCGGCTCGATGCCGCTGACCTCGCCGCGGAACACCTCGTTCGGGAAGGCGTCGGCCCGCACCTCGACCTTCTGGCCCTGGCTGACGCGGCTGATCGCCTGTTCCGGCAGGGTGAAGTCGGCATAGACCTGGTCGAGGCGCTGCAGCGTCACCAGCGGGTCGCCGGCGGCAACGTAGCGGCCGACATCGATCTTGCGGATGCCGACCATGCCCGCGAAGGGCGCCGCCACGGCCTTCTTCTCGATCATCGCCTGGGCGCGCGACAGCTGCGCCTGGGTCTTCAGCAGGTCGGCATTGGCATTGTCGAGATCGGCCTGCGGGGCATTGCCGCGCGAGCGCAGCGTCGACACCCGGGCCAGCGTCTGCTTGGCCAGGTCGATCGACGCCTGGTACAGCCGCGCATCGGTCTGGTCGACCGTGTCGTCGAGCTGCACCAGCCGCTGGCTGGCGCTGACCGTGTCGTTGGCCTTGAAGTCGATCGATTTGACCATGCCCGGCACTTCCGAGGCGACCTCGATGCCCTCGATCGCCGCCACCGTGCCGATGCCCTCGAGATAGTCGGTCCAGGTCTTCGCCTCGACCTTGGCCGCGGAGATGGTGACCGGCGGCATCTGCATGTTGGCGAAGAAGTCGGCCGTGCCCTTCTCACGCATGACATTCATACCGACAAGCGCACCGACGACGAGGACGAGGGCCACCCCGACCAGGAAGAAACGGAGGATCATGTGGAGACCTGTTCCCTGGCAGCCGATCCGTCTTATCGGGGCCGAGCAAGAATCGAAAGGCAGCGCAACATACACCAGACTGTTACAGATGACATAATTCGAAACATACATGCATGAACGGCATGGGTAACCGACCAGCCCTGCCGCCGTTGCATCCGTTTGTTTTCGCTGCCATTAGCCTTCGCATCCGCCGCCGCACCGATTAAGGTGCCGGACGGAGACAGGACGGACCCGCCCCGATGCAAGTCTATCTGCCGATCGCCGAGGTGTCGGTGAACGCCCTGCTGATTCTCGGCATGGGCGGGCTGGTCGGTTTCCTGTCCGGCCTGTTCGGCGTCGGCGGCGGATTCCTGATGACGCCGCTGCTGATCTTCATCGGCATCCCGCCCGCGGTCGCCGTCGGCACCCAGGCCAACCAGCTGGTCGCGGCCAGCGTGTCGGGCATGCTGGCGCATTGGCGGCGCGGCAATGTCGACGTCAAGATGGGGCTGGTGCTGCTGGCCGGCAGCACCGTCGGCAGCGTGCTCGGCGTCTGGCTGTTCGGCATCCTCAAGGCGCTCGGCCAGATCGACCTCGCCATCAACCTGTTCTACCTGATCTTCCTGGGATCGGTCGGCGCGCTGATGCTGCTCGAAAGCGTGCGCTCGATGCTGCGCTACCGCCGCACCCCGGGGCAGCGGCGCAAGCTGCACAAGCACGGCTGGTTCCACGGCCTGCCGTTCAAGACCCGGTTCCCGAAGTCGCGGCTGTACATCAGCGCGTTGGCGCCGCTGGCGATCGGCGCGCTGGGCGGATTCCTGACCGCGATCATGGGCATCGGCGGCGGCTTCATTCTGGTGCCGGCGATGATCTACCTGCTCGGCATGCCGGCCTCGCTGGTCGCCGGCACCTCGCTGTTCCAGATCATCTTCACCACCGCCCTGGTCTGCTTCCTGCAGGCCTTCCAGAACCAGACGGTGGACGTGCTGCTGGCGTTGCTGCTGCTGGCCGGCGGGGTGATCGGGGCGCAGTTCGGCACCCATGCCAGCGGCCGGCTGCGCGGCGACCAGGCCCGCGCCCTGCTGGCGACGCTGGTGCTGATCATCTGCGTCAAGGTCGCCTTCGACCTGATGGGGACGCCGCCCGACCTGTTCACCATCGCCATGCGCCGGGGGGGCTGAGTCTTGGCCCGCCTGCTGCTGCTCGCCGCCCTCCTGTGGACCGCGGCCTTCCTGCCCCGCGAGAGCCGCGCCCAGGACCTGGTCGCCGACCTGTCCGACCATGTCATCGCCATCAACACCGGCTTCACCGGCACCCGCGTCCTGCTGTTCGGCGCCACCGAAGGCAACGGCGATGTCGCGGTGGTGGTGCGCGGCCCGGTCGACCGGGCAACGGTGCGCGAGAAGGACCGCGTCGCCGGCATCTGGATCAACCAGGCCAGCATGAGCTTCAACGGCGTGCCCGGCTTCTACGCCGTGGCGTCGAGCAAGCCGCTGGAGGAGCTGGCGCCGGCCAGCGTGCTGGACCGCATCGGCATCGGGCTGAACCATCTGCAGCTGGCGACGGCCGACGCCAACGACGCCAGCCCCGAAACCGTCGCCGCCTATCGCGGCGCGCTGATCCGCGGCCTGCAGCGCCGCAGCCTCTATGTCACCGAGACCGGCCAGGTCAGCTTCCTCAGCGGCCGGCTGTTCCGGACCCGCATCGACTTCCCGGCCAACGTCCCGACCGGGCAGTACCAGGTCGAGGCCTATCTGTTCCGGAACGGCCAGGTGGTCGACGCCCAGACCACGCCGCTGATCGTCGGCAAGGTCGGGCTGGGTGCCGAGATCTATGATTTCGCCCACCGCGAATCGGCCCTGTACGGGCTGGCCGCCATTCTCGTCGCCGTCGCCGCCGGCTGGCTGGCGAGCGTCGTCTTCCGCCGCGCCTGATCGTCTTTCCAACCCAGAGGGTGCCATGACCGACAACGCCCCAGAGACCCCGCAGAAGGAGATGCCGCGCATCTTCCTCGTGGTCGTCGACAATTCGGAGGAATGGCGGGCGGCCCTGCGCTACGCCTGCCGGCGGGCGCAGCACACCGCCGGCCGGGTCGCCCTGCTGCATGTCCTGAGCCCCAGCGAAATCCAGCATTGGGGCGCGATCGAGGACGTGCTGCGCGAGGAGGCCCGCAACGACGCCGAGCAGCGGCTGCAGCGGGTGGCGCGCGAGGTCAACCAGCTGACCGGCACCATCCCGATCCTGCACATCCGCGAGGGCGCGCCGCGCGACGAGCTGATCGCCCTGATCGCAGAGGAGCCCTCGATCTCGGTGCTGGTGCTGGGCGCCGACACCGTCTCCTCCGCCGGACCGGGCCCGCTGATCCAGTACCTGACCAGCAGCCGGGGCATGGCCAAGCTGCGGGTGCCGCTGACCATCGTGCCGGGCAACCTGTCCACCGACGCGATCGACGCCCTGACCTGAACACCCTCTGCGGCCTGCCGGCGCTTGACGCCGCCGGCCCGCAGTGGCATCCGAGCCAAGACGGGCAACGGGTGCCGCAACGGGCCCGATGCCGCCATCGACGAATCGAGACATGGACGACCCTGACAGTCGCCCCGCCAGGGGTGCCATCGAACCGGACGGGCGATCGACCCGGATCGCCCCGAGACATGACGGACGGCCGGGCATCGGACCGGCCGGGGTGACCCGCTAGGGCAGCGCGGGCCTCCGGCCCGGCACGGTGCGCCGGCCCGCAGAGGAAGCACCGCGATGCTGCGTGCCTATACGCTTTCCAACGCCCATTTCGCGACGATCGACCCGTCGGCCGGCGCCCCCTTCCCGCCGGATGCGGTCTGGATCGACCTGTTCAACCCGACGCCCGAGGAAGAGCACTTCTCCGAGCAGCATCTGGGCCTGCTGCTGCCGACCCGCGAGGAGATGCAGGAGATCGAGGCGTCGAGCCGGCTGTACCAGGAAGACGGCGCGATGTTCATGACCGCCAGCGTCCTGTTCGCCACCGAGACCGATGCGCCGGGCACCGCCCCGATCACCTTCGTTCTGAAGGGCCAGACTCTCGTCACCATCCGCTATGCCGAGCCGAAATCCTTCGCCGGCTTCATCGCCCATGCCGAGCGCCAGCCGATGCTGTGCCCTTCGGGCTCGGCGACGCTGATCGGCCTGCTGGAGGCGATCGTCGACCGCACCGCCGACATCCTGGAGCGGGTGGCGACCGAGGTCGACGCCCTGTCGCAGCGCATCTTCAAGGTGCATGAGGCCGTGCACAAGCGCACCACCAACGAGGAGCTGGAGGCCAATCTGAAGCTGATCGGCCGCAGCCAGAACCTGGTGTCGAAGGTGCGCGAGAGTCTGGTCAGCCTGGCCCGGCTGCTGAGCTTCCTGGCGGTCGGCGACGCCACCAAGGACAAGGCGTTCCGCATCCATCTGAAGAGCCTGAGCCGGGACGTGCTGTCGCTGACCGACCACGCCACCTATCTCGGCAACAACATCACCTTCCTGCTCGACGCCTCGATGGGGATGATCAACATCGAGCAGAACGCGATCATCAAGATCTTCTCGGTGGCAGCGGTGGTGTTCCTGCCCCCGACCCTGGTCGCCAGCATCTACGGCATGAACTTCACCAACATGCCGGAGCTGCAATGGCTGCTGGGCTATCCCTGGGCGATCGCGCTGATGATCCTGTCCGCAGTGCTGCCCTACTTCTGGTTCAAGCGGAAGGGCTGGCTGTAGGAGCCCATTCGACAATGCTACTGGTGCGGCCGTCTGATGGCGGTTTCTGCGCTTCCGGTGCTCACGGACCCAAACGTCCGCTGCGCGCCGGTTCTCGACACCACCACCAGCCGACTCACACCAGCGCATTCTCGAACGGTCTCGCGGCCGAGCTGGCGACCGTATCGATCGCAACCGTGGCCAACCGGACCGCGTCGGCATAACAGTGGGCGTATTGCGGTTCGCCGCCCCATATTCCACGGATATGCCGATGATCGAGTTGCGTCATCTCCGCTACTTCATCGCCGTGGCCGAGGAGGGCCACCTGACCCGCGCGGCGGAGCGGCTGGGCATCCAGCAGCCGCCGCTGAGCCAGCAGATCAAGGCGATGGAGCAGGAGCTCGGCGTCATCCTGTTCCGCCGCCTGCCCCGCGGCATGCAGCCGACCGAGGCCGGCCTGGCCCTGCTGGCCGAGGCGCGCGCCATCCTGGCCCATCTCGACCGTGCGCTGGAGACCGCGCGCCGGGTGGCGCTGGGCCAGGAGGGGCGGATCGCCATCGGCTTCACCAGTTCGGCCGCCTTCCACCCCTTCGTCTCCGCCGCCATCCGCGGCTTCCGCGAGGCGGCGCCGCAGGTCGCGCTGGCGCTGGAGGAGAGCAGCACCGGCGAGCTGGTCGAGGCGTTGCGGGCGGAGCGGCTGGACGCGGCCTTCATCCGCTCCCCGGTCGGCGAGGCCGCCGACCTCGTGGTCGAGCCGCTGCTGGACGAGGAGATGCAGGTGGCGGTGCCGGCCGGCCACCCCCTGGCGTCGGGGCCCGGCGTCATCCCGCTGTCCGCCCTGGCCGAGATCCCGTTCGTGCTGTACCGCCGCCCGAGCGGGCCGGGCCTCTATGATTCGATCATCGCCGCCTGCCGCGCCGCCGGGTTCAGCCCGCGCATCGCGCAGGAGGCGCCGCGGATGGTGTCGACGCTGAGCCTGGTCGAAGCCGGGCTGGGCGTGTCGATCGTGCCGGCCTCGATGTGCCGGCTGGACACCGGCGGCATCGCCACCCTGCGTCTGGCCGACCGCCCGGCCCTGACCGCGCCGCTGCACCTGGCCCGCCGCGGAGTCGAGCCGCTGGGCGCCACCCGGCGCTTCATCGAGCATGTCCGTCGGATGGCCGCGGCGCTGCGCAGCGAAGGTCCGGCCTAGCGGGCAAAACGCTTGGCCCCGGCGACGCAGAGCACGACGGCGGCGGCGCAGCCGACCAGGGACCAGCCCACCGGCTCATGCAACAGCGCTGCGGCGAGCGCAAAGCCGAAGAAGGGCTGCAGCAGCTGCAGCTGGCCGACCGCGGCGATACCGCCCAGGGCCAGGCCGCGATACCAGAAGATGAAGCCGATCAGCATGCTGAACAGCGAGACGTAGCCGAGCGCCGCCCAGGCCGGCCAGCCGATCGCGCCCCAGGACCCCGGCAGGGTCAGCAGGGTCGCCGGCAGCGACAGCGGCAGCGAGATCAGCAGCGCCCAGGAGATCACCTGCCAGCCGCCGAGGCGCCGCGACAGCCGGGCGCCTTCGGCATAGCCCAGGCCGCAGGCCAGGATGGCCGCCAGCATCAGCCCGTCGCCCAACGCCGAGGCGTCGCCCCCCTGGCGCAGGGCATAGGCGCCGACGATCAGGGCGCCGAGGATCGAGAACGCCCAGAAGGCCGGCCGCGGCCGCTCACCGCCGCGCAGCACGCCGAACACCGCCGTCGCGATCGGCAGCAGCCCGACGAAGACGATGGCGTGGGCCGAGGTGACGTAGCGCAGCGCGATGGCGGTCAGCAGCGGGAAGCCGACCACGACGCCGAGCGCGGTCACGACCAGCGGCCCGATGTCCGACCGTTCGGGCCGGCGCGGCCGCAGCACCAGCAGCAGCGCCGCCGCGAGCAGGCCGGCGATCGCCGCGCGCGCCACGGTCAGGAACAGCGGGTCGAGGTCGAACACCGCCAGCCGGGTCGCGGGCAGCGAGCCGCTGAAGATCAGAACGCCGAGCAGGCCGTTGATCCAGCCCGCCGCGGCGTCGCTGGACGGGGCGTTGATGGTCGCGATTGCCGTTTTCATGCCGGCACCCTGGCCGCCTCGGACAGGACGCGCCAGACATGGTAAGGTACAATTCTGACGAACTGTACTGATCCGGAGTCCGGTACGGATGCTCGACCTCGCCCCCGAGCCGAAGCCCGGCACCACGCTGGTGGTCATGGTGATGGAGACGATCCGCGACCGGATCGCGGCGCGGGTCCTGGTGCCGGGCGCCCGGGTGCCGTCGATCCGCCGCCTGGCCGAGACGCTGGGCGTGTCCAAATCGACCGTGGTCGAGGCCTATGACCGGCTCGCGGCGGACGGGGCCATCGCTGCCCGCGCCGGGTCCGGCTTCTACGTCACCCGGCAGGCCCAGCCCTTCGCCCTGGCCGAACCCGGCAGGCGGCCGGAGCGGGAGATCGACCCGCTGTGGATCATGCGGCAGGCACTGGAGGAGGGCGGGCCGGCGCTGAAGCCCGGCTGCGGCTGGCTGCCGGCCGACTGGATGCCCGACGCCGCCATCCGGCGGGCCCTGCGGGCCCTGGCCCGGTCGGACACCGCGGGCCTGGTCGAGTACGACTCGCCGCTCGGCTTCGCGCCGCTGCGCCACCATCTGGCCGGCCGCCTGGCGGAGCGCGGCATCGCCGCCGAGTCCGGCCAGGTCCTGCTGACCGACAGCGGCACCCAGGCGATCGACCTTGTCTGCCGCCTGTTGCTGCAGCCGGGTGACACGGTGCTGGTCGACGACCCCTGCTACTTCAACTTCCTGGCGGTGCTGCGGGCCCATCGGGTCAAGGTGGTCGGCGTGAAGCGCACCCCGGCCGGCCCGGACCTCGACGCCTTCGCCCGGGCCGCGGCGGAGCACAAACCGCGGCTGTACGTCACCAACGCGGCGCTGCACAACCCGACCGGCGCCAGCCTGTCGCCGGCGGTGGCACACCGGCTGCTGATGCTGGTCGAGGCGCATGACCTGATCGTGATCGAGGACGACATCTTCGCCGATTTCGAGATCGAGCCGTCGCCGCGGCTGGCCGCCCTGGACGGGTTCGACCGGGTGATCCATGTCGGCAGCTTCTCCAAGACCCTGTCGGCGGCGGTGCGCTGCGGCTTCATCGCGGCGCGGCCGGATTGGATCGAGGGGCTGATCGACCTGAAGCTGGCCACCGGCTTCGCCAGCGGCGCGGTGGCGGCCCGGCTGGTCCACCGGCTGCTGACCGACGGCAGCTACCGCCGCCATGTCGAGGGGCTGCGCGGCAAGCTGGCGCGGGCGATGGGCGAGACGCGGCGGCGGCTCGAGGCGCTGGGGCTGACACTCTGGGTCGAGCCGCGCGGCGGCATGCTGCTGTGGGCGGCCCTGCCCGACGGGCTGGATTCGGCGGATGTCGCGCGCCGCGCCCTGGCGCTGGACGTGGTGCTGGCGCCGGGCGACGTGTTCAGCCCGTCGCGCACCGCCGGCCGCTTCCTGCGCTTCAACGTCGCGCAATGCGCCAGCCCCCGGATCTTCACGGTGCTGGAGGAGGCGATGCGGGGGTGAGGATGCCGCAGAGTTTGTAGGTTGGGCTCGCTCTTGCGAACCCAACAATGGACCCGGCTGCAGGATGTTGGGTTCGCAAGAGCGAACCTAACCTACACAATGCAGAAGGGCGCCCCTGGAGGCGCCCTTCTGTCTTCAGCCCAACCGTCGATCAGGCCAGTTCGGGTTCCTTGGCCGCGTCGTCGGAAGAGACGGGGGCGGTCGGATTCTCGATGTAGTCGAAGCTCAGGCTATCGCCGTCCGGCGCGACGTCGACCCGGACCTGGCCGCCCTTGACCAGCTTGCCGAACAAGAGCTCGTTGGCCAGCGGCTTCTTGATGTACTCCTGGATCACCCGGGCCATCGGCCGGGCGCCGTAGAGCTCGTCATAGCCGCGCTTGACCAGCCACTGCCGCGCCGTCGAGGTCAGCTCGATGGTGACATGGCGGTCGGCCAGCTGGGTCTCCAGCTGGATCACGAACTTGTCCACCACCTGGGCCACGATCTCCGGCGTCAGATGGCCGAAGGCGATGGTGGCGTCGAGCCGGTTGCGGAACTCCGGCGTGAACATCCGGTTGATCGCCTCCGTGCCGGCATCGTCCTTGCGGCTGGCGCCGAAGCCGATCGACTGCTTGGTCAGTTCGGTGGCGCCGGCGTTGGTGGTCATGATCAGGATGACGTTGCGGAAATCGACCGACTTGCCGTTGTGGTCGGTCAGCTTCCCGTGATCCATGATCTGCAGCAGGATGTTGAAGACATCAGGATGCGCCTTCTCGATCTCGTCCAGCAGCAGCACGCAATGCGGGTGCTGGTCGACCGAGTCGGTCATCAGCCCGCCCTGGTCGAAGCCGACATAGCCCGGCGGGGCGCCGATCAGCCGGCTGATCGAATGCCGCTCCATGTATTCCGACATGTCGAAGCGGACCAGCTCGATGCCGAGCAGCTTGGACAGCTGGCGCGCCACCTCGGTCTTGCCGACGCCGGTCGGGCCGGAGAACAGGTAGTTGCCGATCGGCTTCTCCGGCTCGCGCAGGCCGGCCCGGGCCAGCTTGATCGCGGCCGACAGCGCATCGATCGCCGGGTCCTGGCCGAACACCAGGGTCTTCAGGTCGCGGTCGAGGGTCTGCAGCAGCGTCTTGTCGTCCCGGCTGACGCTCTTCGGCGGGATCCGGGCGATCTTCGCCACCACCGCCTCGACGTCGCGCATGCCGATGGTCTTCTTGCGCCGCGACGCCGGCAGCAGCATCTGGGCGGCCCCGGCCTCGTCGATCACGTCGATCGCCTTGTCCGGCAGCTTGCGGTCGCCGATGTAGCGGGCCGACAGCTCCACCGCGGTGCGGATGGCATCCGCGGTGTAGCGCACCTGGTGGTGCTTCTCGTAATAGGTCTTCAGGCCCTGCAGGATCTTGATCGTGTCCTCGACCGACGGCTCGTTGACGTCGATCTTCTGGAACCGGCGGACCAGGGCACGGTCCTTCTCGAAGTAGTTCCGGTATTCCTTGTAGGTGGTCGACCCGATGCACTTCAGCGCGCCCGAGGCCAGCGCCGGCTTCAGCAGGTTGGAGGCGTCCATCGCCCCGCCCGAGGTGGCGCCGGCGCCGATCACGGTGTGGATCTCGTCGATGAACAGCACCGCGCCGGGCAGGTTCTCCAGCTCGGTCATCACGGCCTTCAGCCGCTCCTCGAAGTCGCCGCGATAGCGGGTGCCGGCCAGGAGCGCGCCCATGTCGAGCGCGAAGATGGTGGCGTCGGCCAGCACCGGCGGCACTTCGCCGTCGACGATGCGGCGGGCCAGGCCTTCGGCGATGGCGGTCTTGCCGACCCCGGGGTCGCCGACATAGAGCGGATTGTTCTTCGAGCGGCGGCACAGGATCTGGATCGTTCGCTCGATCTCGGCCTCACGGCCGATCAAGGGGTCGATCTTGCCCTTCGTCGCCTTCTCGTTGAGGTTGACGCAATAGGTCCTGAGCGCTTCCGAGCCCTTCTTCACGACCTTCTCCGCCTGCGCATCCTCGTCGGCGCCCGAGATCGGACGCGATTCGCCCGCCCCTGCCCCTGTCCGTGTTCCGCCCGAGGCCCCGGCCTTGGCGATGCCGTGGCTGATGTAGTTCACGGCATCGAAGCGGGACATGTCCTGCTCCTGCAGGAAGTACACCGCATGGCTCTCGCGCTCGGAGAACAGGGCGACCAGCACGTTGGCGCCGGTCACCTCCTCCCGCCCCGAGGACTGGACGTGGATCGCGGCGCGCTGCAGCACGCGCTGGAAGCCGGCAGTCGGCTTCGCGTCCTCGATCCCGTCGATCTTCAGGGTGGCGAGTTCGGTGTCGATATAGCCCACCAGGTCGCGGCGCAGCTTTTCGAGATTGACGCCGCAGGCACGCATCACCGCGACGGCATCCTGGTCTTCGGACAGCGCCAGCAGCAGGTGTTCGAGCGTGGCGTACTCATGCCGTCGCTCATTGGCGAAAGCGAGAGCCCTGTGCAGCGTCTGCTCCAGATTACGCGAGAGCATCGGTCGTCCCCATGCCGGGAGGGCCCGCCAAGCCTGGTCAGGCCTTCTCAAGAATACATTGTAGAGGATGCTGGTTGCGGCGCGCGAAGTCCATCACCTGCGCCACCTTCGTCTCCGCCACCTCGTAGGTGAAAACGCCGCAGACGCCCACACCCCGCCGGTGAACATGGAGCATGATGGTGGTCGCTTCCTCGCGACTCTTCGCGAAAAAGCGTTCCAGGATATGGACGACGAACTCCATCGGCGTGTAGTCGTCATTCAGCATCAGGACCTTGTACATGGACGGCTTCTTCGTCCGCGGCTTGGTCTGAATGACAACCCCGGTGCCGGCGTCGTTGCCGCCTCCTTGATCATCCTTCCGTTCGATATCGCTCATGGATATGGGATGTGCATTGCCGGTTTTGAACCCAAGGAAGAACCCTGGGTTAGATGATAGTGCCGCAGAGGCCGGAGTTGTAGACCCGCAACGCGGAATAGCTGAAATGAGGACGGCCCCGTCGACATCGTCGACGGGGCCGTTGGCCGCGATCTCAAACCGGCGATCCCTGGGGGTCACCGGTCCGGGAAAGAGGGTTGGATCAGGCGGCGAGCGGCTTGGACAGCTTCTCGACGGCGACGTTGACGCGGGCGGCGATCGGCGCCACGGCGTCGTTGGTGACCTTCAGGCCCAGCTCCGACAGCTTGCTGCTCTCGGCGACGAAGCCGTCGAAGGCGGTCTTGCTGTAGGTCGACTGCAGGTCGACGACCTCACGCAGGGTCTTGGCGGCGAACAGCGAACGGGTCGCCTCGGCGGCCTGCTCGGCGGCACCCTGCTGCAGCGCGAACCAGGCGCGGCTCAGCTGCTCGGTGCCCTGGGCGAAGACGGCGGCCGACGCGAAGAAGGCGTCGACATTGCCCTTGGCGAGGGTGACGAGGTCGTCGAAGCCCTTGGTGGCCGCCTGGGCGGTCTTCTCGAACTGCTCCTTCGACAGGGCGAGGCCCTGGGCGAGGTTCTTTTCGACGGCGGCCTGGCTGGTCTTCACGGTGTCTGCCACGGTGTTCCTCACGATCTCGGTGTTGGATTCGACGGCTTCGAGCACCTTGCTCGTCCCGGCGCGGGTCTTGCTGGTCGTCATGACGACAGCGCTCCTGTAAGTGGTTGACCGACGCAGCCGACCTGCGATGCCCTGGAGCAACCGGTCATGCTGCACTGCAACATGCCGCGAATATGGGCAGGTCGATGCGATCTGTCAACGTTTTTTGTGCACTGCAACATAACTGACCCGGGACGAGGCCGGGGCGAGCCGTGGCGGTGCCCGCCGGCTCTTGCCGCAACGCCGTTGCCTTGACCCGGCCGAGCCTGCCAAAATCCCTGCGGCCGCGCTGGGCGACACGTCTGCCCGGTGAAATTTATGGCCTTGCCATCAATTGAATTATAGACAGAAATCAACGGGTTATTTTACACTTCTGAAATCACGCCTGAACCAAGACCGGCAAATGGCGTGAAGCGGGGGGTTGGCATGCCAGGTTTCCTTGCGCGATCGGCGGCGGCGGCTCTTGCCTGTCTTGCTCTCGCGCTTCTGCCGATCCGGGCCGAGGCGGCGGGGCGCTATGCCGCCTATGTCATCGACGCGCGCACCGGCGAGGTGCTGCACCAGGAAAATGCGAATCAGCAGCTGTACCCGGCGTCGCTGACCAAGCTGATGACGCTGTACCTGACCTTCCGCAGCCTGCAGCAGGGCGACCTGACGCTCGACACCCGGCTGGCCGTGTCCGGCTACGCCGCCGCCCAGTCCCCGACCAAGCTGGGCCTCGTGACCGGGTCCCGCATCCGGGTGGAGGACGCGGTCCTGGGCCTCGTCACCCAGTCGGCCAACGACGCGTCGGTGGTGCTGGCCGAGGCGATCGGCGGCAGCGAATCCCGCTTCACCCGGATGATGACGCAGCAGGCGCGGGCGCTGGGCATGAGCCGCACCAACTTCAGCTCGACCAACGGCCTGCCGGACCCGGACAACGTCTCGACCGCGCATGACATGGCGGTGCTGGCCCGGGCGCTGATCAACGACTATCCGCAGTACTATCCCTATTTCGCGACCAAGAACTTCCGCTATCGCGGCCGCAACTTCCCGAACCACAACCGGCTGATGCAGGCCTATCCGGGCATGGACGGCATGAAGACCGGCTACATCCGCGCCGCCGGCTTCAATCTCGTGGCGTCCGCGGTGCGGGGCCGGACCCGGCTGATCGGCGTGATCTTCGGCGGCACCAGCCCGACCGAGCGCAACGCCCGGATGGCGGAGCTGCTGGACGAGGCCTTCGAGGCCGGCTCGGGCACCGGCGCCTATGTCGCCGACGCGCCGGCCGCCCCGCCCGCGGTGGCTGCGACGCAGGTGGCGAGCGTGCCGTTCGAGCCGCCGCTGCCCGACCGGCGTCCGTCCGACACCGATGCCATGCTGGCGTCGGCGGAGGGTGATGCCGAAGAGGAAGGGTCGACCGGCAGCGACGGCATCGGCGCCATGATCGCGATGCACGCCCCGGCCCGGGCACAGAAGGTCAGCTTCGAGCCGGTGCCCCGCGCCCTGGCCAACATTCCCCTGCCCAAGCACCTGCCGGCCCGGCGCGCGTCGCGCTGAGCCACGGCCCCGTTCAGCCCGGTAGGGATCCCCGTTTCCACAGGGATCCCGGCGGCGGCCTGCGTCAACCGCGCAGCGTGCCGCCCTGCTTCTCCACCGCGGCGACGATCTTCTTGCCGACCGCCTCGATCGCCTCGTCGGTCAGGGTCGCCTCGACCGGCTGCAGCGTCACCGCCAGGGCCAGCGACTTGCGCCCTTCCCCCAGCCCCGCGCCGCGATAGACGTCGAACAGCGCGACATCGGCGACCAGCGCCTTGTCCGCGCCCTTCGCCGCCTTGACGATGCGATCCGCCGGCACGTCCTCGGCCACCACGAAGGCGAAGTCGCGCACCACCGGCTGGAACGCCGCCAGCTTCAAGAGCGGCTTGGCCGTGCCCGCCTTCTTCTTCGGCTGCGGCACCGCGTCGAGGAACACCTCGAAGCCGACCACCGGCCCGTCCACCGCCAGCGCCGACAGCACCGCCGGATGCAGCTCGCCGAAATGGGCCAGCACGGTCGGCCCCAGCCGCAGGCAGCCGGAGCGGCCGGGGTGGTACCAGTCCGGCGCGTCGGTCGAGACCACGAGGTTGGCGACCGGCGCCCCGGCGGCGTCGAGCGCCCCGATGGCATCGGCCTTGGCGTCGAAGGCATCGACCGGGCGCGGCGGCTGGGCCCAGTGTCGTGGGCCGCTCTGGCCGCTGCGCACGCCGGAGGCGACCATTTGCTGGCCGGTCTCGGTGGCGTCGCGATAGACGGGGCCGATCTCGAACAGCGCCGCGTCGGGCAGGCCGCGCGCGGCGTTGCGGCCAGCGGCGCGGATCAGGTTCGGCAGCACCGAGGGCCGCATGGTGTCGAGATCCGAGGCGATCGGGTTGAGCAGCTTCAGCCCGCTGTTCTGGAAGCCGAACCAGGACGCGTCGCGGCCATCCATGAACGACCAGGTCACCGCCTCGTCCAGGCCGCGCGCCGCCAGGCCGCGCCGCACCAGCTCGCGCGCCTTCTGCTGGGGTGTCAGCGCCGACTGGGTCAGGGTGCTCATACGCGGCAGCGGCACCGCCGGGATGGCGTCGTAGCCATTGACCCGCAGCACCTCCTCGACCAGGTCGGCCTCGCCCTGGACGTCGCCGCGCCAGGACGGCACGGCCGCCACGGTGGCGCCATCGGCACCGTCGGAGATGCCGAAGCCGAGCGCCGCCAGGATCGCCTGCTGCCGCTCGCGCGGCACCACGATGCCGCCCAGGCTCTCGACCCGGCTGGGGCGCAGGGTCAGGCTGCGGCGCCAGTCGGGCTCGCGCCCGGCGACCACCAACTGCGAGGCCTCGCCGCCGCAGAGATCGAGGATCATGCGCGTCGCCTGCTCGACCCCTGCGAACACCGCCGCCGGGTCGACGCCGCGTTCGAAGCGGTAGCGGGCGTCGCTGGTGATGCCGAGCGCGCGGCCGGTCATGGCGGTGCGGATCGGGTCGAACAGCGCGGCCTCGAGGATCACCTCGGTGGTGTCCCCGGACACGCCTGTCGAGGCGCCGCCCATGATGGCGCCGAGGCTGAGCACCGCGGCGTCGTCCGCGATCACGGTCACGCCGTCGCCGAGCGTGTAGGTCTTGTCGTTCAGCGCCTCCAGCGTCTCGCCCGGCTGCGACAGGCGCAGCGACAGCCCGCCCTGGACCTTGGCCTTGTCGAAGACGTGCAGCGGCCGGTTGCGGTCGAAGGTGAAGAAGTTGGTGATGTCGACCAGCGCCGAGATCGGGCGCAGGCCGATCGCCTTCAGCTTCTGCTGCAGCCAGACCGGGCTGGGGCCGTTCTTCACGCCGCGGAAGACGCGGGCGACGAACAGCGGGCAGGCCGAGGCGGCGTCCGCCGGGAAGTCCAGCGTCACCGTCAGGTCGGTGTGGAAGCGGCCTTCGACCGCGGTCTCGTCGAGCGGCTTCAGCGTGCCGAGGCCGGCGGCGGCGAGGTCGCGGGCGATGCCGCGGATGCCGGCGCAATCCGCGCGGTCCGGGGTCAGCCCGATCTCGATCACCGGGTCGTCCAGCCCGCGCCAGGCGGCGAAGGAGGCGCCCAGCGGCGCGTCGTCCGGCAGCTCGATGATGCCGTCATGCTCGTTCGAGAGCCCCATTTCGCGCTCGGAGCACAGCATGCCGTTCGAGGCCTCACCCCGGATCACGCCGGGCTTGAGGTCGACGCCGGTGCCGGGGATGTGCGCGCCCGCCGGGGCGAACACGCCCTTCATGCCGGTGCGGGCGTTGGGCGCGCCGCACACCACCTGGACCTCGCCCTTGCCGGTGTCGACGATGCAGACCCGCAGCCGGTCGGCGTTGGGGTGCTGCACCGCCGATTTGACATAGGCGATGGTGAAGGGCGCCAGCGCGGCGGCCGGGTCCTCGACGCCGTCGACCTCAAGCCCGAGGCTGGTCAGCGTCTCGGTGATCTCGCCCAGCGACGCCGTGGTGTCGAGATGGTCCTTCAGCCAGGACAGGGTGAACTTCATGGTCTCGGCCTCGATGCGGCAGGACGTGTCAACGGGGGGCGGGTCAACGGGTGAGGCCGGTGGCCAGGCTGGGGACGTCCAGCGGCAGGAAGCCGTAGTGCTTCAGCCAGCGCAGGTCGGCGTCGAAGAAGGTGCGCAGGTCGGGGATGCCGTATTTCAGCATCGCCGGCCGCTCGATCCCCATGCCGAAGGCGAAGCCCTGGTAGCGGGTGGAATCGATGCCGCAGGCCTCCAGCACCTTGGGATGGACCATGCCGCAGCCCAGGATCTCGAGCCAGTCGCCGTAGTTGCCGATCTTCAGCTCGCCGCCCTTGCGCGAGCAGCCGATGTCGACCTCGGCCGACGGCTCGGTGAAGGGGAAGAAGCTGGGGCGGAAGCGGAGCGGCAGGTCGGGCACGTCGAAGAAGGTGCGGCAGAACTCGATCAGGCAGCCGCGCAGATGGCCCATATGGATGGCCTCGTCGATCACCAGCCCCTCGATCTGATGGAACATCGGGGTGTGGGTCTGGTCGTAGTCGGACCGGAAGGTCCGGCCCGGCACCACGACGCGGATCGGCGGCTTCTGCGACAGCATGGTGCGGACCTGCACCGGCGAGGTGTGGGTGCGCAGCACCGCCGCCTTCCCGTCGGGGCGGTCCGGCAGGTAGAAGGTGTCGTGCATCTGCCGGGCGGGGTGCTCCGGCGGGATGTTCAGCGCGGTGAAGTTGTGCCAGTCGTCCTCGATGTCGGGTCCTTCAGCGACCGTGAAGCCCATCTCGGCGAAGATCGCGACCATCTCGTCCCGGGTCTGGCTGATCGGGTGGATGCGGCCCGTCCGCTCCGGCCGCACCGGCAGCGAGACGTCCAGCCGCTCCCGCGCCAGCCGGGCGTCGAGCGCCGCCCGCTCCAGCACCGATTTGCGCGCGTCGAGCGCCGCCGAGATCTCGTCCTTGACCACGTTCAGCGCCGCGCCCGCGGCCTTGCGCGCCTCGGGGTCGAGGTCGCGCAGGCCGGCCATCAGCCCGGTCAGGCGGCCCTTCTTGCCCAGCGCCCCGACCCGGACCGTGTCCAGCGCCGCGAGGTCCTGCGCGGCGGCCACGGCGTCGGCCAGCTCCTGCTTCAGCGTCTCAACCTGTTCCATCGCCTGAATTCCCCGATGGGCATGCCGGCTATCCCGGCGGCCATATCACGGCCATGAAAAAAGGGGCCGAGCCTTTCGGCCCGACCCCCGCTTCTCTATCGCTATATCCTGTCCCGCCGGGGCGGGATCGGATCAAGCGGCGTTCTTCAGCGCGGCCTGGGCCTGATCGACCAAGGCCTTAAACGACTCCGGCTCGCGCGTGGCGATGTCGGACATGACCTTGCGGTCGATGTCGATGCCGGCCAGCTTGATGCCGTGCATGAACTTCGAATAGGTCAGCCCGTGCTCGCGGACACCGGCGTTGATGCGCTGGATCCACAGGCCGCGGAAATCGCGCTTCTTGTTGCGGCGATCCCGGTAGGCGTATTGCAGCGCCTTCTCGACCTTCTCGATCGCGACGCGATAGTTGGTCGAAGCGCGACCCCGATAGCCCTTGGCGAGCTTGAGGATCTTCTTGTGACGGGCGTGGCTGGTGACGCCGCGTGAAACTCTTGCCATTGCTTAGCGCTCCCCTGCTCAGCCGTTGACCAGGAAATAGCGCTTCACCTTCGTCGCGTCGGCGTCGCACATGATCTTGGTGCCCTGGTTCCGCTCCTTCGCTGCCTTGGTCTTGGTCAGCAGTCGGTGGCGGCGATAGGCCGAGTTGTAGCGGACCTTGCCGGAGGCGGTCAGCCGGAAGCGCTTCTTGGCGCTGGAGTGGGTCTTCATCTTGGGCATTTTCAGTCCTTCCGAGGGAAGACGATGGAAGGGTGGTTGGGCATGCCCCGGGGGTCGTACCCCGGCCTCGCCACCCCGAACGAAGCGCGCGTTATAACGGCACGGGCGCGCGTTGACAAGCACCGCATAAACTGGGCTAAGTCGCTGCCTTCCCGCAACCCACGAGACTCTGTCCAAGACTCTCTCTCAGCGAGCCTGTCCATGATTCCCGCCGTGATGCCGACCTATGCGCGTGCCGACCTCGCCTTCGAGCGGGGCGAAGGGGCGTATCTGTTCGGGACCGACGGGCGACGATACCTGGACCTGATCGCGGGAATCGGCGTGTGCGCGCTCGGCCACGGCCATCCGCATCTGGTCAAGGCGCTGCAGGACCAGGCCGCGAAGCTGTGGCACACCTCGAACCTGTACCGGATCCCGGAGGGCGAGCGCCTGGCCCAGCGGCTGGTCGACAGCACCTTCGCCGACACGGTGTTCTTCACCAATTCCGGCGCCGAGGCGTGGGAGGGCGCGACCAAGCTGGTGCGCAAATACCACTACACCCGCGGCAACCCGAAGCGCTGGCGGGTCATCACCGTCACCTCCAGCTTCCACGGCCGGACCCTGGCCGCGATCTCGGCCGCCAAGGGCGAGAAACTGATCAAGGGCTTCGGCCCGCTGGTCGACGGCTTCGACCAGGTGGCCTGGGGCAACATGAACGAGTTGCGCGCGGCGATCACCGACGAGACCGCGGCGATCTGCATCGAGCCGATCATCGGCGAGGGCGGCATCAAGGCCGCCACGCCGGAATATCTGCGCGAGCTGCGCCGCGTCTGCGACGAGTTCGGCCTGCTGCTGTTCTTCGACGAGATCCAGTGCGGCTACGGCCGCACCGGCAAGTTCTTCGCCCATGAATGGGCGGGGATCACGCCGGATGTGATGTGCATCGCCAAGGGCATCGGCGGCGGCTTCCCGCTCGGCGCCTTCATGGCGACCGAGGAGGCGGCCTGCGGCATGACCCCCGGCACCCACGGGTCGACCTATGCCGGCAACCCGCTGGCCATGGCGGTCGGCAACGCCGTGCTCGACATCGTCCTGGCCGACGGCTTCTTCGAGACGGTCGAGCGCACCGGCCAAGCCTTCAAGGCCGAGCTGGAGGCGCTGGTGAAGCGCCACCCGACGGTGCTGGAGGAGGTGCGCGGCAACGGGCTGATGCTGGGCCTGAAATGCGTGCAGCCGAGCGACCAGATCGTCCCCGAGCTGCGGGCCGCGGGCCTGCTGACCGTGGGCGCCGGCGAGAACGTCATCCGCATCCTGCCGCCGCTGACCATCGGCGCGGCCGAGATCGCCGAGGCGATCGCGGCCTTCGACAAGGTCTGCGGCGCGCGGGCGACATCGGGCAAGGCGGCGGCGAATGGCTGACATCCGGCACTTCACCGACCTGCACCATCTGTCCAAGGGCGACCTGCGGCAGATCATCGACCGGTCGCTCGACCTCAAGCGCACCGATCCGCGCGGCACCCGGTCGAAGCCGCTGGCCGGCCAGACCCTGGCGCTGATCTTCGAGAAGCCGTCGACCCGCACCCGCGTCTCCTTCGAGGTCGGCATGCGCCAGCTCGGCGGCGAGGTGGTGATGCTGACCGGGGCGGAGATCCAGCTGGGCCGCGGCGAGACCATCGCCGACACCGCCCGGGTGCTGTCACGCTATGTCGACGCCATCATGCTGCGGACCTCGGACGAGGACCGCCTGCGCGAGATGGCGGAGAACGCGACCGTCCCTGTCATCAACGGCCTGACCGACGAGACCCATCCCTGCCAGCTGATGGCCGATGTGATGACCTTCGAGGAGCTGCGCGGCCCGATCGCCGGCCGCGTCGCCGCCTGGAGCGGCGACGGCAACAACGTCGCCCGGTCCTGGATCCGCGCCGCCGCCATGTTCGATTTCGAGCTGCGCCTGGCCTGCCCGGACGAGCTGGCGCCGCCGGCCGACCTGATCCACTGGGCGCATCGCGAGGGGGCCCGGGTCTCGGTCGGCACCGATCCGGACACCACGGTGCGCGGCGCCGACCTCGTCGTCACCGACACCTGGGTGTCGATGGGCGACAAGGATGCCGCGTCGCGCCACAACCTGCTGCGGCCCTACCAGGTCGACGAGCGGCTGATGGCGCAGGCCAAGCCCGATGCGCTGTTCATGCACTGCCTGCCGGCCCATCGCGGCGAGGAGGTGACGGACGGCGTGATCGACGGGCTGCAATCGGTGGTCTGGGACGAGGCGGAGAACCGCCTGCACGCCCAGAAGGGCATCCTGCTGTGGTGTCTCGGAGCGTTGTGACCATGGTGGCCGACGATATCGTCCTCCCCTTCCAGATCGAGGCGTCGGGGCTGCGCGGCCGGCTGGTCCGGTTCGGCCCGCTGCTCGACGACATCCTCGGCCGCCACGCCTATCCCGAGCCGGTCGCCCATCTGCTGGCCGAGACCGTGGTGCTGACCGCGCTGCTGGCCAGCGCCCTGAAATACGAGGGCGTGTTCACCCTGCAGGCCAAGGGCGACGGGCCGGTGCGGCTGGTGGTGGCCGACGTCACCGCGGACGGCGCCGTCCGCGCCCATGCCGTGTTCGACGAAGCCCGGCTGGCCGAGGCCGAGGGCAGCACCACGGTGCCCGCCCTGATGGGCCGCGGCCACCTGGCCTTCACCGTCGACCAGGGTGCGGACACCGAGCGCTACCAGGGCATCGTCGACCTGTCCGGCGAGACGCTGTGGGAATGCGCCCAGCATTACTTCCGCCAGTCGGAGCAGTTGCAGGCGGGCCTGCGCTCAGCCGTGCGGCTGACCCCGACCGGTTGGCGCGGCGGCGGCATCATGCTGCAGCGCCTGCCCGACCCCGAGAAGGAGGTGCCGACCGATCGCGAGGACGATTGGCGCCGTTCCATGGTGCTGCTGGGTTCGGCCACCGATGACGAGCTGACCGAGCCGCAGCTGGCGGGCGAGGCACTGCTGTACCGCCTGTTCAATGAGGACGGGGTGCGGGTCTTCGCGCCCCAGCCGATGCGCTTCTCGTGCCGCTGTTCGCGCGAACGGGTGACGGCGATGCTGTCCTCGCTGCCGCGGGCGGAGGTCGAGAGCCTGGCCGTCGACGGCCGGGTCGAGGTCGACTGCGAGTTCTGCAACACCCGCTACGTGTTCGACGAAGACCAGCTCGCGGCGCTGTACGCCGCCTGACCCGGCGGGAGGCCGGGTCCGCCCGGACACCCGCAGATGTTCCAGTCCCGGAGAGCCCCGATGCCCCATCTCACCCGACGCAGCCTGCTCGCCGGCGCCGCCCTGCTGCTCGCGGCCTGCAGCGGCCCGGCCGACCTGACGCCCTTGCAGCCGGTGAATTTCGCCGGGCGTGCGCCGATCCGGCTGAACGTCGCCCGGGTCGACACCGTCGACCAGTCCGCTGCGGGCGCGGCCGGCTTCGGTGCCACCCTGGCGCAGAGTCCGGCGGCGGCGATCCGCAACTGGGGCGCGGCGCGGCTGCAGGCGGCCGGGCGCGCCGGGACCGCCCGGCTGGTCATCCAGCAGGCCAGCCTGACGCAGGAGCGGCTGGCCACCCAGGGCGGCCTGACCTCGCTGTTCAACGACCAGCCGGCGCAGAAGCTGACCCTGCACTTGGTCGCCCGGCTCGAGATCGGCCCCGTGGGCACCTACACCGGCGGCTACACCGACGTGAAGGTCGAACGCTCGACCACCCTGACCGACGGGTCCAGCGCCGCCGACCAGGCCCAGGCGACGAGCGGCCTGGTGCGGGACGGCATGGATGATTTCGACCGCCAGTTCGAGGCCAACATCCGGCAGTATCTGGCGCCGCTGCTGCTGCCCTGACAGCCATTGGTACGACCGCGCGGCCGGGCCTCATCCGTCCGGCCGCTTTCCTTTTCGCCGTCGCCTATGGCACAAGGCATGAGGTGAAGCGTTCTTAGCGGCGTTCCAGGTTTCAGAAGAAGGCGTTCATGTCCGAGCCCGTCAAGGTTGCCGTCTTCCCCGTCGCGGGTCTTGGCACCCGGTCGCTGCCCGCCACCAAGGCGGTGCCCAAGGAAATGCTCTGCGTCGTCGACAAGCCGGTGCTGCAATACGCGGTCGAGGAGGCCAAGGCCGCCGGGATCGAGGAGTTCATCTTCGTCTCGAGCCGGGGCAAGACCGCGCTGGAGGACCATTTCGACCAGCACACCGAGCTCTATGCCAGCCTCGAGGCGCGCAACAAGACGGAGCAGCTGAAGGCGGCGCGGGATGCCGAGCTGCCGCCCGGCCAGTTCAGCTTCGTGCGACAGGCCCAGCCGCTCGGCCTCGGCCATGCCGTGTGGTGCGCCCGCCACCTGGTCGGCAACCGGCCCTTCGCGGTGCTGCTGCCGGACGAGATCTTCAAATGCAAGACCCCGCTGCTGGCGCAGATGGCCAAGGCCTATGCCAGCCATGGCGGCAACGTGATCGCGGTGCGCGAAGTGCCGAAGGCGCTGACCTCGCGCTACGGCATCCTCGCCATCGGCCAGGATGACGGCACCGTCGCCGAGGTCACCGGTCTGGTCGAGAAGCCGAAGCCGGAAGACGCACCGTCCGACCTCTCGGTCGTCGGCCGCTACATCCTGCAGCCCGAGGTGTTCGCCCATCTCGACCGGCAGGAGCGCGGCGCCGGCGGCGAGATCCAGCTGACCGACGCGATGGCCCGGCTGATCGGCAACCAGCCCTTCCACGGCACCCGCTTCGAGGGCGACCGCTTCGACTGCGGCGACAAGGTCGGCTTCATCGCCGCCAATCTGGCCTACGGGCTCGATCGCGCGGATCTGTCGGCGGCGCTGCGCGAGGCGATCGCCCCCTATCTGCGATGATCGCGCCGGAATGATTTGGCCGGCTTGGGTCCGGCGGTCCGTCTGACACTGGAGTACATGGGCCCATGCGCATCGCCATGATCGGAAGCGGCTATGTCGGCCTCGTCTCCGGCGCCTGCTTCTCCGAATTCGGCCACGACGTCGTCTGCGTCGACAAGGATGCCGGCCGGATCGAGCGGCTGAAGCGCAACGAGATGCCGATCTACGAGCCCGGCCTCGACGCGCTGGTGGCGAAGAACGCGGCCGCCGGCCGGCTGTCCTTCACCACCGACCTGGCCGCCGCGGTCGACGGCGCCGACGCCGTGTTCATCGCCGTCGGCACGCCCAGCCGGCGCGGCGACGGCCATGCCGACCTGACCTATGTCTTCGCCGCGGCCGAGGAGATCGCGCGGGCCCTGACCGGCTACACCGTCGTGGTCACCAAATCGACGGTGCCGGTCGGCACCGGCCGCAAGGTCGCCGAGGTGATCCGCCAGACCCGGCCGGACGCCGATTTCGACGTCGCGTCGAACCCGGAATTCCTGCGCGAAGGCTCGGCGATCGGCGACTTCATGCTGCCCGACCGGGTGGTGATCGGCACCGAGGGCGAACGCGCCAAGAAGATCCTGTCCGACGTCTACCGGCCGCTGTACCTGATCGAACGGCCGATCGTGATCACGGCGGTGGAAACGGCGGAGCTGATCAAATATGCCGCCAACAGCTTCCTGGCGATGAAGGTCACCTTCATCAACGAGGTTGCCAATCTGTGCGAGCAGGTCGGCGCCAACGTGCATGACGTCGCCCGGTCGATCGGGCTGGACAAGCGCATCGGGCCGAAGTTCCTGCATCCCGGCCCGGGCTATGGCGGATCGTGCTTCCCCAAGGACACGCTGGCCTTCGTCCAGACCGCGCGCGAGGCCGGGGCGCCGCAGCACCTGATCGAGGCGGTGATCGAGGTCAACGAGGCCAGGAAGACGGAAATGGCCGATCGCGTGATCGCGGCCTTCGACGGCGATGTCGCCGGCAAGACCATCGCGGTGCTGGGCCTGGCCTTCAAGCAGAACACCGACGACATGCGCGATTCCCCCAGCCTGACCGTGGTGCCGGCGCTGCAGCAGGCCGGGGCCCGGATCCGGGCCTACGACCCGGCGGCGATGACCGAGGCGCGCAAGCTGCTGACCGACATCGACTACGCCACTGGCGCCTATGAGGCGCTGCGCGGCGCCGACGGCGCGGTGATGCTGACCGAATGGAACGAGTTCCGCGCCCTCGACCCCGCCCGTATGCGCCAGCTGCTGACCGGCCCGGTGTTCGTCGACCTGCGCAACGTCTACAAGCCGGCCGACATGACCGAGGCCGGCTTCCGCTATCACAGCATCGGCCGCCCGGTCCCCGGCTCCGCCGGCTGACCTGGCCAACAAGACCCGTCCTCAAGGAACGCGCCCGCATGACCCACAGCTTCCACCCCACCGTTCTTCGCGAGTACGACATCCGCGGGGTCATCGGCAAAACCCTCAACGCCGCCGACTATCGCGCGGTGGGATCCGCCTTCGGCACCATGGTCAAGGGCAAGGGTGGCCGGCAGGTGGTGGTCGGCTATGACGGAAGGCTGAGCTCGGTCGAGCTGGAGGCGGCGCTGGTCGAGGGGCTGGCTTCGACCGGGCTGGAGGTGGTGCGGGTCGGCCTGGGCCCGACGCCGATGCTGTACTTCGCGCAGAAGCATCTCGACGCCGATGCCGGGGTGATGGTCACCGGGTCGCACAACCCGCCGGACTACAACGGCATCAAGATGGTGGTGCGCGGCGGCCCGGTCTATGGCGACCAGATCCTGGAGATCGGCCGCATCGCCGCCGCCGGCACCCTGGCCAAGGGCGAGGGCCGCGTCAGCAACGTCGACCTGCAGGACCTCTATGTCGAGCGCATGCTGCGCGACTATGACGGGCCACGCGACCTGACGGTGGTGTGGGACAACGGCAACGGCGCCGCCGGCGAGATCCTGCGCCGGCTGACCAGGAAGCTGCCGGGCAAGCACATCCTGCTGTTCGACGACATCGACGGCCATTTCCCCAACCACCATCCGGATCCGACCATCCCGGACAACCTGGTGGCGTTGCAGGCCAAGGTGGCCGAGACCAAGGCCGACATGGGCATCGCCTTCGACGGCGACGCCGACCGCATCGGTGCCATCGACGGCAACGGCCGGATCATCCCGGGCGACATGCTGGTGGCGATCTATGCCATCGACGTGCTGCCGCGCCATCCCGGCGGCGTCGTCATCGCTGACGTCAAGACCAGCAAGACGGTGTTCGACGCCATCGCCAAGCTGGGCGGCACACCGCTGATGTGGAAGACCGGCCATTCCCTGATCAAGGCGAAGATGGCCGAGACCAAATCGCCGCTGGCCGGCGAGATGTCGGGCCACATCTTCTTCGCCGACAGATGGTACGGCTTCGACGACGCGCTGTATTGCGGCCTGCGCCTGGTGGCCCAGGTCAGCCGCAGCGGCGGCACGCTGGCGGCGCTGCGCGACACCTTCCCCAGCACGGTGTCGACCCCCGAGGTCCGCTTCCAGATCGACGAGACCAGGAAGTTCGCGGTGATCGACGAGGTGATGGCCCGGCTGCGCCAGTCCGGCGCCGACGTCAACGACATCGACGGCGCCCGGGTGACCACGGCGGATGGCTGGTGGCTGCTGCGCGCCTCGAACACCCAGGACGTGCTGGTGGCCCGGGCCGAGAGCGGCGACGAGGCCGGTCTGGAGCGGCTGAAGGCCCAGATCGTCGACCAGCTGAAGGCCAGCGGCCTGGCCGAACCGAGCTTCACCGACTCGGCGCATCACTGAGAGATGAGGGGGCTCTCCCCTTTTCTGTCATTGCCCGGCTTGACCGGGCGATCCAGGGGCCGCCAAAACTGCTCTCGATGGCCCCTGGATCCTCGGGTCAAGCCCGAGGATGACAGAGGGAGCAATGCGGTTCCCTACCCTGGAAGACCCCGGAGCCGCGCCATCGCCAGCACATCGGCATAGGCGCCGTCGCGATAGCCGTAGGCGCGCAGCCGACCCTCCTCGACGAAGCCGGATTTGCGGTACAACGCCAGGGCCGGCGCGTTGTCGGCCCACACCGTCAGCTCCAGCCGCTTGAGGTCCAGCCAGTTGTCGGCGGCGTCGATCAGCGCCGCCATCAGGGCGGTGCCGATGCCCTGGCCCTGCCAGCCGTCATGCACGCCCATGCCGATCCCGGCGGCGTGCCGGCGGCGGCCCCGCCCGCAGGTCAGGTCGGTCAGCCCGACCACCTGGCCCTCGGCCTCGGCCGCGATGTAGAGGTCGCCCGGCGACCGGTCCTCGAGCCATTTGCGGACGGCGTCGCGGGATTCATAGGGCGGCCGCAGCGTGCCCCAGCGAAAGCCCGGCTGGGCCTGCATCTCGGCGACGTCAGGCCAGTCTTCGGTGTGCAGCGCCCGCAGGGTGAAGCCGGGCGCGGCGGTCACGCCTCCTCCTCGCCCCGGGCGATGGCCACCGCACGGCGGGCGCGGGCGGTGATCGCCGCCCAGTCGCCCGCTGCCATCTCCGACTTGCCGGCCAGCCAGGTGCCGCCGACCACCGCCACGTTCGGCAGGGCCAAGTAGGTGCGCAGGTTGGATTCGCGGACGCCGCCGGTCGGGCAGAAGCGCATGCCGCCGAACGGGCCGGCCAGGGCCGCCAGCGCCGACTGGCCGCCATAGATCTCGGCCGGGAAGAACTTCAGGACGCCATAGCCCAGATCCCGCGCGGCCATGATCTCCGACGGCGTCACCGCGCCGGGCAGGAAGGGATAGCCCTCCGCCGCGCGCGCCAGCTCCGGCGTCAGGCCCGGGCTGACGCCGAACACGGCGCCGGCCTTGCGCGACGCCTCGAGGTCGGCCGGCGACAGCACCGTGCCGGCCCCGACCACGGCGCCGGGGACCTGCGCCATCGCGGCGATGACCTCGAGCGCCACCTTGGTGCGCAGCGTCACCTCCAGCACCGGCAGGCCGCCTTCGACCAGGGCACGGGCCAGCGGTATCGCCGCCTCCACCGTCTCGACGGTCAGCACGGGGATGATCGGGGCGCGGGCGATGATGGCGTCGATGGTCATGGCGGATCTCGGGTCAATCAGCGGGTCATTCGGTTGCGCCGCACCTTAGCAAATTGCAGCGCCCGGAGGAGAGTCATCCGCCCGGAGCGGCGATGAAACGCGGTCGCGTGGCCTTTCCGGCTTGCTGGACCATTTCACCACACCCATTCCCGGTCGTCATTGCGAGGAGGCGAAGCCGACGAAGCAATCCATGGCGCCGGTTCGAGCCGCCCGATGATTGCTTCGCTGCGCTCGCAATGACGGTGTTGGGAATTCCGAAAACGATCTCGTCAGGCCACGGGGCCGCCGGCGAAATCCGGCATGGCGTCGCGCGGCACGATGGCGCCGCGATGGCCGATCACCACGGCGGCCAGGCGGTGGCCGCGCCCCGCCGCCGCCGCCGGGTCCAGCCCGGCGAAGCGGCCGGCGAGGTAGCCGGCGTTGAAGCTGTCGCCCGCGGCGGTGGTGTCGACCGGGGTCACCCGCACCGGCACCGGCACCGTCGTCTCCGCCCCGTCCGCGGCGATGTGGCAGCCTTCGGCCCCGCTCTTCACCACGATCTCGCCGACGCCCCAGCCGCGCAGCCGGGCGATGGTGGCCTGCGGGTCGGCGTCGCCGAACAGCGCCTGTTCGTCGTCGAAGGTCGGCAGGGCGTGGGTCGCCAGCCGCAGGAAGCGTTCGAACACCGCCTGCGCCCGGGCCTTGTCGGGCCAGCCGCGCGGCCGGTAGTTGCCGTCGAAGGCGATGCGGGCGCCCTTCGCCTTGGCAGCTGCCAAGGCGGCATGGAAGGCGTCGCGGCCGCGGTCGCTGTACAGCGACAGGGTGATGCCGGAGAAGTAGATCAGGTCGTAGCCCAGCAGCCGCTCGACCAGCCCGTCCGACCCCGGCAGCTCGAACAGCTCGCGCGCCGGCGCCCGGTCGCGCCAGTAGTGGAAGCTGCGCTCGCCCCGGTCGTCGGTGCGGATCATGTAGAGGCCGGGCACCCGGCCGGGCAGGCGCGGCACCAGCCCGGTCCCCACCCCTTCCGCCTGCCAGCGCGCCAGCATCTCATCGCTGTAGGGGTCGTCGCCCAGCGCGGTGGCGTAGTCGACCGCGACGCCCTGGCGGGCGAGATAGACCGCGGTGTTCAGCGTGTCGCCGCCGCTGGCGAGCTGGGCATCGCCGCCGGACTTCACCGCAATCTCGATCATGCACTCGCCGATCGACGCTACACGCATGGCAACACGCCCTTCCCCAGCTTACCGCCGGTCCATTCAGGGTGTCGGCGCGTCGGTGCGAATCAAGGTTTCCGATTTCAGATCCGACCACAGGCCGGCGGGGATCGGGTAGCGGAAATTCTCGACGTTGCGCACCACCTGGTCGGGCGACAGCGCCCCGGGGATGACCGAGGCCACGATCGGATGGCCCAGCGGGAACTGCAGCGCCGCCGCGGCCAGCGGCACGCCATGCGCGGCACAGACCCGCTCGATCCGGCGGCAGCGCTCCAGCTCCTCCGCCGTCGCGTCGCGGTAATTGTACTTGGCGCCGGCGACCGGCCCGGTGGCGAGCAGGCCGGAGGCGAAGACGCCGCCGATGACGATGCCGGCGCCATGGCGCTGGCACATCGGGAACTCCTCGGCCAGCGGCGCCTGCTCCATCAGCGTGTAGGGCATCGCCACCAGGAAGGCGTCGAGATCGGCGGCGTCGAGCAGCCGCGGGATCATGCCGTTGACGTTGATGCCGGCGCCGACCGCGCCGATCACGCCGGACGACTTCAGCTGCTCCAGCGCCCTCCAGCCCGATGACGACAGCTGGTCGAGATGGGCCCGCACCCGGCCCTCGGTGGCGTGGTGCGGCAGGTCGAGGTCATGGATCAGCAGCAGGTCGATCCGCGGCAGGGTCAGCCGCATCCAGATCTGCTCCATCGCCCGCATGATGCCGTCATAGCCGTAGTCGAAGACGACGTCGAAGGGCAGCCCGCCGGCCCATTTGTCGGAATGGTAGCTCTCCGGATGCGGCGAGGGCCGCAGCCAGCGCCCGACCTTGGTCGAGACCCTGAACTCGCCGCGCTTCTGGCCGTGCAGGAAGCTGCCCAGCCGGTGCTCGGCCAGGCCGAGCCCGTACCAGGGGGCGGTGTCGAAATAGCGGATGCCGGCATCCCAGGCCGCCTGCAGCGTGGCCTGGGCCTGGGGTTCCGGCACCTTGACGAAGAGTTCGCCGAGCGCCGCCGAGCCGAAGCCGAGCGTGGTCACGGCGACATCGGTCCGGCCCAGGCGGCGGGTCTCGAACGGCATCGGCGAACTCTCCCTGTCAGTCCTCGGAGGTCACTGTTGGTCGGCGCCGGAGGCCTTGACGATCGGCGCCCATTTCGCGAGTTCGAGCACCACATGCTTGGCCAGCTCGTCGGCGGAGGAGCCGACCACGGTGGCGCTGAGATCGGCCAGGCGCGGCTGCAGGCCTGGGTCCTTAACCGCCTTGACCGCCGCGGCGTTCAGCCGGTCGACCACCGCCTGGGGCGTGCCGGCCGGGGCGAACAGGGCGTTCCAGGTGTAGGTCTCGTAGCCCGGCACCCCCGCCTCCTCCATCGTCGGCAGGTCGGGGAAGCTGGGGGAGCGGGTCTTGGTGGTGACCGCCAGGGCCCGCAGCGTGCCCGCCTTGATGAACTGGGTCGAGGACGGCAGGTTGTCGAACATGATCGGCACCTGGCCCGCCACCACATCGTTCAGCGCCGGCCCGGCGCCGCGATAGGGCACATGCACCATGTCGACGCCGGCCAGGGCCTTGAACAGCTCGCCCGACAGATGCAGCGGGGTGCCGATGCCGGAGGAGGCGTAGCTGTATTCGCCCGGCTTGGATTTCAGCAGCGCGATCAGCTCCTGCACCGACTTGACCGGCAGCTCGGGGTTGACCTCGAGCACGTTGGGCACCAGCACCAGCAGCGAGATCGGCGCGAAGCTCTTCACCGGATCATAAGGCATGTCCTTCATGATCGCGGGGTTCAGCGCGTGGGTCGCGATGGTGCCCATCAGGATGGTGTAGCCGTCGGGATCGGAGGTCGCGACGGCGGCGGCGCCGATGTTGCCGCCCGCCCCGGCCTTGTTCTCGACGATCACGGTCTGGCCGAGATCCTCGGTCATCTTCTCGGCGATGATGCGGGCCACCAAGTCGGTCGACCCGCCGGCGGCGAACGGCACCACCATGGTGATCGGCCGCGACGGATAGTCGGCGGCCGACGCCGTCCCGGCCGGAAGCGCGACGCAGGCCGCCAGCCCCGCCAGCAGGATGGTTCGTCGAATCAGGCCGTGCGGCATGGTCATGGTTCCCCCCTCTTTGATCCAATGGCTGGTGCGCGGTTCTTGTCGTTCGGACGCCGCGTCCTGGCGGCAGCGTCCGGTCCCGGCGATTGTCGCGGAGGATGGCGGCGCTGACAACCCGCGCCGCGGCCGCTATCAGGCCGGCGCGTCGGCGGCGATCGCGACGGCCGGGCTGGCGGCTTCGAGCTCGCGGGCGCTCTGGTTCATGATGAACTGCATCGCCTTGCGCGCCGCCTTGGCGTCACCCGCCGCGATGCCCTCATAGACCGCGCGGTGGTCGCCCACCGCCAGCGGGAAGGCCCGGTTGTGCCGCGCCTGGGCCTGGAAGCTCATGGTCAGCAGCGGCCCGAGGATGGTGCTGAGCCGGTCGATCAGGACGTTGCGGCTGGCGGCGAACACGGCGAGGTGGAAGCGGACATCGGCGCTGTAGAAGGCGCGCGGGTCCTCGCCCGCCTTCTCCATCTCGTCCAGCGCCTCCAGGATCACGGCGCGGTCCTCGGGCTGCGACCGGCGGGCCGCCAGCTCCGCCGCCGCCGGCTCGATCGCCCAGCGCAGCTCGACCAGGTCGCGGCGGAAGCTCGGGATCAGCGCCTCGGGCGAATGCCAGCCGAGGATGTCGGGGTCCAGCAGGTTCCAGGATTCACGCGGCCGCACCCGGGTGCCGGAGCGGCGGCGCGGTTCCACCAGCCCCTTGGCCGCCAGCACCTTCACCGCCTCGCGGATCGCCGAACGGCTGGCCCCGTAGGTCTCGGCCAGCTCGCCTTCGCTGGGCAGCGTATCACCCGGCGGGATCTTGCCGGAGACGATCCGGGCTCCGATGTCGTGGACGACGCGGCCATGCAGGCCGGCGGAGGGGTATCCGTTTTTCTTCATGCCGCGGTCGTCGACCTTCTTTGGATCCTGGGCCATTGTCGCCGTTTTCTCCCGCGTTGCAATGATTTGACAAAAAAAGGGGGTGTCAGCGCCCCCCCGACACGTCGATGGTGGTCGCGGTCATGTAGGAGGCGGCGTCGGACAGCAGGAACAGCGCCGCCTCGGCGATCTCCTCCGGCCGGCCGATGCGGCCGAGCGGGATGGTCGGCGCGATCACGCCCAGCACCGACTTGCCGCCGTCATGGCCGTCATTGATGTCGGTGTCGGTCAGGCCCGGGCGCAGCCCGACGACGCGGATGCCGTCGGCCGCCACCTCACGCGCCAGGCCGGTGGTCAGGGAGTCGATGGCGCCCTTGGACGAGGCGTAGGCCACCTCCCCCGCCAGCCCGCCATGGCGCGCCGCGACCGAGGAGATGTTGATGATCACCCCGCCCGGGCCGCCCCGGCGCCGCGACATCCGCCGGATCGCCTCGCGGCTGCAGTGGAACACGCCGAAGACGTTGGTGGCGTAGAGCGCAACCAGGGCCTGCGGGTCGTCCAGCGCCTCGACCCGAGCCACCGGGCCGATGATTCCGGCGTTGTTGACCAGCGACGTGACCGGCCCCAGCACCTGGTCGATCTCGGCGAACATGGCGGTGACCGCGGCGCTGTCGCCGATGTCGGCGGCGAAGGCGGCCGCCTCGCCGCCCGCCGCCGCGATCTCCGCCACCAGCGCTTCGGCCGGCGCGCGCGACCGGCTGTAGTTGACCGCGACGCGCCAGCCGCGGGCGGCGCCCAGCCGGGCGATCGCGGCGCCGATGCCGCGCCCCGCGCCGGTGACGAGCAGCACTCCTGCCATGGCGTCCTCCTCTTGTCCGACGAATGAAGGTAGCAGAGGATGAGGGTCCTACCAATGGAGTGTGATGTGGCCACCCCGCCGAATGCGGCCGATCTCCTGGCCGCCAACCGCCTGCGGCCCGGCGCCTTCGCCGGCCTGCCGCAGGGCCTGCGCCCGGCCGACGCCGCCGCCGGCCGCCGCCTGCAGGATGCGGTGCACCAGCGCCTGTCCGCCGCCGGGCTGGGGCCGCGGGTCGGCTGGAAGATCGGCTGCACCACCCCGGTGATGCAGCGCTTCCTCGGCATCCCCGAACCCTGCGAGGGCGGCATCTTCCAGGCCAATGTCCAGCCGAGCCCCGGGCGCTTTGCGGCAGCGGCGCATCACCGCCTCGGGGTGGAGTGCGAGATCGCGGTGCGGATCGGCCGTGACCTGCCGCCCGGCCCCCATGACCGCGCCAGCGTGGCGGCGGTGGTGGAGGCGGTGCTGCCGGCGATCGAGGTGGTGGACGACCGCTATGCCGATTTCGCCGCACTGGGCGCCCCGACCCTGCTGGCCGACGATTTCTTCCAGGCCGGCTGCGTGCTGGGCGCCCCGGTGGCGGATTGGCGCGGCCTGGACCTGGCCGCCCTGTCCGGCCGCATGCTGGTCGACGGCGTCGAGGTCGGGCGCGGCCATGGGCGGGACGTGCTGGGCCATCCGCTGGCGGCACTGGCCTGGCTGGCCACCACGCTGGGCACCCGCGGCCGGGGCCTGATGGCAGGCGAGACCGTGCTGCTGGGCAGCCTGGTGCAGACCCAATGGATCGGGCCGGGCGCCCATGTGGCGATCGAGATCGAGGCGCTGGGCCGGGTCGAGATGACGGCCTGAGCGTTCGCGCTGGACTTTCCGTCCCGCCCGCCGTCGAGTCATGGAGGTGCCGAGACAGAACCAACGGGAGGCTGCCGCCATGGAGGCCGATCGGATCTTCCAGGGACCCATCCCTGCCTTGTACGACCAGCATCTGGGACCGATGATCTTTGCGCCCTATGCCAGCGATCTGGCATCCCGGCTGACAGGCCTGCGGCGCGGCCGCGTGCTGGAGACGGCCGCCGGAACCGGCATCGTCACGCGGGCGCTGCTCTCCGCCCTGCCGGATGAGGTTTCCATCGATGCGACGGACATCAATCAGGCGATGCTCGACCGGGCATCGGGCCTGATCTCGTCGCCACGGGTGACGTGGCGTCAGGCGGATGCCCAATCCCTGCCGTTCCCGGACGGGATGTTCGACGCCGTGGTGTGCCAGTTCGGCGCGATGTTCTTTCCCGACAAGGTCCAGGCGTTCTCCGAAGCGCATCGCGTCCTGAAGCCGGGGGGACGCTTCCTGCTCAACGTCTGGGACCGGATCGAGGCCAACGAGTTCGCCGATGTGGTGGTGAGATCGGTCGCACGCCTGTTCCCCGACGACCCGCCGATGTTCCTGGCCCGCACGCCGCACGGCTTCCACGACGTCGCGGCCCTGGAAGTCCAGCTGCGAGCCGCGGGGTTCGGGTCGGTGACATCAGACACGGTCACGCGGCAAAGCTCGGCGCCGGATGCGCTGTTCGCCGCCATCGGATACTGCCAGGGCTCGCCGATGCGGAAGGAGATCGAGGACCGCGCCGCCGGCCGGCTGGCGGAAGCGACCGAAGCCGCAGCCGCCGCGATTGCCGCCCGCTTCGGCCCCGGCCCCGTCGTCGGGCAGATCCAGGCCCATGTGATCACCGCCGGGCGATGAGATCCCGGCGGCTCAACCGTGATCCAGGCGCCCGTCACCGCCCCAGGCACGCCGCGGCGCAGGCGTCGAGGATGGCGTCGGCGTCGAGGCCGTACTTCTTGTAGAGCTGCGGGATGGTGCCGGACTGGCCGAAATGCTCGACCCCCAGCGGCTTGACCCGGTGGCCGTGCACGCCGCCCAGCCAGGACAGCGTCGCGGGATGGCCGTCCAGCACCGTGACCAGCGCCGCGTCGGGCGCCAGCGGCGCCAGCAGCCGGCGGGCCAGGCAGGGTTCGACCGGATGGCCGGCGCGCACCGCCGCCAGCTCGGCATGCCAGCCGGCGTTCAGCCGGTCGGCCGAGGTCACCGCCAGCAGGCCGGCGCCGGGGATGTCCTCCAGGATCTGGTCGAAGGCGGCGATCGCGTCCGGCGCCACCGCGCCGGTGTAGACGATGGCGAGCGAGGCGCCCGGCGCCGGCTCGCGCAACCAGTAGCCGCCGGCGATGATCGCCTGGCGCAGCACGTCGGTCATCTCGCGCTTGGGCTGCTCCAGCGGCCGGGTCGACAGCCGGAGATAGACCGAGCCGCCGTCATGGTCGCGCACCCAGTCGGCGGCCTTGTCGGATTCCGCCGGCTCGGGCGACCGCTGCATGTACTCGAAGCCCCAGGCCATCACCGCCGCCAGTTCGTCGACATAGGCCGGCTCGAAGCTGGCCAGGCCGTCCTGCGCCATGCCGATCAGCGGCGTGCCGATCGACTGGTGCGCCCCGCCTTCCGGCGCCAGGGTCAGGCCGGACGGCGTCGCCACCAGCATGAAGCGGGCATCCTGGTAGCAGGCGTAGTTCAGGGCATCGAGGCCGCGGGCGATGAACGGGTCGTACAGGGTGCCGACCGGCAGCAGCCTTTCACCGAACAGCGAATGGGTCAGGCCCAGCGCCGCGAGATTGATGAACAGGTTGTTCTCGGCGATGCCCAGCTCGACATGCTGGCCGTCCGCCGACATGCCCCAGCGCTGGGCCGAGACCACCTTCTGCTCCTTGAACACATCGGCGCGGCCGTGGCGGTCGAAGATGCCGCGCCGGTTCACCCAGCCGCCGAGATTGGTCGAGACCGTGACGTCGGGCGAGGTGGTGACCACGCGTTCGCCCAGCCTGTCCTCGCGCTTGGCGAGGTCGCCCATGATCCGGCCGAAGCCCTCCTGGGTCGACGCGGTCTCGGCCGGGCTGAAGTCGAGGTCGCGCGGCACCGCGATCCGCGCCGCCTGGTAGCGCCGCCGCCCCTCCGCCGTGAACGGCACGGCGCCGAGGAAGGCCTGCAGCTCGTCCGCCAGGTCGTCGATGCCGGCGAAGGGCTCCCACTCGCGGCCCTCGGGCACGCCCTGGCTGGCCTGGAACGCGGCCATCTGGTCCGGGTTCATCAGCCCGGAATGATTGTCCTTGTGCCCGGCGAAGGGCAGGCCGAAGCCCTTGATGGTGTAGGCGATGAACACCGTCGGCACGTCGTCGGTGATGCCGTGGAATCCCGCCAGCACCGCTTCCATGTCGTGGCCGGCCAGGTTGGTCATCAGCGCCGCCAGCGCCGCATCGTCATGGTCGGCCAGCAGCTCCGGAATGCCGGTCTCGCCGCCGATATCGGCCAGCAGCTGGCGGCGCCAGGCCGCGCCGCCCTGGTAGACCAAAGCGGAGTAGAGCGGGTTCGGGCATTCGTCGATCCAGCGCTGCAGCGCCTTGCCGCCGGGGCGCTTGAACGCGGCCTCCAGCAGGCGGCCGTATTTCAGCGACACCACCCGCCAGCCCATGTTCTCGAACAGCTTGTCGATGCGGGTGAACAGCCGGTCGGTGACGATCGAATCCAGGCTCTGGCGGTTGTAGTCGATCACCCACCAGACATTGCGGACATCGTGCTTCCAGCCCTCGAGCAGGGCCTCGTAGATGTTGCCCTCGTCGAGCTCGGCGTCGCCCATCAGGGCGATCATGCGGCCGCCGGCCTTGGCCCCGCGGCCCCAGTCCTTCAGCGCCACGTAGTCCTGCGCGATCGAGGCGAACAGCGTCATGGCGACGCCGAGCCCGACCGAGCCGGTGGAGAAGTCGACATCGTCGACATCCTTGGTGCGCGAGGGGTAGGACTGCGCCCCGCCGAGCGATCGGAACTGTTCCAGCTTGTCCTGCGTTTGGTTGCCGAGCAGGTATTGGATGGCGTGGAACACCGGGCTGGCATGCGGCTTCACCGCCACACGGTCATGCGGCCGCAGCACGTCGAGATAGAGCGCGGTCATCACCGTGACCAGCGAGGCGGAGGAGGCCTGGTGACCACCCACCTTGAGCCCGTCCGGGCTGGGCCGGAGATGATTGGCGTTGTGGATCGTCCAGGCCGAAAGCCAGAGGATCTTCTTCTCCAGCGCCTTGAGCAGGCGCAGCCTGTCGGCTGCCGCCGACGCCGCGCCGTCCGTCTCGATGCGGGCGTCCCGCGCCCTGCGACCAACCGTCCCCATCGCCCGCAATCCTCGTCCTGCCGCGGTTTTGACTCTATCTATGGAGCACATCAGTGAACCGGACGCAACGCGACCCGACGGCCCCAATCGCGACGCTTGCCGACGGAATCCCACCCGATGATCGTGGGTTGGGGTAGAAGGGGCCGACATTCGAAAGCGGAGACGGAGGAGCCCAATGTCTCTCGTCGAAGCGGCCATTGCCGCGAACCGGTTCGGCTTCGGCGCCCGGCCCGGCGACCTCGACACCATCGCCCCCAATCCCAAGGGCTGGCTGCAGGCGCAGATCAAGCAGCCCGCCGCCCCGGCCGGTGACATGCCGCTGACCCGGGCCGGCGTGGCCCTGCTGAGCGCGATCCAGTCGGCGCCGGCCATGGCGACGCAGAGTCCGCAGCAGAAGGAGGCGTTCGCTCTGCGCGACCGCGACCGCGTCGCCCACATCCAGGCGGCGATCGCCAGCGACACCCCGTTCCGCGAGCGGCTGGTCAAGTTCTGGACCAACCACTTCACCGTGTCCTACGCCCAGAACTATGTGATGCCCTTCGCCGGCGCCTATGAGGCCGAGGCGATCCGGCCCAACGTCACCGGCCGCTTCCGCGACCTGCTGGGCGCCGTGGTCCACCATCCCGCCATGCTGTACTACCTCGACAACGCCCGGTCGATCGGGCCGAATTCGAAGCAGGGGGCGAAGGCCGACATCGGGGTGAACGAGAATCTCGGCCGCGAGCTGATGGAGTTGCACACCCTGGGCGTCGACGGCGGCTACACCCAGGCGGATGTCCACAGCCTGGCCCTGATCCTGACCGGCTGGTCGGTGGGCGGCACCCGGGACCCCGCCGGCACGACCTTCATCTACCGCCCCTTCGGGCATGAGCCGGGGCCGAAGACCTTCCTCGGCAAGACCTACGCCCAGGGCGACCAGGCGGAGGGCGAAGCCGCGCTGGACACGCTGGCGGCCCATCCCTCGACCGCCAAGCACATCGCCACCCAGCTGGTGCGCCACTTCATCGCCGACGACCCGCCGCCGGCCGCGGTGGACCGGCTGGCGAAGACCTTCCAGGACAGCGGCGGCGACCTGGCCGCGGTGTCCCAGGCGCTGATCGATTCGCCCGAGGCCTGGACGCCGGACCGGCGCAAATACAAGGCGCCGCTCGACCTGGTGGCCTCGGCCCTGCGCGGCCTCGGCGTCGAAACCGCCGACCTGAACACCGTGAACTGGCTGCGCCGGCTGGGGCAGCTGGTCTACAACGCCCCGTCGCCGGAGGGCTGGCCCGACCGCGAGGCCGACTGGCTGGCGCCGGAGCTGATGATGCAGCGGATCGAATGGGGCTACCTGTCGATCCCGCGCAACGTCGCCGACCAGCCGCCCGTGCCCTTCGCCGAGGCGGTGCTGGGCCCGACCCTGTCCGACAAGACCCGGTCCGCGCTGAGCGCCGCGCCCAGCGCCCGCGAGGGCATCGCGCTCGCCCTGCTCAGCCCGGAATTCCAGAGGAGGTGAGAGCATGATCCTCACCCGACGCCATCTGCTCGGCGGCCTGGCCGCCACCGCCGCCGCCACGACGCTGCCCGCCCGGCTGCTGCTGGCCAAGGCGCCGATCGAGCAGCGCTTCGTCCTGATCATCCTGCGCGGCGCGCTGGACGGCCTGGCCGCGGTGCCGCCCTATGGCGACCCGGACTACCGCACGCTGCACGGGGCGCTGGCCCCGCCCGACCCCGCCAAGGACGGCGGCATGGTCGACCTCGACGGCCATTTCGCCCTGCATCCGGGGCTGGCGCCGCTGAAGCAATGGTACACTGAAGGCAGCCTGCTGCCGCTGCACGCCGTGGCCTCGCCCTATCGCGACCGGTCGCATTTCGACGGGCAGGACCTGCTGGAGACCGGCGCCGCCAAGCTGGACGGCACCCGCGACGGCTGGCTGAACCGCACGCTGGGGCTGATCGGCGCCACCGACCGGCGCTTCGGCATCGCCTTCGCCGAGGAGATTCCGCTGGTGCTGCGCGGGTCGACCGCCGTCACCTCCTGGCTGCCGGACCGGCCCTCGGGCCTGCCGCCGGGCTTCCCGGACCTGGTCTCCAACCTCTACGACAAGGACCCGGCGCTGCACGCCGCCTATGTCGCCGGGCTGGACACCACCGCCTTCGGCAAGCAGATGCAGGACATGGCCCAGGGGGGCGCCAATGCCCGAGGCGCCGGGGGCGATGCCGCGCTGGCTCAGGCCGCGGGCAAGTTCCTGGCCGACCCTGCCGGGTCGCGCATCGCAGTGATGGAGCTGTATGGCTGGGACACCCATGTGCTGCAGGTCAAGCGGCTGAACGAGCTGCTGGCCAGCTACGCCGCCACGCTGCAGGCCCTGCGCACCGGGCTGGGTCCCGCCTGGAAGCAGACCACGATCCTGACCGTGACCGAGTTCGGCCGCACCGCCGCGGCCAACGGCTCCGGCGGCACCGACCACGGCACCGGCTCGATCGCGCTCTTGGCTGGCGGCGCGGTGCATGGCGGCCGGGTGCTGGCCGACTGGCCCGGCCTGTCCAAGGACAAGCTGTACCAGGCCCGCGACCTGGCCCCGACCACGGATCTGCGTGCCGTGGTCAAGGGCGTGTTCCGCGACCATCTCGGCCTGCCGGAGGACGCGTTGAACCGCGTCGTCTTCCCCGGCAGCACCGAGGCGGCGGCGATGCACGATCTGGTGAAGAAGGCCTGACGGGAACCCGTCAGGCCGGCAGTGCTCTACTCGTCGAGCTTCTGCAGCCCGATGGTGGCGAGCAGGACGCTGCCGTCATTGGTCAGCGCCCAGCCGCCGCCCGCCGGCGCGATCAGCCCGCGCGACTGCAGCGACCGGCACAGGCGGTCGTCGACCGCGCCGCCGCTGTTGATGCGGCCCAGCGCGTCGCGCTCATCGGCCGCCAGGTCTTCGGGTCGCAGTTGCGGCATGGTCGTCCTCCCAGCAGGAATGTCCCCGGCGGCCGGCCGGGTCCGCCGCGGCGAACCCGGCCAGCCTGACCCTCAGGCCGCGGCCTTGCGCAGGCCCCGGTTGACCGCCCCGGCCACGGCCTTGAGCGAGGCCATGACGATGTTGCTGTCGATGCCGACGCCGAACAGGGTCTTGCCGCCGATCTGCGCCTCGACATAGGTCGCGGCGCTGGAGTCGGACCCGCTGCGCAGTGCGTGCTCGCGGTAGTCGGCGATGTCGACATCGATGTCGATCTCGCGCTTCAGCGCGTCGACGAAGGCGTTGAGCGGGCCGTTGCCCTCGCCCCGGATGGTCTTCTCCACCCCGTCGATCCTGACCTGCGCCTCGATGTGGCGCTCGCCGCGGCCGGTCGGCAGCGTGGTGTGGCCGATCACCTCGACCCGGCCGGGCACGAGGTATTCCTGCTCGAACTCATGCCAGATCACCTTGGACGAGATCTCCTTGCCGGTCTCGTCGGCCAGTTTCTGGATCACCTGGCTGAACTCGACCTGCAGCTTGCGCGGCAGGTCCAGCCCGTGATCGGTCAGGAGGAGATAGGCGACGCCGCCCTTGCCCGACTGGCTGTTGACCCGGATCACCGCCTCGTAGCTGCAGCCGATGTCCTGCGGGTCGATCGGCAGATACGGCACCTCCCACAACCCGCTGTTGCTCTTCTCCATGGCCGCGAAGCCCTTCTTGATCGCGTCCTGGTGCGAGCCGGAGAAGGCGGTGAACACCAGCTCGCCGCCATAGGGGTGGCGCGGATGCACCGGCAGCTGGTTGCAGTATTCGACGGTGCGGACGATGTCGCCGACATCGTGGAGGTCGAGCTCCGGGTTCACGCCCTGGGTGAACATGTTCAGCCCCAGGGTGACGATGTCGACATTGCCGGTGCGCTCGCCATTGCCGAACAGCGTGCCCTCGACCCGGTCGGCGCCGGCCATCAGGGCCAGCTCGGTCGCGGCGATGCCGGTGCCGCGGTCGTTGTGCGGATGGACCGACAGCACGAAGCTGTCGCGCCGGGCGAAGTTGCGGTGGCACCACTCGATCTGGTCGGCATAGACGTTCGGCGTCGCCATCTCGACCGTCGCCGGCAGGTTGAGGATGGCCTTGTGCTGCGGCGTCGGCTGCCAGGCGTCGAGCACCGCGCCGCAGATGTCGCGGGCGTAGTCGAGCTCGGTGCCGGTGAAGCTCTCGGGCGAGTACTGGAACACGATCTCGGTCTCCGGCACCGTCGGCACCAGCTCCTTGATCAGCTTGGTGCCCCGCACCGCGATCTCGGTGATGCCGTCGCGGTCGAGGCCGAACACGACGCGGCGCTGCAGGGTCGAGGTCGAGTTGTAGAGATGGACGATCGCCCGCTTCGCTCCACGGATCGCATCGAAGGTGCGGCGGATCAGCTCTTCCCGCGACTGGGTCAGCACCTGGACGGTGACGCCGTCGGGGATCAGGTCGTTGTCGATGAGGTGGCGGACGAAGTCGAAATCGGTCTGCGAGGCGGCGGGGAAGCCGACCTCGATCTCCTTGAAGCCCAGGCGGACCAGCAGGTCCCACATGCGCTGCTTGCGGTCGGTCCCCATCGGCTCGATCAGCGCCTGGTTGCCGTCGCGGAGATCGACCGAGCACCAGATCGGAGCGCGGTCGATGACCCGGTTCGGCCATTGCCGGTCGTGCAGCGCGACGGTCTGCACCGGGCGGTATTTGTCGATTGGCATCACGGACATCGGAGGTCTCTCTCGCACCGGCCGGAGAACGGCCGGACTGAAATCATAGGGCGGAATGACGACGGGCGCATGACATGGATGCGCCAAGGGGCCGCGGGGCGCGCGATGCGCCGCTCAGCGGCCGGTGATAAGTCGCAGCGTGGACCGGATGGTGTGGGAAACGGCCGGTCGAAAAGGTCGGGCGGGGGTCATGGTGAGGATCCGGACAGAGGTCGCAAAGGCTTCGGCACGACGCCCCTTGGGGCGTCGGTCAGATAAGTCGAAGCGTGCGACGGTGGATCACCATGCCTCCACCTAAGGGGCGGGCGGGTTCTCTGTCAACTGAATCCGTGGGTCGGTCAGCCGGTCGAAGAAGCTCACGATGGTCGGGCCGGTGCCGTCCGGCCAGCCATGTGCATAGGGCCGGCTGCGGTTGAAGGTCGAGGGTAGGTCGCAGAACACCACGGGGTCGGAGATGGCGCGCGCCCCCCAGCGCTTGCAGCGGAAGGTGGCGCTGGCGTCGACCGGGTTGGGCTGCAGCCGGTTCTGGGCGATGCGCTTGTCGCGCTCGATGATGCCCTGGCTGTAGGCCACCATGTTGTCCTTGGGATTGTGCAGCAGGATCGCCGCGATCTCGCCGCGGCAGGGCCGCACGCTGCCGATGCCGCCGGCGACCACGGCGGTGGCGCGGAACACCCCGGTGCGGGCGCAGGACAGGTCATTGACGAAGCTGCCGCCCATCGAATGGCCGGCGGCGAAAATCTGGGTCTGGTCGACGCACAGCGTCGCCTTCAGCCGGGCCAGCAGGGTGTCGACATAGGCCATGTCGCGGTCGGCCTTGCCGCCCCAGCCGGATTGGGCCTGGGGGTAGACCACCACCGCCGGGCGGGCGGCCGGGCCCTCCAGGTCGAAATAGGTACGCACCTTCTCCGCCGTGCCGGTGCGGCCGTGGAAGGCCACGATCAGCCGGTAGGGGTGCGATTTGTCGTAGCCGGGCGGCAGGTCGACGATGTAGCGCCAGGACGCGCCCTGGAACTTCAGCGTCTGCGTGCCCGCCGCCGCCGGGATGCCGCAGCCGCTGGTGGGCTGCGGCGGCACATCGGCCACGGCGGCCTGCTGGCTGCCCGGCCGGCCGGTGCCGCCGGGGGCGGCGCAGGCGGCGAGGACGAACATCAGGGAGAGGACGGCCAGCCGGCCGAGGCGAAGAAAGGGCGGCATGGCGGTCACTTCTCGAGCAGCCGGGGCATCAGTTCGACGAAATTGCAGGGCCGGAACCGGTTGTCGAGCTGGTCCTTCAGGATCAGGTCCCAGGCGTCGCGGCAGGCCGAGGGCGACCCCGGCAGCGCGAACAGGTAGGTGCCGCCGGCGACCCCGGCGGTCGCCCGGCTCTGGATCGTCGAGGGGCCGATCTTGTCGTAGGACAGCCAGCGGAACAGCTCGCCGAAGCCCGGGATGTGCTTCTCGTAGACCGCGTGGAAGGCCTCGGGCGTGACGTCGCGGCCGGTGACGCCGGTGCCGCCGGTGGCGATCACGGTGTCGATCTCGGGGTCGGCGATCCAGGCCCGCAGCTGCGCCTCGATCCCGGCCTGGTCGTCCCGGACGATCAGGCGGGAATGGACCCGGTGGCCGGCGCCGGTGACCCGCTCGACCAGCGTGTCGCCCGACTTGTCGTCGGCGGGCGTCCGCGTGTCCGACACGGTCAGGATCGCGATGTTGACGGCGATGAATGGACGAGTCTCGTCGATCCGGCCCGGCATGCGCCCCCCTGTCCCTGGGTCGAAGGAAGCGGCCAAGCTAGCCGAGACGATCCGGCAGGAAAAGCAAAACAGGCTCGCCGCCGCGACCTGTCGGATTTGGGGGCGCGAGCTCTCCCGCAAGCGGGACCGTTTCAGAAGCCCCTTCGGGGTCCATCGTGATCGACACGATCTTTATCGGGTGATGCGACCTTTATGGAGTCCCCCCCCCTCCCCTTGCGGGAGGGGGTAGGGGGAGGGGTCTGCGCGCGTCCGCGCGCAAATGCGCAAAGGACAGGCTTCGCCATCAACGGCCGGATTGTCGGAATCGAGGCCGGCTCCAGCGGCGAAAACCCCCTCCTCCTACCCCCCTCCCGCAGGGGGAGGGGGACTAAGAGAAGGCGCGCCGCTCCACACCTCTCCTTGGGGAGAGGTCGAAATCGCGCAGCGATTTCGGGTGAGGGGGTGGCTCCGCCCCATCCAACCCGTCACCCGGTGTCCGGCGCCTCCGGCTTGAAGCCGTAGACCATCGGGCTGAGCCCGAGCGACCGGCAGAGACGGTTGGCCGCGGTGGCGATGGTCTCGGTGTCGAGCATCTCGATCACATCGGGCTCCTGCAGCCGCACCGCCAGCCCGGCCCGGAGCGCCGGGATCCAGGCGGGATCGGCGCATTCCGCAAAGTCGCGCTCGACCGCCGCGGTCACCGCCTTCCGGCGCTTGGCCCGGATCGCCCGGATCTCCGCCGGGCTGCCCGCCGGCCGGGCCGGGCGCGGCGTGCCCGGCCATTCCTCGCCGCGCCAGCGCTGCCAGGTCTCCGACAGGCCGAGGCCGCAGGCCACCCCCGCCATCACCGACCCCACCGGCCGGTCCTCGACCTGGACATCCTGGTCCTCGTAGAGCCCATCGACCCGCTCCTCGAGATCATCCTTCAGGGCGTTGAAGCGGCCCTCATCCTCGATCTCCTCGCAGATCATGTCCCGCAGGGTGTCCTGGACCTCGTCGCGGTGGCGGTCGCGGCGGGCCTTGCGGGCCGCCAGGCGGTCGGGGGTCTCGGCCCGGTCCTGGGCGCACAGCTTGTCGGCGGCGCGGGCGCGCTGGGCCAGCGACTGATGCACCGTGCGGGCGAAGCGGGTGAAGGCCAGCCCGGCCTCCCGCGCCTCGGCCCTGGCCGCCACCGCTTCGTCGGACTTGGGCCCGGCGGCCTTGACCTGGGCCTGGGCGTCGAGCGCACGGGCGCCCTCCCCCCTGACCAGCTGCATGCTGAGCTCGGCGATCTCGGTCAGCATCTCCATCTGCTGCAGCGCGAGGCTGCGGCAGTGGGCCTGGATGTCGAAATCGTCTGGTGGTGCTTTCATGGAACGTATCATGAACGAGTCGTTCCACTTAACACAATGCACGTTTTGTTCACGCCGATTGCCTCTCCCGTTTACGGGAGAGGTCGGAGACGCGAAGCGGCTCCGGGTGAGGGCTCTTTGTCGAAGCCTGGGCCCGCCCTCACCCGGTCTCGCTACGCGAGCCCGACCTCTCCCGCCAGGCGGGAGAGGCAATCTGAGCGGCTGCCTAGCTTCCCGTCCCAGCCTCTCAAGAGGGGAGGAGCGATGCGAGAGTCTAGGCGTCGGGCTTGAACGCGCAGCCCAGCTCTACCATCCGGCGGCGCAGCACCAGCAGGTCGCGCCAGACGTCGCGCTTCATGCCGGGCTGCCGCAGGATGAAGGCGGGGTGGTAGATCGGCATGGTCGGCACCGGCGCCGGCAGGTCGGGGAAGGACCGATCGTACCAGCGGCCGTGAATCCGGGTGATGCCCTCGCGCGTCGCCAGCAGCGCCGCAGCCGAGGTGCCGCCGGCGCAGAGCACGATCTTCGGCTTCTTGAGCGCGACATGCCGTTCGATGAAGGGCAGCGAGATCGCGATCTCCGCCGCGTTGGGCTGGCGGTTGCCGGGCGGGCGCCAGTTGACGATGTTGGTGATGTAGACCGTGGTGCGGTCCAGCCCGATCGCCGCCAGCATGCGGTCGAGCAGCTTGCCGGACTGGCCGACGAAGGGCTTGCCCAGCCGGTCCTCCTCCGCCCCCGGCGCCTCGCCGACGATCATGATGTCGGCCTCCGGGTTGCCGTCGGCGAACACCATCTGGGTGGCGGTGGCCTTCAGGCCGCAGCCGTCGAAGGCGGCCAGCGCCGCCGCCAGCTCGTCCAGCGTGTTGCAGCCGGCGGCGATGCGGCGGGCGTCGCCGGTGGCGGCGTCGCTGCCCGGCAGCACCGCGGCGCCGGCGGCGCGCGGCGGTGGCGGCGCGGCCGGCTGCAGCTGCGGCAACGGTGCCTCGGCCAGCGCGGCGGCGGGCACGGGGGCGAGGACGGCGGACGGCGGCGGCGCGGCCCGGGCGGCGCGGCGGCGGCCGAGCGCGCCGGCGTCATCGCCGATCGCCTCGTCGATGCCGGCGTCCTGGTACCATTTCAAGAGCGCGATGATCTCGGCGGGGTGCACGGCGACGGTCGATTCGCTGGTCCTGTCCATGCCCTAGAAGCGGCAGCCCCGCCTGCCCTGTCAACCCTGCCGCCGGACCCGTTGCCGCACCTGCCGCAGCGGCCGCCGAGGGAGATCGGCGTCGCAGCCGGCGCGAAAGCTGCCGCGACATGATCGGCCATTCGATTCCCGGGATGCATTTATGTAGCATGCCGCCAACCAAGGAAGGGGCGCGCGATGGAACGCGAATCGATGGAGTACGACGTCGTGATCGTGGGCGCCGGGCCGGCAGGCCTGGCGGCGGCGATCCGGCTGAAGCAGAAGGCGGCGGAGACCGGGCGCGAGGTCAGCGTCTGCGTGCTGGAGAAGGGGTCGGAGGTCGGCGCCCACATCCTGTCCGGCGCCGTGCTGGACCCCCGCGCGCTGAACGAGCTGATCCCCGACTGGAAGGAGAAGGGCGCCCCGCTCGACACCCCGGTCACCAAGGATGAATTCCACTACTACACGTCCGTCAGCAGCTTCCGCCTGCCGAACTTCGGATTGCCGAAGGAGCTGCACAACCACGGCAACTACATCGTCAGCATGGGGCTGGTGACGCGCTGGATGGCGCAGCAGGCCGAGGCGCTGGGGGTCGAGATCTATCCCGGCTTCGCCGCGGCCGAGGTGCTGTACCACGAGGACGGGTCGGTCAAGGGCGTCGCCACCGGCGACATGGGCATCGGCAAGGATGGTCAGCACACCGGCAACTACACGCCGGGCATGGAGCTGCACGCCAAATACACCCTGATCGGCGAAGGCGTGCGCGGGTCGCTGGCCAAGATGCTGATGGAGAAGTTCCAGCTGCGCACCGAGTGCGACCCGCAGACCTTCGGCCTGGGGGTCAAGGAGCTGTGGGAGGTGAAGCCGGAGAATCACCGCCCCGGCCTGGTCCAGCACGGCTTCGGCTGGCCGATGAACAACGAGACCTATGGCGGCGGCTGGCTCTACCATTTCGGCGAGAACCTGGTCTCGATCGGCTATGTCGTCGCGCTCGACTACAAGAACCCGTATCTGTCGCCGTTCGAGGAGTTCCAGCGCCACAAGAACCACCCGCTGATCCGCCCGACGCTGGAGGGTGGCAAGCGCCTGGCCTATGGCGGCCGCGCCATCAACGAGGGCGGGCTGCAGTCGATCCCGAAGCTGACCTTCCCCGGCGGCTGCCTGATCGGCTGCTCCGCCGGCTTCGTCAACGTGCCGCGAATCAAGGGCAACCACACCGCGATGAAGAGCGGCATGGTCTGCGCCGAGGCGGTGTTCGATGCGCTGGCCGAGGGCCGCGAGGGCCATGACGAGGTCACCGCCTATCCCGAGCGGCTGAAGGCCAGCTGGCTGTGGCAGGAGCTGACCACGGTGCGCAACTGCCGCCCGGCCTTCCGCTGGGGCACGCTGCTGGGCACGCTGTATTCCGGCCTCGAGCTGTGGACCCGCGGCAAGCTGCCCTGGACGCTGCGCCACAAGCATGCCGACCACGAATCGCTGCGCCCGGCGGCGCAGTCGAAGAAGATCGACTATCCCAAGCCGGATGGCGTCGTCACCTTCGACCGCCTCTCCTCGGTGTATCTCTCGAACACCAACCACGAGGAGAACCAGCCGTCGCATCTGAAGCTGAAGGACCCGTCGGTCCCGATCGCCTACACCCTGCCGCTGTATGACGAGCCGGCGCAGCGCTATTGCCCGGCCGGGGTGTACGAGGTGGTGCGCGCCGAGGATGGCAGCGACCCGCGCTTCGTGATCAACGCGCAGAATTGCGTGCACTGCAAGACCTGCGACATCAAGGATCCCAAGCAGAACATCGTCTGGACCGTGCCCGAGGGCGGCGGGGGACCGAACTACCAGATGATGTGAGAACGGCGGGCCGCAACCCGCCCCCTTCCTGTCATTGCCCGGCTTGCCCTCGGATCAAGTCCAAGGGGGCAATCCAGGGGCCACCGAGAGCCGCTCTGGCCGCCCCTGGATGCCACGGTCAAGCCGTGGCATGACAAGCAAGGGGCTGGCCGCCCCTCTCGGGGCAGCAGGATCGCGCTATGTTGTACCCTGGGCGCACCACAGTTATGGTGCGAATCGGGACTCATTGCGGAACCAGAATGGTGCAGGCCGAGATCAACACCGCCGTCGACCGACTGCAGAAGGCCGGTCTGCGCCCGACGCGACAGCGCGTGGCCCTGGCGCGGCTGCTGTTCGACGGCCGCGACCGCCATGTCTCGGCCGAGGCGCTGCACGGCGAAGCCATCCTGGCCGGCCATGCAGTGTCGCTGGCGACCGTCTACAACACGCTGCACCAGTTCACCGAGGCCGAGCTGCTGCGCGAGGTCGTGGTGGATGCCGGCCGGTCGTATTTCGACACGAACACCTGCAACCACCATCATTTCTACCGCGAATCGACCGGCGAGCTGCAGGACGTGCATGACGAGGCCGTGGTGGTCTCGGCCCTGCCCGCCGCCCCCGCCGGCACCCGCATCGCCCGGGTCGACGTGGTGATCCGCCTCGCCGAAGAAACCTGAGCGGCGCCTGCCGATGACGGCCACGCCCCGCATCTCCGGCCTGCTGGAGACCTCGCTCTACGTCGCCGACCTCGACCGCGCCTCCGCCTTCTACGAAGGCGTGCTGGGCCTGCGCGTCATGCTGCGCAGCCCGCGGCTGGTGGCCCTGGATGCCGGGCGGCAGGGCGTGCTGCTGCTGTTCCTGGCCGGCGCCACCTCCGCCGATGTGGTCGAGGCCGGCGGCACCATTCCGGGGCATGAGGGGGCGGGCCGGCTGCACATGGCCTTCGCGGTCCCGGCCGAGGACCTGGACGCCTGGCGCGCGCGGCTGGCCACAGCCGGCGTCGCCCTGACCGGCGAGATGGCCTGGGCCCGCGGCGGCGTCAGCCTCTATATCGCCGATCCCGACGGCCATGTGGTCGAGCTGGCCACGCCGGGGCTGTGGCCGAACTACTGAGGCTCTAGGGCTGCGGGACCCGCCGGTCCGCGAAAGGACGGAACAGCCCCGACACCAGGCCGGCGACCAGCACGGACAGGCCGCCAAGGCCGAGCCCGACCACCACGTCGCCCAGCGTGTGGCCGCCCAGCGTCATGACCCAGGCCACCGCCAGGACGGTGGCCACCGCCGCCGCGATGCGCAGCCGGGGCCGGCCCGGCCCGGCCAGCAGCGCCAGCGTGCCGACCGCCACCACCGCCAGGGCGGAATGGCCGCTGGGCAGCACCAGCCCGACCTGGCCGAATCCGTCGGGGTGCCAGTCCACCACCATGCGCGCGGCGCCCACACCGGCGACGGCCAGCGCCAGCGCGGCCAGGCTGAACCCGGCCAGCCGCCATTGGCCGCGTGCATAGGAGACCGCCGCGACGATGACCTGCAGCGGCACCACCACGGTCCACCAGCCGAGCAGGCCGATCGACATCAGGAGGACGATGGTCTTCATGGCGCGATGGTTCCACGGCTGTCGGCCCCGGTGAAGGGGCAAGGCCCCACCGCCTTCAAAAAGCCCGAGGCGTGCGCGATGCTGGGCCCGGTATCCAGGCCACTCCGCCCCACCCGCATGGCATCATCAAGAAGAAGGCGTTTCCGATTCGCCGCTCATGCGTTTAGTAAGAACCGCCCTGGGATCGATGAACCGCCCGCATGTCCGCCAGCTTCTCCGTCGCCGCCGTCCTCCTGCAGCTCCTGACCGCCACGGCGGGGCCTGAGCTGCACCTGCCCGATGCCGGCCAGCTCGCCGCCTACCGGCCGCTGCAGACCACGCGCATCTATGCCGCGGACGGGTCGCTGCTGCGCGAATACTATGTCGAGAACCGGGTGGTGGTGCCGATCGCCAGCCTGCCGCCCTATCTGGTGCAGGCCTTCATCTCGGCCGAGGACCAGAATTTCCGCCACCATCTGGGCGTCGACCCCGCCGGCCTGGCCCGCGCCATGGTCGCCAACATCCGCAATCTGCGGAAGGGACGGCGCCTCGAAGGCGGCTCGACCATCACCCAGCAGGTGGCGAAGAACCTGCTGCTGACCAACGAGGTCAGCGCCCTGCGCAAGATCCGCGAGCTGATCCTGGCCTTCGAGATCGAGGGCGACTTCTCCAAGGACCAGATCCTGGAGATGTACCTCAACGAGATCTATCTCGGCCGCGGCGCCTACGGCATCGGTGCGGCCTCGGCCCGCTATTTCGGCAAGCCGCCGGCCGAGCTGTCGCTGTCCGAGGCGGCGTTCCTGGCGGCGCTGCCCAAGGCGCCGAACAACTACAACCCGATCACCCGGCCGGAGGCAGCCCGGACGCGCCGCGACTACGTGCTCGACCGCATGGCCCAGGATGGCGCCATCACCGCTGCCCAGGCGGCCGATGCCAAGGCCCAACCGCTGGCGGTGCGCGCCCAGGCGCCGCTGGAGACGGTGCACGCCCCCTATTTCGCCGAGGAGGTCCGGCGGTCGCTGCGCAAGAGCTACGGCAACGACCAGCTCTACGGCGGCGGGCTGACCGTCCGCACCACGCTGGACCCGCGGCTGCAGCGCATGGCCGACCAGGCGCTGCGCGCCGGGCTGGAGCGGTTCGACCGCAACCGCGGCTGGCGCGGGCCGATCGCCAACATCTCGGCGATGCTGGACCTGCCGGCCGCCGCCCAGGAAGTGGCCCAGGCCGAGGCCGCCCAGCCGCCGGCCGCAGAGCCGGCCCCGCCGCAGCAGGGCCGCCTGCTGGGCGCGCTGTCGGCCATGGGCGTTCATCTGCCGGAGCATGAGGCGAAGCCGGCCGTGGTCGCGACGCCCAAGGACACGCGCCCGGTGTGGCAGCGCTTCCTCAACGGCATCGACCGCCCCGCCGACATCGACGGCTGGAACCTCGCCGTGGTGCTCGAGGTCGACCGCCAGGCCGCGACCGTCGGGCTGGAGGACGGCAGCCAGGGCCGCATCGACCGCGGCGACCTGGGCTGGGCCCGGCGGGTGGAGAACGGCCGCCTGGGCCGCCAGGTCAACGGCGCCGACGACGTGCTGGCCAAGGGCGACGTGATCTGGGTGCGGCCGTCGGAGAAGACGTCGGCCGTCGCGGTCGCCGCCTATTCGCTGCGCCAGGTGCCGGAGGTGTCGGGCGCGCTGGTCGCGGTCGACCCCTTCACCGGCAAGGTGCTGGCGATGTCGGGCGGCTTCGACTTCTCGCTCAGCGAGTTCAACCGCGCCACCCAGGCGAAGCGCCAGCCCGGATCGGCCTTCAAGCCCTTCGTCTACCTCTCGGCGCTGGAGCACGGCTACACCCCGTCCAGCCTGCTGTACGACACGCCACTCTCGGTCGACCAGGGCGAAGGCGTCGCCCGCTACCGCCCGCGCAACTACGGCGGCGGCTACATCGGTGTCGCCACCCTGCGCTCCGGCGTCGAGCGGTCGCGCAACGTCATGACCGTGCGCCTGCTGGTCGAGATGGGGCTGCAGCCGGTCAAGGAGACCGCGGAGGCCTTCGGCGTCTACAAGGACATGCCGCTGTACCCCTCGATGGGGCTGGGCGCCGGCGAGACCACGCCGCTGAAGCTGACCACCGCCTACGCCACCATCGCCAATGGCGGCTACCACATCAGCCCGTACCTGATCGAGCGGGTGCAGGACCGCGACGGCCGCAGCCTGGTCCAGGGCGGCGTGACGCCGGCCCGGGCGGATTGCGTGCCCTGCGCCGCCCCGGCCTGGACCGGCCAGGCCGCCCCGGTGCGGCCGCTCGGCCAGCAGTTGGACGACCCGATCGCCAACTACCAGATGATCTCGATCCTGCAGGGCGTGACCCAGCGCGGCACCGCCGCCCGCCTCGCCGGGCTGGGCCTGCCGCTGGCCGGCAAGACCGGCACCACCAATGATTCGAACGACGCCTGGTTCGTCGGCTTCTCGCCCCGCCTGGCGGTCGGCATCTTCGTCGGCTACGACAAGCCGCGCACCCTCGGCGCCGGCGCCACCGGCGGGTCGATCGCGGTGCCGATCTTCAGCGACTTCATCAAGGACGCCCTGGCCGGCAGCGATCCCGGCAACTTCGCCGTGCCGCCCGGCGTCAGCTTCGCCTATGTCGACCGCCGCAGCGGCTATGCCGCCGAAGGCAGCGGGCCGGACGTGATCATGGAGGCGTTCCGCCCGGGCACCGAGCCCGGCCCGCCGCCGGTCGTCGACACCTATGGCGAGACCAGCCAGGACGCGCTGACCGGGACCGGCGGCCTGTACTGAGCCCGCTCTGACCGCTTCGCTCAGGCCGCCTCGGCGCCATCCTTGATGCCCGCCGGCCGGGGGCCGCCGGTGGCCCAGTCCAGCAGTTCCACCGTGTGCACCACCGGCAGATCCGTGCCGAGGCCGATCTGGGTGATGCAGCCGATGTTGCCGGCGGCGACGATCGCCGCCCCGGTGCTTTCCACCGCCCGCACCTTGCGCGCCCGCAGCTCGTCGGCGATGTCGGGCTGCAGCAGGTTGTAGGTGCCGGCGGAGCCGCAGCAGAGATGCCCGTCCGGCACTTCGCGCACCGCGAAGCCGGCGGCGGCCAGCAGGCGGCGGGGCGGCGCCGCGATGCGCTGGCCGTGCTGCATCGAGCAGGCGGAATGATAGGCCACCGCCTGGCCGGTCGCGGTCGAGGGCGGGTTCAGCCCGATCTCGTCCATCAGCTCGGTGACGTCGCGGGCCAGGGCCGAGACCTTGGCCGCCCGTCCGGCCCAGGTGGGGTCGGTGCGGAACATGTGGCCGTAATCCTTGACCGTGGTGCCGCAGCCCGAGGTGTTGATGACGATGGCGTCAAGCCCGCCGGACTCGGCCTCGCGGCTCCAGGCCTCGATGTTGGCGCGGGCCGAGGCCCGGGCCGCATCCTCGCGCCCCATATGGTGGGTCAGCGACCCGCAGCAGCCGGCGCCCCGGGCCACCACCACCTCGACGCCATGGCGGGTCAGCAGCCGGATGGTCGCCTCGTTCAGCCCCGGATCGAGCACGGTCTGGGCGCAGCCGGACAGCAGCGCCACGCGCCGCCGCCGCGGCCCCTGCGCCGCGAACACCTGCGGCCGGTCGACCGGGCTGGGCGGCGCCAGCCGGCGCGGCGCCAGGGCCAGCATCGCGCGCAGCCGGCGCGACAGCAGCGGCGCCGCCGGCCGCGCCAGCCCGGCCCCGATCAGCGCCAGGCGGAACAGCCGCGGCCGCGGCAGGATGGTGGCCAGGAGCGCCCGGAGAGCGCGGTCGCGCAGCGGCCGGCGATAGGTCTCCTCCACCACCGCGCGGCCATGGTCGACCAGATGCATGTAGTGCACGCCGGACGGGCAGGTGGTCATGCAGGCGAGGCAGGACAGGCAGCGGTCGAGATGCTTGGCGACGCTGGCCGGCGCCGGGCCGCCCGTCTCCAGCATCGACTTGATCTGGTAGATGCGGCCGCGCGGGCTGTCGAGCTCGTCGCCCAGCACCTGGTAGGTCGGGCAGGTGGCGAGGCAGAAGCCGCAATGCACGCAGGCGCGCAGGATCTTCTCCGATTCCGCCGTGTCGGCATCGGCCAGCTGCGCCAGCGAAAAATGTGTCTGCACCCGAACCCTCCATCGCTGCGCGACACTAGCCTGCGGCCCGGCGCGAAGGGAACCCGGCGGACACTGTGATTCGCATTGTCAACCGGCATGGGGGTTAGTAGGCTCGCCTGCACGCGCCGCAGCAGACGGCGCCGAAGACAGGAGGCCGTTGATGAAGATCATGCGGATGCGCCACGCCCTGCCCGTCGCCCTGTTCCTGGCCGAGCCGGCCATTTCGGGCGCCGCACCGGCCGGCGGGCTGGTGATCCAGGACATCGCGCTGGGGCAGACGCCGCAGCAGGCCTCGGCCTATTCCGGCCAGGCCGTGGCCTTCGAGGCGGCGCGCTGGACCGGGCTGGTGGCCGCAGCGCGGCCGGACAGCGACACGCTGCTGCTGCAGTTCACCCCGCCCGAGCAGGGCAACAAACTATACTCCGTGGCCGAGACCCTGCACCTCGACGCCAGCGGGCCGCGCACGGCCAAGGCGGCGCTGGCCCCGCTGCAGGCCCGCTTCGGCGATCCGTCGGCGGTGTACGACCAAGCCGGCAAGCAGGTCGCGATCTGGCGCTTCGTCGACGGCAAGCCGGCGGGGGCCAGCGTCGATATCGCCTCGGACTGCTCGCCCTATGCCGCGACCACCCTGGCCGGGGTTCGGCCGATCGGCTGGCCGGCGCCGTGCGGCGAGATGGTGTTCGCGACGGTGGAGCTGGCGGCGGACGGCACGCCAACCTTGATGCGGGTCAGCCACGCCGATACCAATGCGGCGCAGGCGCTGCAGCCGCGCCGCGGCGAGCCCTACGCGCATCTGGCGAAGGCGGCGCCTTAGGCAGGGAAGGAGGGCACGGTCCCCGAGGATCGCGCCCCCTCTCAGGCCGCCTCAGGCCGCGCTGCTGCGGCCGGCGATGACGCGGTAGATGATCAGCAGCACGATCGCCCCGACCACGCCCAGGGCGAACTTCCCGAACCCGCCTTCCGGAGCGATCCCGAACTGCTGCCCGAGCCAACCGCCGACGAAGGACCCGGCGATGCCCAGCAGGATGGTGATGATGAACCCGCCCGGGTCGCGCCCGGGCATCAGGAATTTCGCGACCAGGCCGATCACGAAGCCGATGATGATGGTGATGATGATGCCCATGGTGCTCCCCCGAAAGTGTCGCGCTTCAGCATAACCCGCAATCAGGCCCGAGGTTGCCGATCCTGTTTCAGGCGGTCATCCGGCCGGGCGACAGGATGCCCCGGGGATCGAAGGCGTCGCGCACGCGCCGGTTGAGCGCCTCCAGCGCCGGCGGCTGCGGCTCGAACACCGGCACCGCGGCGCGCAGCCCGGCCGGCGCCCGTACCAGGGTGGCGTGCCCGCCGCCCGCCGCCGCCACCGCGGCCCGGATCGCGGCCGCGCCGGCATCGCCCTCAGGCGTCGTGGCGATCCACACCAGCCCGCCGCCCCAGTCGAAGTAATACGCACCGCCCGCGGCGGCCGCGACCTGCGGCCCGGCATTCGGCGCCACCGACACTCGCCACACTGCGCGCCCATCGCCGACGAAGGGTGCCGCATCGCGGATGCCGCGCCACAGATCGACCGATTCGCCCGGGTCGAGGACGGAGAGCGGTCCGGCATCGCCGAGCAGCGCCGAGAGCGCGGCGACCCGGCTGTCGACCGACGGGCCGAAGCCTTCGATCCGGATCAGGCTGCGGGCCGATTCGCCGAGCATCCCGGCCGGCAGATGTGCGGCGCCCGAGACCTCATAGGGGCTGGTCAGCGCCCGGGTCAGCATGGCGACGCCGGCGCGGTCGTCCAGCCCGGCCACCGCCAGGGTGCGCACCGTCTCCGGCGCCGGCAGCACCTTGACCGTGATCCGGGTCATGGCGGCCAGGGTGCCGAAGGCGCCGGTCAGCAGCTTCGGCAGGTCGTAGCCGGTGACGTTCTTGACCACCCGCCCGCCGGATTTGAAGGCCTGGCCGCGGCCGGACACCGCCTCGATGCCCAGGACATGGTCGCGTGCGGCCCCGGCCTTGATCCGCCGCGGCCCGGAGAGGTTGCAGCCCACGACGCCGCCCAGCGTGCCGGCGCCGGCCGGCCCGCCATAGAGCGGCCCGAGATCGGCCGGCTCGAAGGCCAGGGCCTGGCCGCGGGCGGTCAGCGCCGCCTCGATCTCCGCCATCGACGTGCCCGCCCGGGCGGTCAGCACCAGCTCCTCCGGCTCATAGACCTCGATCCCGGCGAGGCCGGAGAGGTCGAGCGCATGGGCCGCCTGCACCGGCCGGCCGAAGCCGCGCTTGCTGCCGCGGCCGACCAGCTCCAGCGGCCGCTCCTCCGCCACCGCCCAGCGGATCGCGTCCAGCACCTGGTCTTCGCTGGCGGGCTTCAGGGTCTCGGTCATGAGGGGCACATCGCGATCGAGTCCCCCCTCCCCTTGCGGGAGGGGGTTGGGGGAGGGGGTTCGGGCAGCAAGAGCCACGGCCGAGTTGATGTTCTCGACACGGAGCAGGCCGGCTGGATTGTGATCTTCGATCGACAACCCCCTCCCCCTACCCCCCTCCCGCAAGGGGAGGGGGGACTCAGGAGAGAGGAGATGTCCTCGGCAGCAATCATCAGAACCGCGGCAAATCGGGGAAGCGGGTCTCGCCGTGATGGACGTGCACCCGCCCCAGCTCGGCGCAGCGGTGCAGGGTCGGGAACACCTTGCCCGGGTTCAGCAGCCCGTCCGGGTCGAAGGCGCATTTCAGGCGCTGCTGCTGGGCCAGGTCCTCCGGCCCGAACTGCACCTCCATCAGGTCGCGCTTCTCGACCCCGACGCCGTGCTCGCCGGTCAGCACCCCGCCGACCTCGACGCACAGCCGCAGGATGTCGGAGCCGAACTCCTCGGCGCGCTCCAGCTCGCCCGGCACATTGGCGTCGTAGAGGATCAGCGGGTGCAGATTGCCGTCGCCGGCATGGAAGACATTGGCGACGCGCAAGCCATGGCGGCGCGACATCTCCTGCATCCGCGACAGCACCTCGGTCAGGCGCTTCCGCGGGATGGTGCCGTCCATGCAGTAATAGTCGGGGCTGATGCGGCCGACCGCCGGGAAGGCGGCCTTGCGCCCGGCCCAGAAGCGCAGCCGCTCCTCCTCGCTGGCGCTGACCTGGCACGACACCGCACCGCAGTCGCGGGCGATCGCCTCGACCCGCTCGATCAGGTGGTCGACCTCGGCCTCCGGCCCGTCGAGCTCGCAGATCAGCAGGGCCTCGACATCCAGGGGGTAGCCGGCATGGACGAAGGCCTCGGCGGCATGGATCGCCGGCTTGTCCATCATCTCCAGCCCGCCCGGGATGATGCCGGCGCCGATGATGCGGGCGACGCAGTCGCCACCGGCCTCGGACGACGGGAAGCCCATCAGCACCGCGCGCTGGGTCGCCGGGCGGCGCAGCAGCCGCACCGTCACCTCGGTGACCACGCCGAGCAGCCCTTCCGAGCCGGTGAGCACGCCGATCAGGTCGTAGCCCGGCGAATCGAGGTGCTTGCCGCCCAGCCGCAGGATGGTGCCGTCGATCAGCACGATCTCCAGCCCCAGCACATTGTTGGTGGTCAGCCCGTACTTCAGGCAGTGCACCCCGCCGGAATTCTCCGCGACATTGCCGCCGATCGAGCAGGCGATCTGGCTGGACGGGTCGGGCGCGTAGTAGAAGCCGGCATGGGCGACGGCGTTGGTGATGCCGAGATTGGTCACCCCCGGCTGCACCCGGGCGCAGCGGTTGTCGAGATCGACCTCCAGCACCCGGCTGAACTTGCCCAGGCCCAGCAGCACGCCGTCCTCGAGCGGCAGGGCGCCGCCGGACAGCGAGGTGCCGGACCCGCGCGGCACCACCTTCACCCCCATCGCCTGGCAGGTGCGCAGCACCGCCGAGACCTGTTCGGTGGTCGAGGGCAGCACCACCACCAGCGGCAGGGTGCGATAGGCGGTCAGCCCGTCGGATTCATAGGCGCGGCGTTCGCTTTCCGCCGTGATCACGCCTTCGCCCGGCACGATGGCGCGCAGGGCGGCGGCAATCTCCTCGCGCCGCGCCAGGATGGCGGCATCGGGGATGGGCATCTTCATCGGCGGGACCTCCTGTCGGCCCCCTATCGGAACGATAGGAAGTCCGGACGATAGGAAGGCAGCACCGATCCGGCAAGGGACCTCGATCGCGGCCGGCCACAGCAAAAGGCCGCGTCCGGAGACACGGCCTTCAGCTTGGTCTGCAGGCGCCGGCCACAAGGGCCGGCTGGCCACAAGGAACGGCTGAAATCAGCCCTGGCGCGCCTTGAAGCGCGGGTTTTCCTTGTTGATGACGTAGACACGGCCCTTGCGGCGCACCACGCGGCAAGCACGGTGGCGGGTCTTCAGGGTCTTCAGCGAGTTCGCGACTTTCATTTCTTCAATCCCATGCGGCAGCGCCGGCGCCGCCGGGAGCGCAAGCTCGCGGGCCGGAATTCGAGGCGCGGAACATAGTGTCAGGCCCCTCCCCTGTCAACCACCTGCGAAACCCCGCGACACCTCGCAGCGAACGGGCGAAAGGGGCGCGAACGGGCTGGCGATTTCAACCGCTTCTCCAGCATACTCGCGCCCTGTTCTTTGCCGAACCGGCACCCACCCATCGGGAGGCACCATGCGTTCGTGGAAGTTTGCGGCCATCACCGCCGCCATTGTCAGTTGCGGCGCCGTCGTCGCCTGGGCGGCGACGCCGGAGGAGGTGGTGACCCAGCGCGAAGATACGATGAAGACCTTCGGCGCCGGCGCCAAGACCCTGACCGCCTTCGTCAAGGACGGCCAGGGGTCGATCGACGACGTCAAGGCCGCGACCGCCAAGATGGCGGGGGCCAGCGCCAACCTGCTGGCGCTGTTCCCGGAAGGCACCGCCGTCGGCGTCGGCAAGAGCGCGGCCAAGCCGGAGATCTGGACCAACTGGGCCGATTTCCAGACCAAGGTCAAAGGCGCCCAGGACGCGATCACGGCCCTGGACGCGGCCGCCCAGGCCGGCGACGCCGCCAAGGTCAAGGCCGCCTTCCCGGTGGTCGGCCAGGCCTGTGGCGCCTGCCACGAGACCTATCGCCAGAAGAAGAGCTAGCAGTCCGCCGCAGGTTGGGTTCGCCTCAGGCGAACCCAACTCCCTCATTCCATCAGTTCAAAGCCTGCGCGATCGCGCGGAAGCCGGCCAGCAGCCGGTGGTCGAGCGCGTCGTCGACCGCCAGGGGCTGCGACGAGAATTTGGCGATGACCAGCTCGGCGGCGCGGTCGACATACAGCCATTGGCCGTGGATGCCGATGGCGCAGACCACGTCCCGGCCCGGCCCCGGCACATACCATTGGCTGCGATAGCGCCCCTGCGGCGCCAGCCCCGTCATGTCGCCGCGCGCCCAGGCCTCGCGGTCGCCGCGGTCGAGGATGTCGTCGACCCAGGCCTTCGGCAGGATCTGGCGGCCGGCGGCCCGGCCGTCCTGGCGCATCATCTCGCCGATCCGGGCAAGGTCGCGCAGGGTCATGCACAGACCGCCGGCGGTGCGCGGCGCGCCCAGCCGATCGACGGTGATGTAGGCGTCCGCCTCCGCCCCCATCGGCCGCCACAGCATCTGGTCCATCAACGCGGCGAAGCGCATTCCGGCGGCGCGCTCCAGGATCCAGCCGAGCATGTCGGAGTTCGGCGAGACGTAATGGAAGCGTTCGCCATGGCGGCTGCCATCGGCCGCCAGCCCGGCGACGAAGCCGTGCAGGTCGCCGCCGCGGGCCACCTCGCTGGGCGGGTTCCAGGCCATGGCGACGCGGTAGCGGGCGACGTCGCCGGCAGGGTCGACATAGTCCTCGACGAAGCGGATGCCGACGGTCATGTCGAGCACGTGGCGCACGGTGGCATCGGCATAGGCCGACCCCGCCGCCTCCGGCACATAGGCGGTGACAAGCGCGTCGGGGTTCAGCTCGCCGCGATCGACCAGGATGCCGGCGATGGCGCCGGTGATCGACTTGCTGACGGAAAAGACGATGTGGGGGGCCCGCACCTCGAGGCCGTGGGCATAGTGCTCGGCCACCACCGACCCGCGATGCAGCACCAGGAAGCCGTCGGTGTCGCTGTCGGCCAGCAGCCCCGCGACCGAGGCGCCGCCCGGCACGGCGACACGGTCGAGATCCAGCGCCGGCCCGCGCCGCAGGCACATCGCCGCGTCGCCGCGCGGAATCTCCGCCACCGGCACCAGCCGGCGGACGTTGCGGAACCCCCAGCGGCTGTAGGGGGCTTGCCGCCAATTGGCCAGCGTCGCCTCAGGCGCCGCATCCTCGGTCTCGACCGCCATCCCTGGGTCCCTGTTTCTTCGCCCGGCCGGCGGGCGGGCGCCGCCGCATTGGCTGCGACGACCCCACTCTAGGCGAAGACGGCTGGCCCGGCCCAGTCCCCTTGCCACCCCCTTACAGCACGAAATCGGCGGCCGTGAGGGTATGGTCGGAGATGACGTTGATGGCGAAGTCGAGCTGCCGGTCGCCATTGGTGTCGGCATAGACCAGCTGGACCCCGCCGATGGTCGCCACCCGCAGTTCCCCGGGCACGCCGGTGAGCGGCCCGGTACCGAAGATGAAGACGCCGTCGCCGGCCGCGGGGCCGTTGGCGTCGATCGCCGACAGGTCGATCTTGTCGCCGGTGGTGAAGTCGAAGATGGTGTCCTTGCCCGCCGCCGCCACCGTGCTGTCGCCGATCACGAGATAGATGAAGCTGTCGTTGCCGGCGCCGCCCTTCAGCAGGTCGCCCCCGCCGCCGCCGGTGAGCAGGTCATCGCCGGCCCCGCCCCACAGCGTGTTGACGCCGCCGTCGCCGGTCAGCGCGTCGGCCTGGCCGGAGCCGAACAGGTTTTCGATCCCGGCCAGGGTGTCGCCCTCGGCGTCGCCGCCCGTACCGGCGCCGGTGACGAGGCTGACCGTCACCCCGGCGGCCGAGCTGGCGTAGCTGGCCGTGTCGACACCGATGCCGCCGGTCAGGAGGTCGGCCCCGGCCGCCCCTTCCAGCACGTCGTTGCCGTCGCCGCCGTCGATCTGGTCGTCGCCGGCACCGCCATAGAGGCTGTCGTTGCCGGCCTCGCCGAAGACCTGGTCGTTCTCGCTGCCGGCATCGACCGAATCGTTGCCGGCGCCGCCATGGAGGATGTCGATGCCGGCACCCCCGACCAGCCGGTCATTGCCGATACCCCCATCGAGGGTGTCGTTGCCGGCCTCCCCGTTCAGGACATCGTCGCCGCCGTTCCCGGCCAGCGCGTCGTCGCCGAGCCCGCCGCCGAAGATGGTGCGGCCGTCGTCGCCGGTGAGCTGGTCGCCGAACCGCGACCCGTACAGGCCTTCGATGCCGGTCAGCACGTCGCCCTGGGCGTCGCCGCCGCTGACGGTGTGGGCCAGCAGGTCGATGGTCACCGCCGCGACCGAGCTGCGGTAGTTGGCCATGTCCGTGCCGGCCCCCCCGGTCAGGATATCGGCCCCGACCCCACCGATCAGCGTGTCGTCCCCCGCCCCGCCGTCGAGTTGGTCGTTGCCGGTGCCGCCATCGAGATTGTCATTGCCCAGGCCCCCCAGCAGCACATCGTCGCCGCCGAAGCCGCGGACGATGTCGTTGCCGTCGCCGGAGGTCACCACGTTGCGGTCGTCGCTGCCCACGATCAGGATGTCGGACTGCACGCCGAGCAGCATCAGATGCGCCGGCAGCCCGATCGGGCCGCCGCCGCTGGGGAAACCGATGTCGATCTCCTCGATGCCGCGCAGGTCGTCGCCCTGCAGCACCAGCAGCAGATCCCCTCCCGGCAGCGGGGTGAAGACGACGACATCGTAGCCGTCGCCGCCGTCGATGACCTCGCCCGCCACATGTTCGGCAGCGTCGAGGAAGCCGAACACGTCGTTGCCGGCGCCGCCCTCCATGACGTCCGCGCCGCCGCCGCCATAGATGATGTCGTCGCCGTCGCCGCCCTGCAGCAGGTCGGGCCCGTCGCCGCAGCCGCAGCCCCCCGCGCCCGGCTCGTAGTCGCCGGCGAGCATGTCGTCGCCCGCCCCGCCGACCAGGGTGTCGGAGCCCTCATACCCCACCAGCAGGTCGTTGCCGTCCAGCCCGGTCAGCACATTGTCGCCGGCATCGGCGTCGATGGTGTCGTCGCCGGCGCTGCCGGTGACGTTCTCGATCCCGGTGAGGGCGTCATTCTCGGCATCGCCGGCCGAGCCGCTGCCCAAGAACAGATCGACCTCGACCGGCTTGAGGCTGGTGCTGTAGTCGGCGGTGTCGATGCCGTCGCCGCCGGTCAGCACGTCCGGCCCCAGCCCGCCGCGGAGCAGGTCGTCCCCGGTGCCGCCGTCGAGCTGGTCGCTGCCGTCGCCGCCATCGACGATGTCGTTGCCCGCGCCGGCCAGGATGAAGTCGTCGCCACCGAGGCCGTTCAGCTGGTCGTCGCCGGACAGGTCCAGGATCGTGGCGTCGGCGCCGGGCGGCACCACCACCGAATCGGTCGCGCTGAAGATGTAGTCGGGGTTGGCGGTGCCGGTGAAAAGGGTCATGAAATCGCCTCCGGTGACAATGCGGGCGACCCCGTCTTTCCGCGCGGCCAAGCCGATCGCGGCCGGCTTCAGGAGGGCCGGGCGGCAGGATCACGGTTCGAGAAAGCTCGGCGCCCGCGGTTCAGCAATGATCAGGCGTCGACGGGGATAATGCGAATGTTCCTAAAATTGTGCACGCACAAACATATAGGCGATTCCGCCAGACCGGTACATGGCCTTCGCGGTCCGGCCCGCCTCGCCAATGCCGAGGACGCCGCCCTCCGGTCGGGAAGGCGGCGCCCCGGTCGATCCGACAGGTCCCAGGCGCTACAGCACGAAGTCCGATGCCGTCGGCGCATGGTCGGCGCGGACGTTGATGGCGAAATCGGCGATGCGGTCGCCATTGGTGTCGGCATAGACCACCTGGGTCGCCCCCGCCGTCACCACCAGCATCTCCCCGGCATGGCCGGTGAAATTGCCGGCGATCAGGCTGAAGGCGGTGTCGCCATTGGCCGAATTGCCGTCGGCGTCGATCGCCGAGAGGTCGATATGGTCGCCGGTGGTGAAGTCGTAGATGGTGTCCTTGCCCGCCGACGCCACGGTGCTGTCGGCGATGGCGGTGTAGACGAAGCTGTCATTGCCGGCCCCGCCCTGCAGCAGGTCGGCGCCGATGCCCCCCGTCAGGACATCGTCGCCGGCCCCGCCCGACAGGGTGTTGGCAGTCTCGTCGCCGGTCAGCACGTCGTTATGGGCCGACCCGGCGAGGTTCTCGATCCCGGCCAGGGTGTCGCCCTGGGCGTCGCCGCCCACGCCGGCGCCGCCGGCCAGGCTGATCGTCACCCCGGCCGCCGAGCTGGCGTAGCTGGCGGTGTCGATCCCCGCGCCGCCGGTCAGGGCATCCGCGCCGGCCGCGCCTTCGAGCACATCGTTGCCGTCGCCGCCATCGATCTGGTCATTGCCGGTGCCGCCATAGAGGCCGTCATTGCCGGCATCGCCGAAGATGATGTCGTTCTCGCTGCCGCCATCGACCGAGTCCGCGCCGGTGCCGCCATGGATGGTGTCGATCCCGGCGCCGCCGACGAGACGGTCGTTGCCGTCGCCGCCGTCGAGGCTGTCGCCGCCCGCCTCGCCGTTCATGGCGTCGTCGCCGCCATTCCCGACCAGGACATCGTTGCCGTTCTCGCCGCCGATGACGTTGCGGGCGTTGTCGCCGGTCAGATGGTCGTCGTTGCTGGAGCCGTAGAGGTTCTCGATGCTGGTCAGCGTGTCGCCCTGGGCGTCGCCGCCGCTGACGGTGTGGGCCTGCAGGTCGACGGTCACCGCGGTCGCGGAGCCCTGGTAATTGGCGAAATCCGACCCGTCGCCGCCATCCAGGGCGTCCGCCCCGGCCCCGCCACGCAGGGTGTCGTTCCCCGCCCCGCCGGACAGCCCATTGGCGGTGGCGTCGCCGGTGAGATGATCGGCGAAGGCCGAGCCGACCAGGTTGTCGATCTGGAACAGCGTGTCGCCCTCGGCATCGCCGCCATGGCCGGTGCCGGAAATGAGATCGACCGTGACCCCGGCGGCCGAGGCGGAGTAATCCGCCGTGTCGATGCCGGTGTCACCGGAGCCTCCGGGAAAATCGCCGTAGAGGCGGTCGGCGCCGGCGCCGCCGGCCAGCACGTCATTGCCGTTGTCCGCCGAAAGATCGCTGTCGCCGATGAGGGTGTCGTCGCCGGCGCCGCCGACCAGCCTGTCATCGCCCATTTCGCCTGCAAGCAGGTTCGCGCCGCCGTCGCCGATCAGGCTGTCGTCGAAGGCGGAGCCGTCCAACCCTTCGATGCCGGAGAGCGTGTCGCCCTCGGCATCGCCGCCATGGCCGGTGCCAAGCGACAGGTCGACCGTCACCGCGGCTGTGGAGTCGCTGTAGGAGGCGACATCGAGAAGGCCGTCGCCGCCGACCAGATGATCGGCGCCGCCACCCCCGAACAGGCCATCATTGCCCGCGCCGCCGATGAGGGTGTTGTCGACGGCGTTGCCGGTCAGCTTGTCGTCGAAGGCGGAGCCGACGATGCCCTCGATGCTGGTGTAGATGTCACCCTGGGCATCACCCTGGTTGACGCCGGTCTGCAGGTTGGCGACCACCCCGGTGGCGGCGTTGTCGTAGCGGGCGAGGTCGAAGCCGGCGCCGCCGTCGAGCTGGTCGGCGCCGGCCCCGCCATAGAGGTTGTCGCCGCCACCCCCGCCGGTGAGCACGTCGTTCCCGGCGGAGAAGGAGATCAGGTCCACCGGCCGCTCGCCGGCCAGCCCGCCGGCGTTCAGCGTCACGGTGCCGCCCTGGGCGGTGCCCTGGACAATGAGATGCGCCCCGGCGGCGACATTGGCGTCGTAGAAGTCCTGGCCGATGGTCAGGTCGACGCTGCCGGTGGCCTGGGCGTTGACGATGCCGAAGCCGGTGATCCCGGCATAGCCGGTCAGCGCCAGGACCAGGTTGCCGCCGATGCCGAAGCCGAGGGTGGCGTTCGCCGCCCCGGTCACGGTGTCGGTGGTGTCGAAGAAGGCGAGGTCGTTGACGATGGCGAATTCGCCGGGGCCGACCGAGCCGGTCTCGGGCCCGTCGACGGTGAAGGTGTAGTTGGCCATGACGTGTCTCCCTGCAATCGCTTGGAAAATGCTTTCCGCCCGGCGGTGGCGGGGCCTCTCGTCTGCCACACGACCGTCACCCCCACCGCGGAGGTGGAGTAGCTGGTGGTGTCGATGCCGGCGCCGCCGTCCAGCAGCTCGGCATTGATGCCGCCGCCATCCCGGACCGTGCCCTCGAACTCGTCGATCCTGATGCCCCGGTCGAAGCCGGAATATCCGGGTAGGATACGGGGGCGGGGCGCGCAACCCCGTCACCGATGCATCACGGATTGCCGGTGCGACGAATTTTAACGATCATCCGGCACCACGAAATTGCGGGGATCGGGAAGGCCCGGACATGCAGGCATTGGGCCGGCGGGACGACATCGGCGCCGCGGACCGGGGCCGCGCGCCCGCGGCCGAGGGCCTGGTCGTCCGCACCCGGCTGCTCGACCTGCTGGACCAGGCCCCGCCGCAATCCCTGCTATGGATCGTAGCACCCCCCGCGGCGGGCAAGACCGCCCTGGCCGCCAGCTGGGCCCGCACCCCCTGGGGCCAGGCCGGCGCCCAGGTTCTGTGGTACGACGTGGACGAGGTCGATGCCGACCCGCTGCGCTTCTTCGCCACGCTGGGCGGCTTCCTCGGGCTGCCGCACGGCTTCGGCGCCGACATCCCGCCCGACCCGACGCCGCAGGCCTTCGCCGAGATCGGCGCCCAGGCGCGGCGCTGGCTGGACGCGGCGCCGGCAAGCCGCCGGGCCGGCCCGCGCCTGATCGTGTTCGACGACGTCCACCATGCGCCGGCCGAGGCGGTGACCATCGCGCTGCTGCCGGTGCTGGCCGCGGCGCTGGGGCCGGAGGACCGGATCCTGTGCCTGTCGCGCCTGGACCCGCCCGCATCCTTCGCCTCCCCACCGGTGACCATCACCGACCTGCGCGTCACCGCGGCGGAGCATGCGGATTTCGCGCGCGACCTGCCGGGCGGTGCGGCGCTGTCGCACGACCTGTTCCTGGCCTGCCTGCGCCGGTCCGGCGGCTGGATCGCCGGCATCCTGGCGGCGGCCTGGCCGCATCTGCTGGGCGCCGGCGCGGCCGGGCGCGATGCGGCGGCGGACCGGCAGGCGCTGCTGGACACCGCCTTCCTGCAGCAGGGCGCCCCCGCCGACTGGGCCGAGATCGGCGGCGCCGAGGCCGCCGCGGCGCTCGACCGGCTGGCCGGCGCCGGCGGCCTGGTCTCGCGCCTGGCGGACAACGTCCTGCGCAAGCATGACGCCTTCCAGGCGACGCTGGTGCGCGAGGCCGAGGCCGGGCTGCCGCCGGCGGCGCTGGGCGAGGCCCGGATCAGGGCCGCCCGGGTGCTGGGCCGCCAGATGCAGGTGCTGCCGGCGGCGCGCCTGCTGCTGGCCTGCGGCGCCGAGGACGAGGCGCTGCGGCTGGTGCTGGGCCATGCGCCGGCGCTGTCGCTGGCCGGGCGCAACCAGGAGCTGCGGGAGGCGATCGAGCTGTTCCCGCCCGCCGTCGCGGCCGGGACGCTGCCAAGCATCTGGCTGGCCTATGCCCTGATGCCCTATGAGCCGCGCCAGGCGCAGCAGCGCCTGAGCAAGATCCGCAGGACGCTGACGCCGGAGGCGGAGCCGGCCGCCTACGCCTGGGCGCTGAGCGGCGAGACCCGGGCGGTGCTGTCGGATTTCTTCGATTTCCAGGAGCTGCCGCGGCTGGTCGGCGAGATCGACGACGTCCTGCCCCGGCTGGGCGCCCTGCCGGAGGCGATGCGACAGACCCTGGCGATGACCCGCTGCATGGCGATCCTGATCGGCTGGCCGAGCCACCCCGAGGTGGCGCAGGCGCAGCGCCATATCGAGACGGCGCTGCCGTTCCTGCCGCAGACCACGCAGCTGCTGCTGGGCAGCGTGCTGGTCAACTACCTGATCTGGTGGCGCGGCGACCTGGGCGCGGCGCGGCCGTTCCTGAACAGCCTGGACGCCCTGGCGCGCCAGCCGGAGATGGCGCCGCTGGCGGTGATGACCTGGTACTACGGCGCCCTGGCCCAGGCCTATCGCGACGGCGACGACGAGGCGCTGCGCCGGCTGGCGGACGAGGCGGTGGCCTATGCCGGCGACCGCGGCGTGTCGCACCGCCTGACCAATGCCTTCTGGGTCATCGTCCAGGCCGTCGCCACGGCCGGCGACCGCCCCGCCGCCGAGGCCATGCTGCAGCGCTACGCCGCCTGCGCCCAACAGCGCTGGCGGCGGACCGACTTCATCGGGCAGCACCATCTGCGCGCCTTCGTGGCGTTGTGCGCCGGCGACACCGCGGCCGCGGTCGCCGAGGCGGGCCAAGCGATGGACTATGCCCGGCGCTATGGCGGCCCGCATCAGGTGGCCAACCAGAGCCTGCTGCTGGCGACCGCCTTCGCCATGGAAGGGGACGAGGCGGCGCGGCCGCATGTCGAGACCCTGCGGCAGGTTGCGGCGCAGACCGGCAACGCCGTGTTCCTGCTGCATGCCGATTTGGCCGAGGCCTTCCTGGCCCTGGCCGCTGGCGGCGACGTCGCCGGCCCCTGGAACCGCGTCGCCGAGGCGATCGGCCGCCTGGGCCTGCGCCGCATCGCCGGGATGAACCGGCCGCTGCTGGCCCGCCTGGCCGACCACGCTTTGGCACATGGCGCCGAGGTCGAGGCGACGCGCCGGGTGATCGCGCTGTGGCGGCTGCCGCCGCCGGAAGGCGGCGGCCATGAGCTGTGGCCCTTCGCGGTTGAGATCCGCGCGCTGGGCGGCTTCACCGTGCAGGTCGACGGCGCCCGCATCGCCATGGGCACCACCAAGGCGCAGCGCAAGCCGATGGAGCTGCTGTGGTGCCTGATCGCCGGGCCGGACGAAGGCTGGGCCCAGGGCGAGCTGGCCGACGCGCTGTGGCCCGAGCTGGACGGCGACCGTGCCATCCCGGCGCTGCGGTCGGCGATCTACCGACTGCGCAAGCTGATCGGGACGCCGTCCATCCGCCATGAGGACGACCGCGTCGCCCTGGCCCGCGACCAGGTGCGGACCGATGTGGCGCGGCTGCGGGCCGCCCTGGCGACGGTGCAGGACGGCGCGGCCGAGGCCGCCGGCCGGCTGGCGGCGCTGGACCTGGCCCTGGGCCTGACGCGCGGGCCGCTGCTGCCGGGGATCCCGCTGCCGCCGGTCGCGGAGGCCCGGGCCGCGCTGCGGACGCTGCTGGCGACGGCGGCGACCGAGCTGCTGCTGGCGCAGGATCCGGCCGATCCCGCCACGGCGCTGCGCGCCGGCCGCCTGCGCGCGGTGACGCCGGACCTGCGGCTGCCGCCGCCGCTGGACGCGCTGCTGCCGGGCTGACCGCCGGCCGGGCTGCACGCGCCCGGCGAGAGACATGACCCGCTATTCACCTGTAGGATGCCGGCCGCCGCCCCGTGGCGCGGTCCCGGCAGGATGACGCCCGATGAGCCCGGAATGGCGATAGCGACCGAGTCCCGACCCGCCGGCACGGAGCGGCCAAGCCTCCTCCTGGTCCTGACCGGCCTCTACCTCGCCCAGGCGATCCCGACCTCGCTGTTCCTGGTGGCGATGCCGCCGATCCTGCGGCAGGAGGGGGTGACGCGCACCACCATCGGCTACCTCGGCCTGCTGGCGATCCCGGGGGTGCTGAAATTCCTGTGGGCGCCGATGGTCGACCGGGTGCGCCCCTTCGCCCGGGCGCACCGGGCCGGCTGGATCGCCCTGACCCAGGTCGGCGTCGTGCTGACGGTGCTGTCGCTGCTGCTGATCCGCCCCGGCGACATCGCCGGCTTCATCCCGATCGCCTTCGTCATCGCCATGCTGATCGCGACCCAGGACATCGCCGCCGACGGCTTCGCCACGCTGGCGCTGCGGCCCGGGCAGCGGCCGATGGGCAATGCGGTGCAGAGCGGCGCGGCCGCGGCCGGCGTGGTGCTGGGCGGCAGCGTCGGCCTGCTGCTGTACCACCAGTTCGGCTGGGCCGGCATGGTGCTGGGCATCGCCGGATTGTGCCTGCTGCCGCTGGCGGCGGTGCCGGCGATGCGGGAGGACAGCGACATCGCGGAGGGGTCCGCACTGCGCCCCCGCCCCCGGGTCATGGCGTTCCTGCAGCGGCCGGAAGCCCGGCGCATCCTGTGGGTCGCCCTGATCTTCCGGGCCAGCGAGGGGCTGGTGAAGCCGATGGAGGCGCCGTACCTGATCGACGCCCAGGTCGGCCTCGACACCATTGCCTACCTCTCCGGCGCGGCGGCGACCGTCGCCGGCCTGGCCGGCACGGTGCTGCTGGCCTGGTTGCTGCAGCGGCGCGGCGCCACCGCCACGCTGGGCCTGATCGGGATCTTGCGGGTGCTGGCCTGCCTGGTCTTCGCGCTGCATGCCGCCGGGCTGGTGCCGGGGCTGCCGCTGCTGTTCGGCGCCGCGGCGCTGCAGACCCTGATCCGCTACACCGAGCTGGTGGCGCTGTTCAGCCTGTTCATGACCGTGGCCACGCCCAGCCAGCCGGGCACCGACTTCACCATCCTGGCCTGCGCCCAGTATGCGGCCTACCTGCTGGGGTCGGTGCTGTCGGGCATGATCGCGGACCGGTTCGGCTATGCCCTGCTGTTCGGGGCGGCCACGCTGCTGTCGGTGGCCGTGCTGCTCGGCACCCTCCGCCTGCTCGCCGGGGCTACCGGCCCGGCAGCGGCGTCAGGCTCTTGAGGTAGGTGGCGATCGCCTGGCGGTCACCGTCGGTCAGCTTGCTGGTGTCGTTCTTGATCACCTCGACCATGGCACCGCCGGCGAAGTCGCCGTCGGGCATGCCCCCGGTCTCCAGGTAATAGGCGATGTCCTTGTCGCTCCACTCGCCGATGCCGTGTTTCGGGTCCGGGGTGATGTTGGGGATCTTGCCGTCGCCGTCCGGCGCCTGCGGGTTGCCGGAGAACGGGCTGTACCAGTTCAGGCCGCCCAGCAGGTCGCGCGGGGTGTGGCATTCGCCGCAATGGCCGAGCACGCGGACGAGATAGGCGCCGCGGTACCATTCGCTGGACTGGCCGACCGCCACCAGCGGCGGCCCTTCGGTGAAGTTGAGCAGGCGCCAGCCTGGCAGCAGAGAGCGCCAGGAGAAGGGCCAGCCCAGCTCATGCGGCTGGTTGGCCTGATGCACCGGTTGGACGCTGCGTAGATAGGCCCAGAGGTCGTCGAGGTCGCGGTCGGTGATGCCGGTGAAGGAGGTGTAGGGGAAGGCGGGGTAGTAGTCGTCGCCCTGCGGCGACACGCCCTGCCGCATGGCGCGGCGGAAATCATCCTCGCTCCACTTGCCGATGCCGGTGTCGGGATCCGGGGTGATGTTCGGGGTGTAGAAGGTGCCGAAGGGCGTCTTCAGCGCCCGGCCGCCGGCCAGCGGCTTGGCATCGGCGCCCGGCGCGGTGTGGCAGGCGGCGCAGCCGCCGGCGGCGAAGACATAGGCGCCCCGCACCACCGGGTCGGCCGAGGCCGGATCCGCCGGCACCGGATCGGCCGCGCGGGCCGGCCCTGCCAGGCCGAGGGCAAGCATCAGGCCCAAGGCCGTCAGGACGGGGAGCTGGCGCATGCTGGCCTCCGGATCGAAGCGGTTGGTTCTTATAACCCGATCTGCCGCCGCGCCTGCTTATTCCGCAGCGATGCGACAAGTCGTGCCAGGGAGCGCCCGGAGCACGCTCGAGAAGGCGCCAGCGGCCCTCAGGCCACCCGTTCACCCTCGCGCCACACGGAGCGGACGACGGGCACGCCATCGACCAGCCGCACGCGCAACAGGTCGGCGCGCAGCCCCGGTTCGATCCGGCCACGGTCGCCGAGAGACGCAGCGCGGGCGGGGTTGACCGATACCGTCGCCAGCGCCGCCGGCAGGCCGATGCCGGAGTCCGCCCCACCCTTCCCTGCCAGGGTGAAGGCGCCGTGCAGCAGGCTGACCGGGACATAGTCGGAGGACAGGATGTCGACCAGCCCCTCGGCCGCCAGCTCGCCGGCCGAGACGTTGCCGGAGTGGGATCCGCCGCGGACCAGGTTCGGCGCGCCCATCAGGATCTGCAGCCCATGCTGGCGCGCCGCCCGGGCCGCGGCGAGGGTGGTGGGGAATTCCGACACCACCATGCCCAGCGCCGCCGCCTCGGCGACATGGGCCGGGGTCTCGTCGTCATGGCTGGCGATCGGCAGGCCGCGCTCGCGCCCGATCGCGGTCAGGGCGTCGCGGTTGGTCACGCCATAGGTGCGCGACGCCGCGATCCGCGACGCCGTCTGCGCGTCCAGCTGCTCGTCGGTCATGCCGAGCATGCCCTTGTAGATCTCGCGGTACTTGGCCAGGTCGGCGAACTGGCGGTGGCCGGGCGCGTGGTCCATCACCGACATGAAATGCACCAGCGGGTCGTCGCGAAAGGGCTCGAACAGCTCCAGCACATGGGCCTCGGTGACCTCGCAGCGCAGATGCAGGAAATGCTCGGCCCGCAGCATGCCGCCGGCCTGGGCCTGGCGGATGCCGTCGACCATCGGGCGCAGCGTCTCCAGCCGGTCCTCGCCGCTGCGGCCGCCGACCAGCGCCAGGGCGTCGAACACGGTGGTGATGCCGGCCGCCGCCACCTGGGCGTCATGCGCCATCACCGCGGTCACCGCCGGCCAGCGCACGCCGGGCCGCGGCGTGTAGTGCCGCTCGAGATGGTCGGTGTGCAGCTCGACCAGCCCGGGCAGCAGGTAGTCGCCCTCGAAATCGACGGCGCCGGCCAGCCCGGTCGCGCCCTCGTCCAGGCCGGTGATGCGGCCGCCCGCGGCGGCGAGGCTGCCGGTCAGCTCGGCCTCCGCGGTCACGATCCGCGCATTGGCGACGATCAGGTCACCCGCCATGGGTCCGGTCCTTCTTGTTCTTCCGCTTCGGTCTGCCGCGCGCCCGCACGCACCGGCCGGCAACGCCGCCCTGATATGGGCGGCCCCGGCCATGCCGCAAAGGCTGGTGTGCGACTCCGCTTTCGCGGCGCCCTTATGCCCTGACCTTTGCGACGAATTGATGACTGTCGCCCGGCCGCGTCGATTTTGCCTCGGGCCAGACCACGCGCTCGACCCCGGCGAAACGCTGGATGCGCTCGACCTGCCGCTCCAGCCGGGCCTGCCGCGCCTTGCTGGATCGCACCTTCGGTTCCCACCAGAGTCCGGCCACGGCCAGGTCGCCGCTGTCGCGCTTGGCCCGCATGTCGATGCGGCCGACGAAGCGGTCGCCCTCCAGGATCGGGAAGACGTAGTAGCCCCAGCGGCGCTTGGCCTCGGGCACGAAGGCCTCGAAGCGGTAGTCGAAGCCGAACAGCCGCTCCAGCCGCTGGCGGTTGCGGATCACCGGGTCGAAGGGCGACAGCACCCGCAGCACGTCCGGCGCCGGCGCCGCCGCGGCCAGCCGCGCCTCGATGTCGGCGAAGGCGAAGGCCGCGGTGGTCTTGCCGTCCGCGCCCTGGACGTGGACGACGCACAGATCGCCGCGCCGGGCCGCCTGGTCGCACCACTGCTCCGCCTCGCGGATGCTGATCAGGTCCCAGAAGCCGGCGATCTCGCCCGGCCGGGCCGCGCCCAGCCGCTCCAGCGCCGACCGGCAGGCCCAGTCGACCACCTCCTCCGGATCGGGTGCGGCGGCGCGATGGGTCTCGGGGATCACCCGCTCGGTCAGGTCGTAGACCTTCTGGAAGCTCTCGCGCCGCGCCACCGCCAGCACGCCGGTGCGCCACAGGAACTCCAGCGCCATCTTCGACGGCGTCCAGTCCCACCAGCCGCCGGACGGGCGCACCCGCTCCTCCCCGAAGTCGCGGGTCAACAGCGGGCCTTCGGCCGCCACCCGGTCGCGCACCTGGTCCATCACCTTCGGGAAGTCAGGCCCGGCCTCGGCCCACCAGCGGCTGGAGACGAAGCGCTTGTGCTCGTCCGCGAATTTCCGCCCCCAGTAGGGGAAGAAGCGGGTCGGGATCAGCGACGCGTCGTGGGTCCAGTTCTCGAACAGGCCGCGGGTCTTCTCGACCAGCCGCGGCAGCTGGGTCTGGGCATAGCCGTGGCGCCGGGCGAACATGATCATGTGATGCGCCCGCTCGACCGTGTTGATGCTGTCGATCTGGACGAAGCCGATGCGGTCGACCAGCGCCTGGGCGCCGTCCGCCGTCAGCCGGCCCAGCGGCGGGTCGGACAGGGCGTGGAGGTCGAGGAACAGCCGCCGCGCGTCGGCATTGGCGATGGTGAGGGGCGTGGGCTCGGACATGAACGATACGAGAACATGCAAGCCGGGATCGGGCAAGAGGAAAGCCGGAATGCCCCTGTTCCGCGCCGGACGGGCGGCTATAGTCGGGGGACATCGACCAGGATTCTGCCAGTGACCACCGCCATCTCCCTCGAATCGCCGCGGCAGGACGCCGTGCTCGACCTGATCCGCCAGTCGGACGCCTATGCCGCCAGCCTGTACCCCGCCGAAAGCAACCACATGCTGGACCTCGGCGCGCTGGATCGGCCGGCGGTGCGCTTCTTCGTGGCGCGGCGGGACGGGCGGGTGGTCGGCTGCGGCGCGCTGGTGGTGGGCGGCGACGGGCAGGCCGAGCTGAAGCGGATGTTCGTCGACCCGGCCACCCGCGGGCTGAAGGTCGGGCGCGACCTGCTGGCCCGGATCGAGGGCGAGGCCCGAAGCCTCGGCGTGACGCTGATCCAGCTCGAGACCGGCATCCGCCAGCCCGAGGCGATCGGGCTGTACCGCCGCTTCGGCTATCGCGACCGCGGCCCGTTCGGCGATTACGGCCCCGATCCGCTGAGCGTGTTCATGGAGAAGGCCCTGGACTGAAAAAGCCCGGCGGTTGGCGCCGCCGGGCTTTGCAGGTCCGGTTCCGAGAGACGGGCCTATTCCTTGGCCGATTCCTCGGTGAAGAAGCGGCCGATCAGGCCGCCGATGACGCCGCCGACGATCGGCGCGACCCAGAACAGCCAGAGCTGCTGCAGCGACAGCCCCTGGGCGATCAGCGCGACGCCGGTGCTGCGCGCCGGGTTGACCGAGGTGTTGGTGACCGGGATCGAGATCAGGTGGATCAGGGTCAGGGCCAGGCCGATCGCGATCGGCGCGAAGGGCGCCGTCGTCGAATTGCTGACGACGCCGACGATGACGACCAGGAAGACCGCCGTCAGCACCACCTCGGACACCAGGGCGGCGGTCAGGCCGTAGCCGTCGGGCGAACCCGCGCCGTAGCCGTTCAGAGCAAAGCCCTTGGTGATGTCGAAGCCGGCGGTGCCGGAAGCGATGACATAGAGGACGGCGGCGGCGATGACCGCACCGATCACCTGGGCCACGACATAGGGCACGACATCGGTCGCGCTGGTCTTGCCTGCCGCCCACAGGCCGACCGTGACGGCCGGGTTGAAGTGACCACCGGAAATCCGGCCGAGCGCGAAGGCGCCGGTCAGCACCGTCAGGCCGAAGGCCGCGGCGACGCCGCCGAACCCGACGTGCGACCCGGCCAGGACAGCCGTGCCGCAGCCGCCGAGGACGAGCCAGAACGTCCCCAACGCCTCGGCAAGGACTCGCTTGAGCATGGAGTTTCCCCTCCGTTCGATCTCCTACTGCCGCTAGTGGCATGGATGATCGACGGGACAATATATAGTTTTATGTAATTGCACGCAATAAAATGACTTTTAGACAATATGGAGCATTCCTCTCAAGGCCGATTGCAATAGCGGCCGCGACGATGGGCTCGATCCCGGCCATCGCCCCGTGTGCCCTTGGAGAAGTCGGGCGGCAGGACATTGTCGAACGGCGGCCACGCATCGATGTTGTTTCTTGTCCGTTCCGAAGGTCGGAGACCGCATCCTTGTGCGACGGATCCTCTCGGACCTGGACGGTTTCGCGGTGCTGGAACCTCCGGCCGGGTCGGTTGTTGATGCCCACGCGCGACATGGTACCCTATGGCGAAATCCGACCGCCGCCCTGCCCTCCCGCAAGAAGGATGATTCGCGATGACAGGTTCGGGTCTATCGATCGACCGCAACGGACGGGTCGTGACCGGCGCCGACGGCAAGACGACGCAGCCCTCGCCGCTGTCGGCGGAATGGGCGAACGCCATCCAGCAGGCCGCAAAGGCCAAGGGCGTCAGCGTCGACGACCTCGACAAGGACTACTATTTCGTCGCGGTGCAGCCGGGCGGTTCGATCTATGGCATCGGTGAGGAAAGCGGCCTCACGGATCCGGTGATCGCGGCGCAGGTGCTGCCGGCCAATGAGCATCTGGTGCGCCCGGGCCACGGCCAGGATCTGGTCTTCGGCGACCAGGACCCGGCCGGACAGCAGGATGTCGTGCTGCTGCCGAAGACGGCGTTCCAGCAGGATCCCAAGACGCCGGACACTCCGTCGCCCCAGGCCTTCGGCGCGACGCTTCCCGGCATGCCCGAGAAGGACCGCGCGCCCGCGGTCCGGCAGTACATCTCCACGGTGCCGGCCGGCCAGCAGGAGGCGGCGCTGACCACCCTGATCGGGCTGGATTACGGCCAGGGCAACGACGCGATCCGGCGGTCGATCTTCGAAGGATATGTGGATCTCGGGTCGGAGTGGGGCACCAGCAACGACGACAACAAGCCGCAGACGGTGAAGGGGATCGTCGATCCGTTGCTGCGCCACAGCTGGGGCAACGACAAGACCGACGTCGCCATCGACACCATCCTCGCCAAGCTGGCCAAGGAGAAGTACGGCGTCGACGTCGACAAGACCGCCTGGAACGAGAAGGAAGGCAAGGACCCGGACGGCACGCCGTAGGCATCCGGGCAGCCCATCTGACATCACGCGTTTCCACGGCCGGGCCATCGCCGGGACCCGGCCGAAGCGTTGGAAAGGACAAGGATGCCGGAGCCGATCCGCGGCCCGCAGCGGCTTCAGCCCTACCGGCCCCTGACCGGGACCTCGGCGCGCACGGCCGACTTCCAGTCCGCCGTGGCCAAGGCCCGGACCGGACAGCCGGTGCTGCCGCCCGCCGCCGCGCCGCTCCCCGCCGCGGCCCCTGCCGCCACGCCGGCGGCCGACACGGCCCCGGTGGTGCCGGTCGTCAGCGACGACCGCCGGCGCAGCATCGACGACTGGGTCGAGCATCATTCCGACGCCAATGGCGGCTTCCTCGGCTTCGGCCAGACCCCGTCGCACGAGCATGTCCGCGAGGCGCTGAAGGGCCATTCGACCGAGCTACGGGGCCTGACCCCGGACGAGCAGCGCTACCTCGTCGACCGCATGCTGGACCGCTGGTCGGACGGCAAGGGCGGCGGGCTGGGCGAGGCCGGCCATCTCGCGGGCTCCCTGGGTGACAGCCCGCAGCTGCGCGGCGTGGTCGGCGAACGCTTCGCGCTGCGCGCCGCCGCGCTGATGCAGCAGCCCGCCGGCAACGGCTCCGGCGACGATCCGCACAGCAAGGCCCTGGCGCTGGCCCTGGGCACGCTGCAGGCGACCTCCGGCGACCTCAACGAGACGACCTCGACCCTTGCGGCGCTGCGGCAGACCGTCGTCTCGCTGGGCCCGGAGAACGCCGCCCGCTTCATGCAGGCGCTGCAGTCCCGCGGCGGGGCCGACGGCATCCAGGCGATGGCCCGGCAGCGGGTCCTGACCGCGATGAATGACGGCCCGCCAAGCCCGGCCGTTAGCGCCACGGTCCAGGCCGCCTTCGCCGAGGCCACGCCGTTCGACATAGACAAGCGCGACGGCCTGCGGCAGGAGATGGCGCAGGCCCTGGCGCGCGAATGGTTCCCGGACGATCCGGCCCAGCGGGATGCGGAGACCCGGCGGCTCGACGGCATCCTCGGCACCCATCAGGGCCAGGTCCTGCTGTTCGGCAACGGCAATGACGGCAAGATCGGGCTCGACGGCCGGGTCGGCGCCCTGGCCACGATCCGCGCCGACCGCAGCATCACCGCCGACACGCTGAAGCGGACCGAGGATCCCTGGACCAACCCGGCGATCGTCGGCCTGCAGGCGCAGGACAACGCCAAGCAGTACCTCACCGGCCGGGGCGACGCGGCGCAGACGCTGCAGGGCACCGATCTCGACAACACCGTCGGCTACGCCATGGGCTTCCCGCCGGCGGTGCCGAAGGGCATGTCGCCGGAGGAGGCCCAGGCCAAGGTGGCGCAGGGGCAGCTCTCCTACTACGCCGACGGGCCGGGCAAGGACCCGGTCGGCACGGTGGCCAACCAGATCCGCACCATCGGCGGCGCCAACGCCCAGGTCACGGTGCTGCCGATCCAGTATTCCAGCAACGCCTCGGGCCCGGTGCAGCTGCCGCTGTTCCGGGTGCAGACCGCGTCCGGCGACAAGTTCGTCGACAACACCGGGCGCAGCTACCAGGATTTCGAGGACTGGAAGGCCCACAACGAACTACCGCCCGGCGACGTCACCTATCCGACCGACGGCCATCTGACCCTGAAGCCGGACGGCACGGTGGACCTGTCGCACGGCAACACGCCGAAGACGATCGACACCACCTGGGAGGAGGTGAAGAGCGTCTTCGACGGCGCCGCCCTGGTCGGCGGCATCATCGCCGGCGGCATCCTGATCGTCGGCAGCGGCGGCACCGCGACCCCGGTCCTGGTCGGGATCGGCGTCGCGGCCGGGGGCTGGGGCGTGTACCAGACCGGCAGCGAGCTGATCGACCGGTCGCAGCACGGCCAGTCGATCAACCCCTTCACCGATGGCGACGCCCGGATGCTGTGGCTGGGCCTGGCCGCCAACGGCACCGGCATCGCCGCCTTCGCCAGCGCCGGCGCGCTGACCCGCCTGGCCGGCGCCGGGGCGCGGCTGAGCCCGGCGGCGGCCCGGGTGATCGGCACCACCCAGGCGGTGGCCAACACCGCCAATGCCGGCGCCTTCGTCGACATGGGCATCCATCTCGCGGTGAATTGGGGGTCGATGACGCCGGAGCAGCGGGCCCAGGGCCTGCTGACCATGGGCTTCTGGGGCGCCACCATCGGCGTCGGCGCCCGCGCCACCGGATCGCCCGGCGAGATGTTCAACCCGGCGGCGCTGACCCGCCGGCTGACCGCCGCCTATGAGCCGCCGGTGGCGCGGACCAGCGAGCTGGAGGGCGATCGGGTCAGCATCGTGCAGGACCCGAAGACCGGCGCGATCACCATCAAGGCCGGGCAGCAGGCGACCGACGCCGACATCGCCCTGCATCGCGACGTCGCCCGCATGATGGCCCAGGACCGGGGGCTGCAGGGCCTGATCCGGGGCTGGATGGATGAGCCCAAGCCGGGGACCCTGGCCTATTCGGTCAAATACGAGGGCATCAAGCTCGACCGCAAGATCGCCGACCTGCAGCGCCGGCTCGACGACCCCAATCTGACGGCGCAGCAGAAGGACGCGCTGCGCGGCGACATCCAGACCACCCGGGCCTATCTCGACCAGCAGAACGAGGCGCTGGGGCGGATGGTCACCGACTCCACCCAGGCCGACATCGAGGCGCCCAGCACCGGCCAGGCGCGGGCCGAGGAGGTCCAGCCGGGGCTTGGCGACGCGATCGACAACAGCCCCTATGCCGGCCAGGGCTATTACTTCCGGACCACCGGGCCGGAGACCGTGCCCGAGATCGTGCGGACGGATGCCTATGACAGCAGCCATCCGCGGCTGGGCCTGGTGAAGGGCGACGACGGCGTCTACCGCATCCAGGAGGTGACCGAGGGGCACCTGCCGACCTACGCCCCGGCCATCGCCGGCGGCGCCGCACCGAAGATCAGCCTGCCGACGGGGCTGACCCCGGAACAGCAGACGCAGCTCACCTCCGCCCTCGCCGCCCGCGACACCGCGGTCTCGGAGCGCGACGCGGCCACCGACACATCGGTCAAGAACGCCAAGGGCCAGGAGGTGGTGGCGCAGAGCGCCGAGATCGGCGAGCTGGGGGGCATGGCCTATGTGGCGCAGCAATACCCCGGCGCCCGGCTGGAATATGGCGGGCCCGGATCCGGCTCGCGGCCCGGCGACTTCGATCAGGTCTACCGGCAGACGCTTCCGGACGGCAAGATCCGCTTCATCGTGGTCGAGGCCAAGGGCGGCGGCTCGCCGCTCGGCACCAAGCTGGTGAACGGGCAGGTGGAGACGCAGGGCACCGCCGAGTACTTCGCCGCCATCGCCGACAACATGCGCACCAACCTGACCGGCCAGGCGAAGACCACCGGGAAAGAGCTGCTGAACACCTACCGCTACGGCAAGACGCCGGATGGCAAGCCGGCGGAGGTCGTGTATCTCACCGTCCGGACGCCGATCGGCCACGATCCATCCTCGGGCGCCGCGACGGCGCCGGCGGCGACGGCGAAGCAATTCGATCTGGGGACGCGGTGATGGCTGACGGCAGGACCATGGACGGGGACAGCGCCGGCTTCGTGGCCCGGCACCGGCCCGGCCGCGACCGCGGCGCGCTGGCGGAACAGGCGGAGGACCGGGCCGACGAGATCCCGATGCTGCGCGACAGCCTGGCCGAGCGCCCCGGCAACCTGGTGCCGCTGGCCGACGAAGCCCTGGCCCTGGCCGGGCTGCGCCAGCTGCTGGGGCCGGAGGACGAGGTGCCGTCGCGGCTGCGGCTCGGCGCGCGGGCGGCCATGGCCGCGGGCGTGACGGTGACGCCGGCGGGACCGCCGCTCCGGGTCGATCTCGGCCCGCCGGGCCCACCGGGCGCGGTCGAGCTGCCGCGTGGGCGGGAGCGGCCGACGGGGCTGACCCCGCGCCGGCTGGTCGAGGCCTGCCACGCCGCCCTGGCCACCCGCGACCGGATCGCGCTGGACCTGTTCGCGCAGGTGCCGGTCGACCGCATCGCGCGGCAGCCCCCCGCGGCGGAGGAACGGATCTACGGCCTGGCGCACGCCCAGGGACTGCAGGCCCTGCTGCGCGGCGATGCCGCCGGCAACCAGCTGCTGCTGCAGGCGATCCAGGGCTGCAATGATTCCGGACTGGCCCCGGCCGCCCGCGACTATGCCCAATTCCTGGTGTCGCCGGAGATCGAGCTGACCCTGCTGCACCGCGACCCCGATGCGGCGAAGTTCGACACGGCGCTGCGCAACGCCCTGGTGCTGCACCGCCGCTACTGGTCGGAGATGCAGGCCAATCCGGGCGAGCCGCAGGACAGCGACCCCAACGGCTTCATCGCCCTGGGCCCGCTGGCCTGGGCGGCGCTGCGCCGCGATCTGGGCCTGCCGGTCGGGATCCGGTCCGACTACCTGCCGCAGGGCGTGGTCGACGGCACCGCATAGCCCGCATGGAGGCGGCCCGGCCGATCGCTCGGCCGGGCCTTGGGGGTCATCTGAATAAGAGGGTCTGCCGGGAAAGCGGGCCGGACGGTGCGCCCGCGCCGCCCGGCCCGGTCGCGGATCAGGAGCCCTACCGGGCCCCCTCATGCGCGATGGTGTAACGCTGATGCGCGTTGCTGGTGGTCGCGGCGGCGAGTTGGCGCCAGGTGTGCAGGGCGTCGTCGTAGTTGTCGAACGGCCCCTGCAGGCTGGTGGTGCCGTCGATCGGCCGGTCGAAGCGGGTGTCGGCGTATTCGCCGCCGATGATCCAGAATTTGTTCGGGCGGGTCATGGCATTCCTCCTTTGGGCGCGAGAGATCAGTGGAACTGGGCGGCTTCGGTCGAGTCGCCGAGGGCGGTGGTCGAGGCCTTGCCGCCGGAGATGGCGAGGCTGACGGCGTCGAAATAGCCGGTGCCGACCTCGCGCTGGTGCTTGGTGGCGGTGTAGCCATGCGCCTCGGCCGCGAACTCGGCCTGCTGCAGCTCGGAATAGGCCGCCATCTGCCGGTCCTTGTAGCCGCGCGCCAGCTCGAAGGTGGCGAAGTTCAGGCTGTGGAAGCCGGCCAGGGTGATGAACTGGAACTTGTAGCCCATGGCCCCCAGCTCGCGCTGGAACTTGGCGATGGTGGCGTCGTCGAGATTGGCCTTCCAGTTGAAGCTGGGCGAGCAGTTGTAGGCCAGCCGCTTGTTCGGGAACTGCTTGTGGATGCCTTCGGCGAAACGCTTGGCCTGGCCGAGATCGGGTTTCGACGTCTCCATCCACAAGAGGTCGGCATAGGGTGCGAAGGCCAGGCCGCGGGCGATGCAGTACTCCATCCGGTTCTCCGGCTTGATGGGGTGGAAGCCTTCCTCGGTGCGGGTGCCGCGGTCGATGAAGGGATGGTCGCGCTCGTCGACATCGGTGGTGATCAGCTTGGCGCTTTCGGCGTCGGTGCGGGCCAGCACCAGGGTCGGCACCCCCATCACGTCGGCGGCCAGACGGGCGGCGTTGAGGGTGCGGATGAAGCTGCGGATCGGCACCAGCACCTTGCCGCCGAGATGGCCGCACTTCTTCTCCGACGCCAGCTGGTCCTCGAAATGCACCCCGGCGGCGCCGGCCTCGATCATCGCCTTCATCAGCTCGAAGGCGTTGAGCGGGCCGCCGAAGCCGGCCTCGGCATCGGCCATGATCGGCGCGAACCAGTGCCGCTTGGCGCCGCCCTCGGCATGCTCGATCTGGTCCGCGCGCTGCAGCGTGCGGTTGATCCGGCGCACTGCCTCCGGCACCGAATCCGCCGGGTACAGGCTCTGGTCCGGATACATCTGGCCGGCGGTGTTGGCGTCGGCCGCGACCTGCCAGCCGGAGAGGTAGATCGCCTCCAGCCCGGCGCGGACCTGCTGCATCGCCTGGGTGCCGTTGGTGGCGCCCAGCGCATTGACGAAGTCGCGCTTGTCCAAGAGCTCCCACAACCGCTCGGCGCCGAGCCGGGCCAGCGTGTGCTCGATCCGGACCGAGCCGCGCAGCCGCTCGACATCGGCGGGGCTGTAGTCCCGGACGATGCCGTCGAACCGGCCGCTGGCGATCCGGGTCTCGGTCTGGTTCGGGGAGTCGAGGGGAGCCATCCTGTAAATCCTTTTCATTCTCGGTCGGGGCGGCGCGTCATGTTGCGCTGCGAAGATAAGAATGATGTTGTGTCTGGCCCTATCTCGCGTCAACGCATCCTTGAGCGTGAAAGGGAAAGGTTGTAAATCTTGTTGACGAACATTTTGTAAATCGGAGAATTTCGATGGCGGCGCGCAAGGCGATGCTGGGGCACAAGATCCGGCGGCTGCGGCGCGACCGCGAGGTCAACCAGGCGCAGCTGGCCGAGCGGCTCGGCATCTCCGCCTCCTACCTCAACCTGATCGAGAGCAACCAGCGGCCGGTCACGGTCGAGATCCTGCTGAAGCTGGGCCAGATCTTCGACCTCGACCTCGCGACCTTCGCCGAGGATGAGGGCGAGCGGCTGGTGGGCGGCCTGAGCGAAGTGTTCGGCGACCCGCTGTTCGCCACGCCGCGGCCGGGCACCGCCGGGCTGAAGCGGCAGGACATCATCGACCTGGCGGCCCAGGCGCCGGCCGCGGCCGAGGCGGTGCTGGCGCTGTACCAGGCCTATCGCGAGGGGCGCGAGACGCTGCGCCTCCTGGCCGAGAAGCAGTCGGCGCCCGACAGCGCCTTCGCCGACACGGCCTCGCCGCTGGACGAGGTCCGCGACTGGGTGCAGGCCCATGGCCACCATTTCCCCGAGCTGGAGACGGCGGCGGAGGAGATCTGGCAGGCCGGGTCGATCGAACCCGGCGCCCTGTTCCCCGGCCTGATCCGCTATCTCGACGAGGAGCTGACGCTGCGGGTCAAGGTGATGCCGGTCGAGGTGATGGGCCCGGTGCGCCGCCGCTACGACCGGCACGGCCGCCGCATCCTGCTGTCGGAAATGCTGCCGCTGCCCAGCCGCAGCTTCCAGCTGGCGGTGCAGATCGCGCTGATCAAGTATCGCGGGCTGCTGGACGAGATGGTGGCGCCGGTCGGCTTCTCCGGCCCCGCGGCGTCGCGGCTGGGCCGCATCATCCTGGCCAACTACCTGGCCGGGGCCGTGATGATGCCCTATGACCGGTTCTGGCGGGCCGCGACCGCGCTGCGCCACGACATCGAGGTGCTGCAGAGCCGGTTCGAGGCCAGCTTCGAACAGGTCTGCGTCCGCCTGACCACGCTGCAGCGCCAGGGCGCCAAGGGCGTGCCCTTCTTCCTGATCCGCAGCGACAAGGCCGGCAACGTCTCCAAGCGGCTCGGCGCCACCAATTCCGCCTTCGCCCGCATGGGCGGCGCCTGCCCCCTGTGGATCCTGCCCGATGCCTTCCGCTCGCCCGGCCAGGTCCAGACCCAGGTGGCGGAGCTGCCGGACGGCAGCCGCTGGTTCAGCATCGCCCGCACCGTGTCCAAGCCCGGCGCCGGCTTCCGCATGCCGGGGCAGAGCTTCGCCCTGGCGCTGGGCTGCGACATCGCCCAGGCGGCGCAGCTGGTCTATGCCGACGGCATCGACCTGGCCTCGGACGAGGCGGCGGCGCCGATCGGGCTGCATTGCCGGCTGTGCGAACGGCCGGATTGCGACCAGCGCGCCTTCCCGCCGCTCAACCATGTGCTGTCGGTCGACGAGAATCTGCGCGGCGCCACCCCCTATCAATTCACCCCGGCGGGATGAGGCGAAGACGATCCCGGGTCAGGCGGCCCGAAGTTGCTTGCGATTGTTGGGTTTCTCAGATCAAACTCGACATCTGGACTTGATGATCGGAGGGAGCGACCCATGGCGCACAAATTCGAGATCTACAAGGACAAGGCCGGCGAATTCCGGGTCCGGTTCAAATACAATTCGGAAGTGATCTTCTCGACCGAGGGCTATTCCAGCAAGGCCTCGGCCAAGAACGCCATCGAATCGATCAAGAAGAACGGCCCCGACGCGCCGACCGACGACACCACCTCGGCCTGATCCTGGACGACGGGCTCGGCTGCGCCCTGCCGCATGGCTGAGCCCGTATTCCAGACCGTCCTCGGGCTGGACTGGCCGAGGCTGGGCACTTCCATGCGCCTAACGATCACCCATCCCCTGTTCGGCGACCTGTTCCGATATAGCGGGCGCTTTTCCCTGCCACCGGACTCAGGGCGGCACCCGGCCCCAGCATCATTGACCGAACGATCGGTCAAGGATTGGCGGCGCGCCGGTCCCGGCTAGGAAGCGCTGCCTGCTTCGCCCTAGACTGGCCGAACCCGACCGCGCCGCAGGAGCCCCGCATGACCGACCGTCTCAGCCGCCGCACCACCCTGAAGGCCGGCGTCGCCGTCGCCGCGGCCGGGCTGGTCCCCGCCCCGCTGCGCGCCGCGACCACGCCCAAAATCAAGCTGCGGATCCTGGAGACGACGGACCTGCATGTCGCGGTCTTCCCGTACGACTACTATCGCGACAAGGGCGACGACACGATGGGCCTGGCCCGCACCGCCGCGGTGCTGGCCGCCGCCCGGGCCGAGGCCACCAACGCCCTGCTGTTCGACAATGGCGACGTCATCCAGGGCAACCCGATGGGCGACTACATGGCCTATCAGCGCGGGCTGGACGGCGGCGCGGTCCACCCCATCGTCAAGGCGATGAACCTGCTGAGCTACGACTGCGGGACCATGGGCAACCACGAGTTCAACTACGGGCTCGACTATCTCGGCAAGGCGATGATGCAGGGAGCCAACTTCCCGCTGGTCTGCGCCAACCTGCTGAAGCCGGACGGCAGCACCTACCTGCCGCCCTACAAGGTGCTGGAGCGCACGCTGCGGGACGAGGCCGGCGGGCCGCAGCCGGTCAGGATCGGCGTGATCGGCTTCGTGCCGCCGCAGATCATGCAGTGGGACCAGGGCCATCTCGCCGGCCATGTCACCACCACCGACATCGTCGACGCCGCCCGCAAGTTCGTGCCCCAGCTGCGCAAGGAGGGCGCCGAGATCGTGGTGGCGCTGTGCCATTCCGGCATCGCCGGCGGCACCCGCGCCGGCGGCGAGGAGAATGCGGCCCTGTTCCTGGCCGAGGTGCCCGGCATCGACGTGATCCTGACCGGCCACCAGCATTTGGTGTTCCCCGGGCCGGATTTCGCCGGCATCGACGGCGTCGACGCCGAACGCGGCACGCTGCACGGCATCCCGGCGGTAATGGCCGGGTTCTGGGGCAGCCATCTCGGCGTCATCGACCTCGACCTCGAGCATGACGGCACCGCCTGGAAGGTCGCCGGCTTCAAGTCCGAGGCGCGGCCGATCTACGACCGCAAGGACCGCAAGGTGACGCCGCGGGTCGACTCCCGGCCGGACATCCTCGCGGCGGCACAGCCGGAGCACGACGCCACCCTGGCCTATGTCCGCCAGCCGGTGGGCGAGATCACCGCGCCGATCACCAGCTTCTTCTCGCTGGTGGCCGACGACCCGTCGGTGCAGATCGTCTCCCGAGCCCAGCTCTGGTACATCGGCCCGCTGCTGGCCGGCACCGCCGCGGCCGGGCTGCCCTTGCTCTCCGCCGCCGCGCCGTTCAAGGCCGGCGGCCGCGGCGGGCCCGACTACTACACCAGCGTCCCGGCCGGGCCGATCGCGATCAAGAACGTCGCCGACCTCTACCTCTATCCCAACACGGTGCGGGCGGTGCGCATCTCCGGCGCCATCGTGCGCGAGTGGCTGGAGCGGTCGGCCGGCATCTTCAACCGGATCGACCCGGCGAAGACGGAGGAGCAGCCGCTGATCGACACCAGCTTCCCCTCCTACAATTTCGACGTGATCGACGGCGTCACCTACCGCATCGACCTGTCCCAGGCCTCGCGCTACGACGGCGACGGCAAGCTGGTGGCGCCGGACGCGCACCGCATCACCGACCTGCAGTTCCAGGGCAAGCCGATCGACGAGAAACAGGAGTTCGTGGTCGCCACCAACAACTACCGCGCCGGGGGCGGCGGCAGCTTCCCCGGGCTGGACGGCAAGAACATCGTGATCACGGCGCCGGACACCAACCGCGACGTGCTGGTGCGCTACATCCACGAGCAGGGCCGGATCAACCCGACCGCGGACGGCAACTGGTCCTTCGCGCCGCTGCCGAAGACCGTGGTGGTGACCTTCCCCAGCGCCCCCGCCGCCGCCCAGGCAGTGCCGGCCGGGCTGACCATCGAACCGGCGGGAGATGCCGGCGACGGCTTCGCCAAGTATCGGCTGGTGTTCGGGGGGTAGGCAGCATGCTTGACAACAAGCGCTCCGAATAAAGGCGGCTCCACCGTTGTCATTGGCGGGCTTGACCGGCAATCCAGGGGCTGTCGACAGCCTCTGGATGCCCGGGCGAAGTCCACCGGTCTCAACTTTTAATGTCATTGCCCGGCTTGACCGGGCAATCCAGGGGCCACCAAGAACTGCTCTGGCCGCCCCTGGATGCCACGGTCAAGCCGTGGCATGACAAGTTTGGGTTCAGTTATTGTTCAAAGTGACGAAGGCGTGCGCCTCAAGGCCCGAAGCGTTCGAGTCGCCGCCTCACCTTCGTCGAGATCCACGAACAGCCCCGCCCGGCGCTGATCGATCAGCGACCGGAGGGCCGAGAGTTCCCCGTCACGCATCTCGCTGTCACGCCGCAGCATGTCGAGCCCGCGCTGGAGCAGCGCGCTGAGGCTCGGATACTCCCCGCTGGCGACGAGGCCGCGGGCATAGGCTTCCTGGTCGTCGGTCAGCGAGATCGAGATCTCGACGGTCATGATCGCCTCCTGCCGTTCAACACTATCAAGCGGCACCGCCCGAAGGCTTGCGGTTTACGGATGGCGTTCCCTGGGTAGGGGCCGCATCCGGTATGATTCACTGGTCAAACTCGGAAGGGAGGCCGCGATGCAGATCGTTCTGGCCGCGAAGGAGAACCGGCTCGCCGACGCCTGGGAGAAGACCTTCATCGATGTCGCCGAGGTCACCGTCCATCGCGGCTCGATCTTCGATGTCGCCTGCGATGCCGTGGTCAGCCCGGCGAACAGCTATGGCTTCATGGATGGCGGCATCGACGCGCTGTATGTCGATCGCTTCGGCATCGAGGTCCAGACCCGGCTGCGCCGCCTGATCCTGGACCGTCACCATGGCGAGCTGCTGGTGGGGAGCGCCGAGGTGGTCGAGACCGGCAACCTGGCGCAGCCATTCCTGATCGCCGCGCCGACCATGCGGGTGCCGATGGTGCTGGGGCCGGAGACGATCAATCCCTATCTGGCGACCCGCGCCGTGCTGCTGCTGGCCCGGCACGGCGCCCTTCCGACCGGCGAGCCTCTGTCGAACCAGCTGCGCACCATCGCCTTCCCGGGGATGGGCACCGGCGTCGGCCGGGTTCCGGCAGACATCTGCGCCCAGCAGATGCGGACAGCGATCGATGAGGTCCTGCTGGGCCGATACCGGATGCCGACAAGCTGGGCCGAGGCCAGCGAGCGCCACCAGCTGCTCTACACCGACCGCCCGACGCGGCTGCAGTACTAGGGAGCTGGCCCGAGCCTAATCCATGTGCACCGACACCGCGGGGCCGGCGGCGACCTTGGGCTTGCGCAGCAGGATCAGCATCGGCATCGCCACGATCGCCAGCACCATCAGCAGCTTGAAGTCGTCGATATAGGCGATCAGCGAGGCCTGCTGGTTGACCATCTGGTCGAGCATGGCCCGGCCGGTGGTGGTGGCCGGGGACATCATCTGCGGCAGCTGCTGCACCGCCGGGCTGTAGGCGTTGACATGCTCGCCCAGCAGCTGGTGGTTGATCTGGGTGTTGCGGGTCAGCAGCGCGGTGACGATCGAGATGCCGATCGAGCTGCCGAGGTTGCGCGACACGCTGTAGATGCCGGCGCCTTCGTCGAGATAAAGCCGCGGCAGGGTCGAGAACGCCATGGTCGAGAGCGGCACGAACACCAGGCCCAGCCCGGCGCCCTGCACCAGCCCGTCGATCATGAAGCCGGTGGTCGAGACGCCCAGGCTGTAGCCGCTCATCCGCCACAGCGACCCGATGATCATGCCGAGGCCCAGCAGCAGCAGGATGCGGGTGTCGACCTTTCCGATCAGGCGGCCGACCACCAGCATCGCCGCCATGGTGCCGATGCCGCGCGGCCCCATCACCAGCCCGGCGGTCACCACGGGATAGCCCAGCATGGTCTGCAGGAACGGCGTCGCCAGGGCCATGATCGAGTAGTAGAGCGACCCGACGATGGCCATCACCACCATCGCCACCACGAAGTTGCGGTCGGCGAACAGCCGCGGCCGGACGAACGGCGCCTCCGCCGTCAGCAGGTGCACCACGAACATGTAGAAGCCGAGCGCCGCCAGCACGGTCTCGATGATAATCTCGAGCGAGTTGAACCAGTCCTGGTCCTGGCCGCGGTCGAGCATCATCTGCAGCGCGCCGACGCCGAGGCTGAGCAGGCCGAAGCCGAGCCAGTCGAACCGCTTCGAGTCCTGGCGGCCGCTGTCGGGCATGAAGAACAGCATGCCGGACAGCGCCAGGGCGCCGATCGGCACGTTGATGTAGAACACCCAGCGCCAGGAATAATGGTCGGTCAGCCAGCCGCCCAGGACGGGGCCCAGGATCGGCCCGACCATGACGCCGACGCCCCAGATCGCCATGGCTTGGCCGCGCCGTTCCGGCGGGTTGATGTCGATCACCGTGGCCTGGGACAGCGGCACCAGCGGCGCGCCGAACACGCCCTGCAGCAGGCGGAAGCCGACGATCTCGGTCACGTTCTGGGCCAGGCCGCACAGCACCGAGGCGGCGACGAAGCCGACCACCGCGACGATGAACAGGTTCTTGCGGCCGATCCGGCTGACCAGAGCGCCGGTGACCGGCGTCATGATCGCCGCGGCGACGATGTAGGAGGTCAGGACCCAGTTGATCTGGTCCTGGTTGGCGCCGAGGTTGCCCTGCATGTAGGGCAGGGCGATGTTGGCGATGGTGGTGTCCAGCGCCTGCATGATGGTGGCCAGCATCACGCAGGCCGTGATCATCCCGCGATGCGGGACGGATGCACCGGATTCTGGGCTGCTCATCACTGCGCCCCGAAGAGCGAGCCCCCGATGAAGGGCAGGCCGCGCGCATGGCCGGTGTCGATCGAGACCTCGGCGCTCATGCCCGCGCGCAGCTGCGGCTTGTCGGCGGTGTCGACCACGACGCGGACCGGGATGCGCTGGGTGACCTTGACCCAGTTGCCGCTGGAGTTCTGCGGCGGCAGCAGTGAGAACTCGGCGCCGCTGGCGGGGCTGAGGCTTTCGACCTTGCCGGTCCAGGTGACGCCCGGATAGGTGTCGACCGTGACCGTGACCGGCTGCCCGACCGTGACATGGGTCAGGTCGGTCTCGTTCATGTTGGCGTCGATCCACAGCTTGTCGGATCGCACCACGGCCAGCACCGGCGTCCCGGCAGCGACCATGGCACCGGGCAGCACGGCGTCGGCCTTGGCGGCGATGCCGGAGAACGGCGCCTTGACCTGGGTGTGGTCGAGGTCGAGCTGGGCCTGGTCGCGGTCCGACACGGCCTGGGCGTAGGGCGGGTACTTCTCCAGCGGCAGGTTCTCGTCGGCGCCCAGCTTGGCCAGGGTGACGTCGATCTGGGTCTGCGCCACCTGGACGAAGATCGAGGCGGTGGTGAGCAGGATGCGGGAGAGGTCGAGCGCCGACTGGGAGGCGTTGTCGTTCTTGGCCAGGGACGAGGTGCGGTCGTATTCGCGCTGCTCATAGGCCGCGCCGGCCGCGGACACCTGCTGCAGCGCCCGCGCCTGGGACAGGCTGGCCTTGATGCCCTGGTAGTCGAAGTTGGCGCTGCGCATCGCGGCCTCGGCGCGCTGCAGCGCATAGCGCGGCGCCCGGTCGTCGATCCGGAACAGCACCTGCCCGGCCTGGACCGGCTGGTTGGTGGCGACGTCGATGCTGACCAGGCGGCCCGAGATCTCCGGCGCCACCGACACGGTGTCGGCATGGACATAGGCGTTGTCGGTGCCGGCGTAGCGGCCGCCCATGCCATAGAGCACCAGCCCGACCGCCGCGATCACCAGCGGCACGCCAACCAGCAGCACCAGGCGCAGGCCGCGGCGGCGCGGCTTCGCCGGCGGTGGCGCCAGTGTCGGCTGGGGTGTCGGCGCCGGGGCGGAAGCCTGCTGCGGCCGGTCCGAGGTCGGGGTGTTGGTTCCGTCCGGCATGGTCAGTCCTGCCCGGCGGGCTTCGCCGCCGGCTCCTCCGCATCCGTGGCCAGCCTGGCCTTCAGGATTTCGAGATCATGGATCAGCCGGGCCACCACCTCGGGCGGCAGCCGGGCGTTATAATCGTCCTGCCACTGCGCGATCATGACCTCGAGCTGGTCGACGATCGGCCGTGCGGCGGGGCGCAGATGCAGCGAATAGGCGCGGCGGTCGTTCGGGTCGCGCCGGCGCTCGACCCAGCCGCGCGTCTCCATCCGGTCCAGCAGGCCGGTCACGGTCATCTTCTCGACGTCGAGGTACTCGGCCAGCCGCGCCTGGGTGATGCCGGGGTGGCGGTCGAGGAAGATCAGCACGCGGTATTGCGGCCGGCTGAGGTCGAGCCCGGCCGCCCGCACCCGCTCCTCGAAGCGGCGGCGCATCAGCTGATCGACGTCCTTGATCACGGTGTAGAGGCTGACGAGCGGCTTGATCTCGCTCATGTGCAAAGGCACCTGACTGTAAGGTGCCTTACTATATAGCGGTTGACCGATTCGGGCAAACGGCCCAGCCATGGGCGCGACGCAAGGCTGAGCCTCGAACGTTACGGGAAGAAGAACCGCTTAGCGCAGCCAGACCCGCGCGGTGGCGGTGGCGCCGGTGGCGTCGATCACGGTGATCTGCGCCGCGCCCGGGCCCGGCGGCGTCCAGTCCGCGTCGCGCTTCATCGGCGAGGACGGGATCGGCCGGCCGTCGACCATCCACAGGAAGGGTCGCCGCCCGCCCGCCGCGACCAGCGAAAGCGAGCCGAAGCGATCGCCGTCGCGCGGCCGCTCGACCGTGACGCCGTCGACCGGGAAGGCGATGGCCAGCGGTTCGACCCCGGCCAGCGAGGGCAAGGGCGCCACCACCGCAGCATCGGGCGACAGCCGCTGCAGCCGCGGCGGCAGGTCCTCGGCCCGCAGCACCGGCGTGCCCGAGGGCGCCGGTCCCACCACGTCGTGGGCCGGCGGCGGCAGCAGGGCGAAGGCGCGGAACAGCAGCGGCGCCGCGGTGTTGCGGCCGAAGCGGTCGGGGCTGGGCGACCCGTCCGGCCGGCCGACCCAGACGCCGATGGTGTGTTCGGCGTCGAACCCGATCGCCCAGGCGTCGCGGAAACCATAGGAGGTGCCGGTCTTGAAGGCGATGCGGCGACCGTCGCGCATCAGCCCGGGATCGGCCATCGCCACCGGCGGCGGCGCCGAGGCCAGGATGTCGGTGACGTACCAGGCGGCGGAGGCGTCGAGGATGCGCGGGCCGTCCGTGCCCGAGGGCGGCGCGTCGGCGCGCCACACCAGATCCGGCAGGATGCCGCCGCGGGCGATGCCGGCATAGAGCCGCACGAGGTCAAGCAGGGTGGTGCCGCCGCCGCCCAGGGCGATCGGCAGGCTGGGCAGCACCGTGGGGTCGTCGAAGCGCAGCGGGGCGCCGACATTGCGCAGCCGGGCGGCGAAGCGCGCCGGCCCGACATGGTCGAGCATCTGCACCGCCGGGATGTTGAGCGACCGCTGCAGCGCCTCGCGCACCGACACCTCGCCGGAGAAGCCGGGGTCGAAATTGTTCGGGGCGTAGTCGCCGAACCGCATCGGGAGGTCCAGCACCACCGTCTCGGGCAGGATGATGCGGTCCTCGAACCCCATGCCGTAGATGAAGGGCTTCAGCGCCGACCCCGGCGAGCGCACGGCCCGGGCCAGGTCGATCTGGCCGTCGCGCCGCTCCTCGAAGAAGGTGCCGGAGCCGAGATAGCCGACGACACGGCCGGTGGCGTTCTCGATCACCACCGCGGCCAGGTTGCTGGTGGCGTCGAGGCCGCGCAGCGACCGGTCGGCCAGTTCCTCCAGCCCGCCCTGCAGCCGCCCGTCGATGGTGCTGCGATGGACCTCGCGGCCGCGATCCTCGGCCACCAGCCGTTCGGCCAGATGCGGCGCCCGGAACGGCAGCAGGCGGCGGACGGTCGGCGTCGGCTGCTCGGTCGCCTCCTGCGCCGCCTGGGGGTCGAGCGCGCCGGCCCCGGCGACCCGCAGCAGCACCCGGTCGCGGGCGGCGCGGGCGGCCTTGGGGAAGCGGTCGGGGCGCAGCTTGGTCGGCGACTGCGGCAGCGCCACCATCAGCGCCGCCTCGCCCGGGGTCAGCAGCGTCGGCTCCTTGCCGAAATAGGCCAGCGAGGCCGCGCGCACGCCTTCGAGATTGCCGCCGAACGGGGCCAGGGTCAGGTAGATGCCGAGGATCTCATCCTTGGAATAATGCGCCTCGAGCTGCAGCGCCCGCGCCATCTCGATCAGCTTCGACCCCAGGGTGCGCGGCCGCGGTTCCAGCAGGCGCACGGTCTGCATGGTCAGGGTCGAGGCGCCGGAGACCACGCCGCCATGCCGGACCATCTGGCCGAAGGCGCGCGCCGTCGCCAGCGGGTCGACGCCGAGATGCCGGCGGAAGCGCCGGTCCTCATAGGCCTGCAGCATGGCGAGGTAGAGCGGCGACACGTCCGCGACCGTGGCCTTGAGGCGCCAGGTGCCGTCATGGGCGGTGAAGGCCCGCAGCAGCTGGCCGTCCTTGTCGAGGACGATGGCCGAGCGGTCGAGATAGCGGTCGAGCACCGGGGGATAGCGGGCATCGAGCCAGAAGGCGGCGCCCACCACCAGCGCGGCCAAGACCATGCCCGCCGCCGCCCCGATCGCGATCCGTCGCCAGAGTGTCCGCACTGCGCCCATCACCATCCCTCCGCGGCCATTCTAGCGCGGGGCGTGGCGGATTGATGGCTGCCCGTGGGGCAAGTCGACGAAGTTGTAAGTTTGTTTCCAGGCGGGACCCGGCGATGGCGGCCCTGCTGGTCTCGAACCTCGCGATCGTGGCGGGCAACGGGTGCGGCGCCCTGCTTCTGCTGCGGACGCGGCCCGGCTCGCCAGCGGCCTGCCCGGGCTGCGCCTGGACCCGCCTAGGCGGCGGCCGTCACTGCGGCTCGGGGATGGTCAGCGGGCCGCAATCGTCGTCGGCCACGAACACCGCCAGCAGCTCCGCCGAATCCGTCGCGCTGGCGTTCTCGGCGAACATGTGCAGCGCCCCCGGCGGCTCGAACCAGGTGGTGCCGGGGCCGAAGGTGTCGACCGGGCCGCCGGACAGCTGCGACCGGATGGTGCCTTTGACCACGAAGGCGGTGACCGAGCCGGGGTGGCGGTGCGCCGGGGTGTAGCCCCCGGGCGGGAACTTGACCAGCGCCGTGGTGATCGACTTGCCGGGCACGTTCGGCAGCCTTTCGCAGGATAGCGGCCTGACCGTCGTGGTGGGCCGGGCGGCGGACCCGGATGCGGCGCCTGCGGCCTCCGCCTGCATGTGCATGTGGTCAGCCATCGGCGTTTCGACCGCAAGGCCCGCCGGGCGGATCGACAGGGCGGCCGCCAGCGCCACCACGCCGGCGCCCACGGCCAGCAGCATCACCATGCGCAGGGGCAGCGGGTCGGGTCGCAGGGCGATCATGCCTCGCACTCCGTCACGGCGGCTCATGCCAGGCCCGGCAGCCGGAACCCGGCATCCCAGCCGAGGTCGCGCACCGCCTTGTCCGTCAGCACCGGGCCGCCGGCCTCGGCGATGTTGAAGATGCCCGGGCCCCCCCGGTCGATCGCCAGCCGCGCCGCCCGGGCCGCGGCGTCGACATGCACCGCCCCCGGGCCCTTCGGCGCGTCGACTCCGGTGCCTGGGCCATAGAACTGGCCGTAGCGCAGCACGATGCCCTGCAGCGGCGGCGTGTGCAGCACCTGCACCTCCAGCGCGGCCACGCCCTCGACGCTGATCCGCCGCGGCCCCTCGGCCTGCCGGTCGAGCGGCTGGTCCTCGGCATAGGGCGGCGTGCCCGGGGCATAGGCCCAGGCGATGCTCTGGGCGATCAGCCGCCGCGCGCCCGCCTCGCGCGCCGCGGCGACCAGGTTGCGGGTGCCCTCGCTGCGGATCCGCGCATTGCCGGTGACGGCCTCGGCCATGCGGGCGGGGTCGAGGGCGGGCGGCAGGTCGGTGAGCTGGTGGATCACGATCTCCGGCCGCACCGCGGCCATTGCCTGCAGCAGCGCCGGCGCGTCGAAGACGTCGACCACCACCGGGACCGCGCCGGCGGCGCGCAGATCGTCGGCCTTCGCGGCCGAGCGGGTGGTGCCGTGGACCTGGTATCCGGCCTCGAGCAGCAGCGGCAGCAGCCGCCGGCCGATGGCGCCCGTGGCGCCGGCGAGGAAGATCTTGGTCGGCATGGGTGTCATTCCCGGGGAGAGAGCGGCTGGGCGAAGCGCAGCGCCGTCGCGAGCAGCCCGTTGCGGTAGTAGAAGCGGTGGCCGAGGACATTGGTCAGCGGCGTGTCGAGCACCAGCCTGCTGCAGCCCAGCGCCCGCCCCTCCTCGACCAGCCGGGCCATCAGCCGGGCGCCATGGCCGCCGCTGCGCTCGGCCTCGTCGGTGACGAGGTCGTCGACATAGAGATGGACCCCGTGCACCAGGTTGTCCTGGACCCGGAAGCCGGCCAGCGCCACCGGCCGGCCGTCGCGCCACAAGGCGAGCAGGCGATAGCCGGACGCCGCCTGGCGCCGCCACCGCGACTCCAGCTCCGCCGCCGAGGCCAGATGCGGCCGCAGCTGCCGCATCAGCGGCCAGCAGGCGATGACCGCGGCCTCATCCTCCACCGGACGCAGATCGGCGGCGGGCGGAGGGGATTCGGAGAGGGGGAGCGACATCGCGATGGCCCTTCGATGGGAACCAGGATAGTATCAGAGCACGAACAATATATAAGAGCTCTGATATCATGGTCAAGAAGACTCCGGGGCCGGCGGTGCCACGCCCGGGCGAGGGCAAGCGCGGCGAGGACGGATATATCGGCTATCTCCTCCGCCAGGCCGGCGGCGCCTATCGGCTGCGGACGGAACGCGCCCTGGCGGACCTGGCGGTGACGCCGCCGCAATTCGCGGTGCTGACCATGCTGGTGGCCTATCCCGGCCTGTCCGGCGCCGACCTGGCACGGCTGGCGGTGCTGACGCCGCAGACGGTCAGCGTCATCGTCGCCAACCTGGAGAAGGCTGGGTCGGTGGTGCGGCAGCCGCATCCGGTGCATGGCCGGATCCAGACCCTGGAGGTCACCGAGGGCGGCAAGGCACTGCTGGCTCAGTCCCGCGAGCGCGTCCAGCGGCTGGAGGCGCAGCTTGTCGCCGGGCTGACCGCGGAGGAACAGCGGACCATCCGCCGCTGGCTGGCCGCGGTGGCGGTCGAGGGCGGCGGGGCGGAGCCGTGAGGTAGAGACCCGTTTAGACCGGGATCGTCTGGCGGTGATCGCAAATTTTCTGGTGTGCGGGAATAACGCGGTCTGTCCACCGATCTCATTGACAGCCGGACCAACGCTTCAGCACGGCATCGCGCATCACCGAGCGCTTCCCGCTCATCTGAGAGTTCAAGTTCATCGGCATCGGGACCTCCACCCACCCTGCAGGCGTGCTCCGCTTCGCCTTCACCAGCGCGACGCGCACCACCGCAACCGACGACCTCGTCGGCGATGGCGTGTCGGACTTCCACATCGCGCTTAGCCGCCGCGTCACCCTCGGGACCGGCGTCTTCGTGCTGCAGCGGCGCACTGTCCCGTTCCGTCCACCATCCCGCAAGCGGATCGATCATGACGACCATCAACGGCACCATCAACGACGACATGCTCACGGGCACCGACCAGGCCGACGTCATCCACGGCAATGGCGGCCTCGACCAGCTCACCGGGGGTGGCGGTAACGACGCGCTCTTCGGCGGCGACGGCGGCGACCTGATCGTCGGCGATCTCGGCAACGACACCATCTCCGGCGACGCCGGGGACGACACCCTCGTCGGCGGCGACGGGGCGGACGTGCTGAACGGCGGCGCCGGCATCGACACGGCCGCCTACATCTTCAGCACGGTCGGGGTGGTCGCCACGATCGGCGGCACCGGTGTCGGCGGCGAAGCCCAAGGTGACAGGATCGGTGCCGACATCGAGAACCTCGCTGGCACCGCATTCGCCGATACGCTGGTCGGCTCGGCCGGCGCCAACACCTTCGATGGCTTCGACGGCAACGATCATTTGCAGGGGCTGGACGGCAATGACGTCCTCGCAGGGGAGAACGGGGATGACCTGCTCGACGGGGGCAACGGCGACGACACGCTCGTCGGCGGCGCCGGGGGAGACGTGCTGAGCGGCGGCGCCGGCAACGACACGGTCGACTACTCCAACAGCGCCATCGGGGTGGATGTTGCGATCGGCGCCGCCGGTTTCCAGGGCGATGCCCAAGGCGACACGGTCGGCGGCGACATCGAGAACTTCATCGGCTCGCAGAGCGGCGACATATTGGTCGGGTCGGCCGTCGACAACATCCTGACGGGGGCCGGGGGCGACGACCGTCTGCTGGGGCGGAACGGCGACGACACCCTTGTCGGGGGTGATGGAAACGATCAGCTCGAAGGGGACGACGGCAACGACAATCTCATCGGGGGCAACGGGGACGATCAGATCACCGGGGGCAGCGGCGACGATGCCATCGTGATCAATATGGGGGCAGCGGTGGTCGACGGCGGCGACGGTTTCGACACTCTTGTCGTCAACCGGGTCGCTTCGACGGTCGGGGGCATCTTCTCCGTCAACGACAGGGACGCCCCCGATGGCCTGCATGCGATCGGCATCGAGAGCCTGACCTACAACGCCGGGTCCGGCATCGACATCGTCATCGGCAGCAGCGGCGCCGATGCCCTCTTCGGCAACGGCGGCGACGACGCACTCAGCGGACGGGGCGGCAACGACACGCTCTCGGGCGGCGACGGCAGCGACGACCTTGCCGGAGAGGACGGGAATGACCGGCTCGACGGGGGCAACGGCGATGACGTCCTGACCGGTGCCGGCGGCGCCGATGCGCTGAACGGCGGCGCCGGCAGCGACCTAGCCGAGTATTCCAACGGCCTGCTCGGCGTGACGGTGAACCTCGCCACCGGAATCGGCAGCGGCGGCGAGGCCCAGGGCGACACCCTGACGGCGATCGAAAATCTCGACGGCAGCCAGGGCAACGACACATTCGACGGCAACAGTGCCGACAACATCCTGCTCGGCAACAACGGCAACGACGTGCTCCGCGGCGGTGCCGGGGCGGATCGGCTCGACGGCGGCGACGGGGTCGACCTGGCCAGCTACTCCACCAGCACCACGGGCGTCTCGGTCAGCCTCATTTCCGGGATCACCAGTGGCGGCGATGCGCAGGGCGATGTCCTGATCAATATCGAGAATCTCGACGGCAGCCAGGGCAACGACACGCTCGAAGGCGATGCCGGGGCGAACACCCTGTCGGGCCTCGGTGGCAATGATGTGCTGCGTGGCGGCGTGGGGGCGGATCATCTCGACGGCAGCGCCGGGATCGACACCGCCGATTACGGGCACGGCATGGCCGGTGTGACGGTGAGCCTGGCCACCGGTACCGGCTCCGGCGGTGAGGCCCAGGGCGATAGCCTGACCGCGATCGAAAGCCTGATCGGCAGCCAGGGCAACGACACCCTTGAGGGCAGCAGCGTCAGCAACGTCCTGTCCGGCGGGAATGGCAATGATGTGCTCCGCGGCGGCGCCGGGGCGGACCATCTCGACGGCGGCGCCGGCATCGATTCCGCGATCTACTCGGAGAACACGACCGGCGTGGCGATCAATCTCGGCACCGGCACGGGCGCCGGCGGCACCGCCCAGGGCGACACGCTGACTGGTATCGAGAATGTCTATGGCGGCAGCGGCAACGATGCGCTGATCGGATCCAACGCCAATGACGGGCTGGTCGGCGGTGCCGGCAACGACGTCCTGGTCGGGATGGGGGGCAAGGACACCCTGATCGGCGGGGCCGGGGCCGACCGCTTCACCTATGGCAGCATCGGCCAGAGTCCGGTCGGCGCCGGGGCCGACCTGATCACCGATTTCAGCCATGTCCAGGGCGATCGCATCGACCTCGCGGCCGTCGACGCCAACACGGCGGCGGCCGGCGACCAGGCGTTCAGCTTCATCGGCTCGGGCGCCTTCACCCACCATGCCGGCGAGCTGCGCGAGGCGGTGGCCGGCGGCGTCGCCACGGTCAGCGGCGACGTCAATGGCGACGGCGTCGCCGACTTCAGCATCACCCTGACCGGCGGTATCACCCTCGGGACCGGCGATTTCGTGCTCTAGCGGGGTAGGCCACCCCGCCCCGAGGTGCCCGACAAGCCGCTGACGTCTGGGTACTCAAATGCCGAAGCTGCATCGAGATTGGATCAGCAGCTACAGATTGTCGCCCTCGGCAAAATATCATCGCCTGGCAAGAGATGTGCGTGGAGCTAGCTTTTCCGCGAATATTTCCAAAATATAGAGGCCAGAAACAAAACAATACCCCAACCACAACGAGGTAGAAAATGAATATCACCGGAGACGACGGCAGCAATTCCATCACCGGCACCGACGATCCTGACTTCATTGTTGGTCAGGGCGGCGACGATTCGCTGTTCGGCGCCGGCGGGGACGACCTTCTGGATGGCGGCGAAGGCAACGATCTGATCATCGGCGGAGCCGGTGCCGATTGGATGGCCGGCGGCAATGGCGATGACAGGTTGGACGGCGGCGATGGCAACGACCTCCTGGCCGGTGGAGACGGGGCCGATCAGTTGACCGGTGGCAATGGCATCGACACCGTCACCTATGCCGTCAGCACGGAAGGCGTGTCGATCGATCTCGCCTTCAACGTGTATGGGGGCGGGGCCGCGGGAGACCAGCTGTCCCTCATCGAGAACGTGATCGGAACCAAGTTCAACGACACGATCACGGCCTCCAACTTCGGGTCCGATGCCGGCAACCAGTTCGACGGCGGCGCCGGCGACGATACGTTGAGCGGCGGCGCCGGGATGGACGGCCTCAACGGCCAGGACGGCAATGACATCCTGCTGGGCGGTGTCGATGCGGATGCGCTGAACGGCGGTGCCGGGCAGGACCGCCTCGAAGGCCAGGACGGCAATGATAGCCTGCTGGGCGGCGACGGTGCAGACACGCTGCGCGGTGGCGCCGGGGCGGACCATCTCGACGGCGGTGCCGGCACCGATTCCGCGCTCTACTCCGAGAACACGGCCGGTGTGGCGATCAACCTGAGCACCGGCACAGGCGCCGGCGGCACCGCCCAGGGCGATACGCTGACCGGGATCGAGAATGTCTATGGCGGCAGCGGCAACGACTCGCTGATCGGGTCCAGCGGCAATGACGGGCTGGTCGGCGGCGCCGGCAATGACGTGCTGACGGGCCTGGCGGGCAAGGACACGCTGATCGGTGGCGCCGGGGCCGACCGCTTCACCTATGGCAGCATCGGCCAGAGCCCGGTCGGCGCCGGGGCCGACCTGATCACCGATTTCAGCCACGCCCAGGGCGACCGTATCGACCTGGCGGGCATCGACGCCGTCACCACGGTGGCCGGCGACCAGGCCTTCCACTTCATCGGCAGCGCCGCCTTCACCCACCATGCCGGCGAGTTGCACGAAAGCGTGGCCGGCGGGGTCACCACGGTCAGCGGCGACGTCAACGGCGACGGCGTCGCGGATTTCAGCATCAACCTGACCGGGTCGATCACCCTCGCCGCCGGCGACTTCGTGCTCTAGCGGGGCGGGGCGGGCCTCGCCGCCCCAGCCAGCATGCCCGTGCGCCACAGCGACCTAGTTCGTTGGCGCCTCAGCGCTGTGGGGCCGGATCTCGGCCATGCCCGAGCGGGCTCTGACCCCAGGTCAGGCCGACTGGTGGGTCAGCCGGGCGCGGAGGTAGCCGACCGCCATCACCAGCAGCAGGATGCCGCCCCAGATGGCCAACGTCAGATGGGTGCTGAAGCCGAGCAGGTTGAAGCCGCTGGAGATGGCCTGGAGGATGACCAGCGCCAGCACCAGCCCGCCGACCTTGCCGAAGCCGCCGAACGGGTCGGTGCCGCCCAGCACCGCCGCCAGGATGGTGACCAGCAGGTAGCTTTCGCCGTAGCTGGCATTGGCCGAGTTGAACCGCGCCATCAGCACCAGCCCGGCGACGCCGCACAGCAGGCCGGACAGGGTGTAGGTCCACAGCAGCATCCGCCGGGTGTCGACGCCGGAGAACCGGGTCGCCTGCTCGTTCGACCCGATCAGGTACAGGTTCACGCCGAAGGGCGTGCGGTTCAGCAGCAGCGCCACCGGCAGGGCGCACAGGATGAAGACGAAGAGCGGCATCGGCACCGGCCCGACCATGCCGTTGCCGAGGAACAGGATTCCGTCCGGGAACCCGCCGATGACGTTGCCGCGGGTGAAGCCGATGGCCAGGCCCTTGAACAGGATCATGGTGCCCAGAGTCGCCAGGATCGGCGACACGCCGCAATAGGCGATGATCACGCCGTTGATGGCGCCGCAGATCGAGGCCACCACCAGCCCGGCCAGGATGGCGAGCAGGATGCCCCCCAGCCCGGCATCGATGCCGCCATATTGAGTCATGATCCACCCCATCACCAGGGCCGCGCAGTTGGCGGTGGAGATGACAGACAGGTTCAGCCCGCCGCAGACCAGGGTGATCATCATTGCCAGCGCCAGCACGCCGAGCTCCGGCAGCTGGAAGGCGATCGACTGCAGGTTGGCGGCGGACAGGAAGCGGTCGCCGACCATCAGCGAGAACACCAGGACCACGGCGACCAGCAGGACCGACAGCCCGGTGAGAACCGGGTCGATGCGCAGCTTCGGGCGGACGCTGGTCTCAGACGACGCCACGGCTCTTCCTCCTGGTCTTCATGCGGTCGCTCAGCGCGGTGATGCAAACGCTCACCAGGATCACCAGGCCGGTGCAGACCTGGGTCCAGTAGGAGGACACGCCGATCATGATCAGCCCGTTCTGCAGGATGGCGAGCAGCGCGATGCCGAGCACGGTGCCCAGCACGGTGCCGACCCCACCGAGCAGGCTGGCGCCGCCCAGCACCACGGCAGCGAGCACGTCGAGCTCGCGCCCCACCAGCACGTTCGGCGCCACCTGCTGCTGCAGCTGGGCGTGGATGATGGCGGCGACCCCGGCCATCACGCCGAGATAGCCGAACACGAAGAGATGCAGCCGGAACACGCCGAAGCCGAGCCGCTTCGCCGCCTCCGGATTGCCGCCCAGGGCGTAGATCTGGCGGCCGATCGCGGTCTGGTTCAGCAGCGCCCAGGTCGCCAGCAGCGACAGCACCAGCGCCAGCATCTGGATGGTGAAGCGGAACGACCCGCCATCCGGCAGCGGCAGCTGGAACAGGATGCCTTTGAAGAAGTACGGCGGCAGGTTGAAGATCTGCTTGCCGCGGGAGAAGAACATCAGCAGCCCGAAGAACAGGTTCATCGTCGCGATGGTGACGATGATCGACGACGCCCTGAACTTCGAGACGATGACGGCGTTGACCAGGCCGAGCCCCAGCCCGACCGCCATGGCCACGGCGAAGACGATCGCCCAGTCCAGCACCGGCACGCCGAGCCCCGGCTTGCCCACGACGTAGAGCGCGAACAGCGCCGCCAGGTACTGCGCCACCATGGTGGTGGCGGCGAACGAGATGTCGATGTTGCCGGAGATCAGCACCACCAGCAGCCCCGCCGCCAGCACGCCGGTGACAGCGTAGGAGTTGGCGAGGTTGGAGAAGTTCGACAGCGTCAGGAAGTTCGGCGTGGCCACGCCCAGCCCGACCACCGCCGCCAGGATCACCACCACGAGATAGAACTCGGTGCGCCGCAGCAGGCGTCCGAGCAGCGGGCTGCGGCCTTCAGACAAGGTCACGGCGCTATCCATTGACGCTCTGCCTCAGCTCGGCCTCCGTGGTCTGGTGCGGCCGGAACTCGCCGGCGATCCGCCCCTGCCGCATCACCAGGATGCGGTGGCAGTGGTACAGCACCTCGGGGATCTCGTCGGAGATCATGATCACGGCCATGCCCTCGGCCGCCAGCCGCTTCACCACCTCGTAGATCCCGTCCTTGTTGGCGATGTCGACACCGACGGTCGGGCTGTCGAGGATCAGCACCTTGGGCTGGGTCGCGATCCATTTCGCCAGCACCACGCGCTGCTGGTTGCCGCCCGACAGGGTACGCACCGCGTTCTCCGGGTCCGACACCTTGATGTTGAGCGACCGGATGGCACCCTGGACCTGGTCGTTCGCCGCCCGGCGCCGGATCAGCCCGAAGGCCGAGGTCAGCCGGTCGAGGATGGTGACGGTGGCGTTGCGCGCGATCGACTGCGGCAGCACCAGGCCCAGCGTCAGCCGGTCCTCGGAGACATAGGCGATGCCCTGGCGGATCGCCTGCTTCGGCGACCCGGTGCGCACCGGCCGGCCTTCGATCCTGACCTCGCCGGCATCGGCCGGGTTCATGCCGAACAGCGACAGCGCCATCTCGGTGCGGCCGGAGCCGAGCAGCCCGGTGATGCCCAGGATCTCGCCGCGATGCACGGTGAAGCCGATATCGGCGAATTCCCCCGCCTTGCCGAGGCCGGCCACTTCGAGCACCGGCTCGGCCCGGGTCGCGCCCGGGTCCAGCACGTCGTAGTGGAATTCCTTGCCGGTCATCAGGAACGCCATGCGCCCGGCATCGATCTCCGCCGCCGGCCAGGTGCCGACCTTGCGGCCGTCGCGCATCACCGTGACCCGGTCGGCGATTTCCATCACCTCGTCCAGGCGGTGGCTGACGAACAGGGTCGAGATGCCATGCGCCTTGAGGTCGAGCACCAGGCGCAGCAGGGCGTCGACCTCGGTCCGGGTCAGCGACGCCGTCGGCTCGTCCATGATCACCAGCTTCGCGTCGGCGGCCAGTGCCCGGCAGATCGCGACCAGTTGGCGGCTGGCGATGTTGAGGGTGCCGACCAGGGCGTCGGGGTCGAGCCGCACGCCGATCCGCGCCATCGCGCCACGCGCCGAGTCGCGGATCGCGGCCCAGCGCGCCGGGCCGAAGGAACGGCCGACATGGTGGCCGATGCCGATGTTCTCGGCCACGGTCAGGTTCGGGAACAGCGACAGGTCCTGATAGATCACCTGGATGCCGCGGCGGACCGATTCGACCGGGTTCAGATGCGTGGTCGCCTCGCCGCCGATGGCGATGCGGCCGCCCGGCTCGGGCGCCAGCACCCCGGCGATGACCTTGATCAGGGTGCTCTTGCCGCAGCCGTTCTCGCCGACCAGGCAATGCACCTCGCCGGCGGCGAGATCGAAATCGACCTCGCGCAGGGCATGCACGCCGCCGAAGCGCTTGCCGATGCCCTGGAGGTCGAGGAACAGATCCGTCATGCGGGGCGGGGCCCCCTCTATGGCCTCCCCCTCCCCTCGCGGGAGGGGGTAGGGGGAGGGGGTTGTTTCCGGAGCAGCGGCGCCGGCCTTTGGTCGCCGCCTTGATCAGCCTGTTCGACGGATCGGAGATCGGGCTTCAACGGCCCGAACCCCCTCCCCCTACCCCCTCCCGCAAGGGGAGGGGGAGTGACGGAGCCAGGGCCGGGGCCGATTCGGCCTCACAGCCCGGCGTCGACCAGCTTGTCCACCGAGTCCTTGTTGATGTGCAGGATCAGGTTGGCGCGGATGTTGTGCGTCGCCGCATCCACCGCGACCTTGCCGACGCCCGGAATCTCCATGCCGTCGGTGATCGGCTTCTTGTCGAGTACCAGCTTGGCCACCGCCATCATGGCGTAACCGGCGTCGATCGGGTTCCACAGGAAGCATTCCTGCACCACCCCATCGGTGATCAGCGCCCGGCCCGGGCTGGGCAGGCAGGTGCCGGTGACGAACACCTTGCCCTGCATGCCACGCTCGCGCACCGCGTTGCCGGCGCCGATCGGGCCGTTCGAGCCGAAGCCGATGATGCCCTTCAGGTTCGGATAGGCGGTGATGGCGTCCATCGCCACCTTGTAGGAGCTGTCGACCTCGTCGGCGCCCGGGAAGCGCTCGGTGGCCAGCTTCATCTTCGGGTACTTCGCCTTCTGATAGGCGATCGCCGAATCGGCCCACAGGTTGTGCAGCGGCGTGGTCAGGGTGCCGACCATGACGATGTATTCGCCCTCGCCGCCCATCGACTGGGCCAGCCGCTCCATCTGGACCTCGCCGAACTCCTTCGAATCGATCAGCTCGATGTTCCAGGTCTTGGTCTTCTGCTCCGGCGCCTCATGGGTGATGATCGGGATGCCGGCCGCGGCGGCGCGCTGCAGCACCGGCTCCATCACGTTGATGTCCAGCGGGATCAGGCCGATGGCATCGACCTTGCGGGCGATCAAATCCTCGACCAGTTTGACCTGCTGCGCCGGGTCGACGGTGTTGGGGCCGACCATCGAGGCGTTCAGGCCGAACTCCTCACCGCCCTTCTGGATGCCCTGCTCGACCGCGTTGAACCAGGGGATGCCGGCGATCTTCACCACCGTCACCACCTCGGGCTTGTCGGCGGCGAAGGCGGCGCCGGCCAGCAGCATCGCGGCCGCCGGCAGGGCGTATTTCAGGAAATTCCGGGTCATGTCTTGGCCTCCCTCTGTTGCGTTCTTGTCGCCGCCGCTGGGTCTTGCGCCCGGTGGCGATGCATCGCGTGGCAAACGTTTGCGTCAAACCCTCGGAATGGTCAAGGCCGCCTTCCGGCGGTTTTGATCCGACAAATGTTCGAGGCGAAGAACGTTTGAAGTCAAGGGGCTGCGCGCAGCGACGGGTGCAGCTCGGGCCGATAGCCGGCGGCGAGCACGGCGACGCTGGGCAGCGGCGTCAGCAGCCCGACCCGGCCGGAGGCGGGGCGGGGCCGGGCGGCGCCATAGCCCGCCATGTCCCAGCGCCGCAGCGTGCCACCGAGCACCAGCCAGGCACCGCCGGGGTCGTCGGGCAGCGCCACTATCGCCGCATCCGGCAGGGTCGCGATCGGGTGCGACACGGTGCGCTGGCGGCGGGTGGCGGGATCGATCCGGGCGGGATGCATCACCCGGTCCATCGCCTCGGCCGAGGGCAGAGCCGCCAGGCCTTCGGCCCGGGCCCAGGCGGCGCGCCAGGCGTTGTAGGCCTCGCGCCGGCATTCGGCGCAGGGGCGGTGGCCGGCGGCGATCGCCACCGCCTCGTCCAGGAAGAACAGATGGGTCCAGCGATTCGGCGTCATCACCTGGCGCCAGCGCCCCTTGAACTGCAGCCGGCAGCAGATCCAGCGCGTGGTCGACCACGGCCGGCGGATGCGCCCGTCGGCATCGTGCAGCACGCCGCGGTTGCCCAGCATGGCGCCGCGAGCGGGGTCGGCGACGATCTCGCCGAAGGGCGTGACGCGGTTGCAGCGAGTCATGCCTGGATCATGGCATGGCGGCCATGCCGCACCAGAGATTGTCACTATACCGACCAGTCGGTATAGTGATCGCCATGAGCAAGCCCGACACCAAGACCCGGATCCTGAGCGCCGCCGAGCTGGTGGTGCTGGAGCGCGGCGTCTCGGCCCTCACGCTGGACGCGGTGGCCGAGGCCGCGGGGCTGAGCAAGGGCGGGCTGATCTACCATTTCGACAGCAAGGAAGCGCTGATCCGCGCCATGATCGCCCGGATCGGCACCTGCATGCAGGAGCGGATGGACCGCCTCTGCGCCAATGACGGCCGGCCGGGCACCTGGACCCGCGCCTATCTCGACGCCGCCTTCCCGCCGCCGGGAACCGAGGACGACAAGGACGCGGCGCGCGAGGCGGCGCTGATCGCGGCGCTGGGCAACGACCCCGCCCTGCTGGCGCCCTACGCCACGCAATACGCCGGCTGGGTCGAGCAGCAGAAGGCGGACGGCATCGACCCGGTGCTGTCCGCCATCATCCGGCTGGCCGCGGACGGGCTGTGGCTGAACGAGGTCTTCGGCATCCGCGCCGTCGGCGAATCCGACCGCGCGGCGCTGCTGCAGCGGTTGCGGGCGATGACACGGCCCGGCGACGCCTGATCTTTCATATCGAGGAGCGACACATCATGGCTTGGGTGATCCTGATCATCGCCGGCCTGTTCGAAGTGGGCTGGGCCATCGGCCTGAAATACACCGAGGGCTTCAGCCGGCTGTGGCCCAGCCTGGGCACCGCCGCGGCCATGATCGTCAGCCTGGTGCTGCTGGGCGTGGCGCTGAAGACCCTGCCGCTGGGCACCGCCTATGCCATCTGGACCGGCGTCGGCGCGGTCGGCACCGCGATCCTGGGCATCTACCTGTTCGGCGAATCCGGCGACCCCGCCCGCCTCGCCTGCATCGGCCTGATCGTCGCCGGCATCGTCGGCCTGAAGCTTGTCACGCCCCACTAACCCCCAATCCGTCGCCGCGAGTCCACTGCCATGACCTGGGTTCTCCTGCTCGCCGCGATCGGCTTCGAGGTCGCCGGCACCGTCTGCATGAAGCTGTCGGACGGGTTCCGCAATCCGCTGCCGTCGGTGCTGATCTTCGTGTTCTACGCCGCCGCCTTCGGCCTGCTGACCCTGACCCTCAAGCGGATGGAGCTGAGCATCGCCTACGCGGTCTGGGCCGGCATCGGCACCGGCCTGACCGTGGTCATCGGCGTGCTGTGGTTCGAGGAGGCGCTGACCATGCTGAAGCTGGTCTCGGTCGCCCTGGTCATCGCCGGCATCGTCGGGCTGAACCTGGGCGGCGCCCATTGAGGACCCCAGAGGAAGGGGCTGGATTTGTTCCGCCGCCTGGGCTCAACTGGCGCCGTTTCAGGCCCGTGTTAGCGCTCGAGGATTCCGAAGGATGCAGGAGATTTCCATTGCCGGCCGCAAGATCGGCCCCGACCATCCGCCCTACGTCATCTGCGAGCTGTCCGGCAACCACAATGGCGAGCTGGCCCGGGCGCTGAAGATGATGGAGGCGGCGAAGGCGACCGGCGCCGACGCGGTGAAGCTGCAGACCTACACCGCCGACACCATCACCCTGAACCATGACAGCGACCAGTTCCGGATCAAGGGCGGGCTGTGGGACGGGCGGCTGCTGTACGATCTGTACCAGGAGGCCTCGACCCCCTGGGAATGGCATGACGCGCTGTTCGCCAAGGCGCGCGAGCTGGGCATCACCATCTTCTCCACCCCCTTCGACAAGACCGCCGTCGACCTGCTGGAGGGGCTGGGCGCCCCGGCCTACAAGGTCGCGTCCTTCGAAGTGGTCGACCTGCCCCTGGTCGAGTACATCGCCAGCAAGGGCAAGCCGATGATCATCTCCACCGGCCTGGCCAACCTGGCGGAGATCCATGAGGTGATCGCGGCGGCCCGCCGCGGCGGCGCCAACCAGCTGGTGGTGCTGCACTGCATCAGCTCGTACCCCGCGCCGATGGAGGACGCCAACCTCCGCACCATGCCGAACCTGTCGCAGACCTTCGACGTGATCAGCGGCCTGTCCGACCACACCATGGGCACCGCCGCCTCGGTCACCGCGATCGCGCTGGGCGGGTCGGTGATCGAGAAGCACTTCACCCTGGCGCGCGCCGATGGCGGCCCGGATTCGGCCTTCTCGCTGGAGCCCGAGGAGTTCACCCGGCTGGTCGAGGACTGCAAATCCGCCTGGGCGGCGCTGGGCCGGGTGCGCTACGACCTCAAGGGGTCGGAGGCCGGCAACATCGTCTTCCGCCGCTCGCTCTACGTCACCCGCGACGTCAAGGCCGGCGAGACGCTGACCGAGGACAATGTCCGGTCGATCCGCCCGGGCTACGGCCTGGCGCCGAAGCACCAGCCCGAGGTGCTGGGCCGCCGCGCCAGCCGCGACCTCGCCCGCGGCGAGCCGCTGGCCTGGGAGATGGTGAGGTAAGAAGGAATGGCCTCCCCCTCCCCTTGCGGGAGGGGAGACAAAGAAGAATGCGGGCCGGCGTCATGCCAGGGTCCACCAAGGCAGGAAGCGCATGTCCGTCGTCGCGGTCCTCGATGTCGGCAAGACCAATCTGAAGCTGCTGGCGGTGACGCCGGAGGGCGCGGTGCTGGAGGCGATCCGCGCCCGCAATCTGTCGCTGCCCGGCCCGCCCTATCTGCGGGTCGACCTGGCGGCGATCGAGGCCTGGCTGCTGCGGGCGCTGGGCGAGCTGGCCCGCCGCCACCGGCTTTCGGCCTTCGTCGCCACCGGCTACGGCTCGAGCGGCGTGCTGGTCGACGAGACCGGCCCGGCCCTGCCGATGCTGGATTACGAGACCGAGGCGCCGGACTGGCTGCACGACGCCTATGCCGCCGAGGCGCCCGGCTTCGCCGAGACCGGCTGCGCCATCGGCGCCGGGGCGCAGCGCCTGGCCAAGCAGCTGCTGTGGCTGGAGCGCGACTGGCCCGAAGGCTTCGCCCGCGCCCGCCACCTGCTGGCCCTGCCGCAATACTTCGCCTGGCGCCTGGGCGGGGTGGCGGCCAGCGAGATCACTACCCTGGCGGCCCAGACCCATCTGTGGAACCCGCAGGCCGGCGACGTCACCGCCATCGTCGACCGGCGCAGCTGGCGCCGGCTGATCCCGCCGCGCCGCAACGCCTGGGACGTGCTGGGCACCATCCGGCCCGACCTGGCCGCCGCCCATGGCCTGCCCACCGACCTGGCCCTGCTGTGCGGCGTGCATGACAGCAACGCCAACTACCATCGCTTCCTGGCCGCAGGCCTGGGCGACGTGCCGCTGCTGTCGACCGGCACCTGGATCATCGGCTTCCGGCCGGGGCTGGCGCTGGACCGGCTGGACGGCCGCCGCGGCATGGTCGCGAATGTCGATGTCGATGGCCGGCCGATCGGCTGCACCCTGCATATGGGCGGCCGCGAGTGGGAGCGGATCGCCGGTGAAGGCCCGGCCGACGCGTCCACGGCCGATGTCGCCGCGCTGGTCGCGGCCGGAACCCTGGCGCTGCCCGGTTTCGCCGACAGCGACGGGCTGTTTCCGGGGCGGGGCGGCCGTGGCGAGATCCTGGGTCCCCCACCGCAGGGGTCGGCGGCCCGTTCGGCCCTGGCCACGCTGTATACCGCCCTGTGCTGCGCCACGGCGCTGGACCTGCTGGACGCCCGGGACCGGGTGATCGTCGATGGCGGCTTCGCCGCCAACCCGCTGTTCGCCCCGCTGCTGGCGGCGCTGCGGCCCGGCCATCGGGTCGAGGTTTCCGCCGCACCGGACGGCAGCGCGGTCGGCGCGGCGCTGCTGTGGGCCCGCCACCAGGGCGCACCGCCGGCCACCGTGGCGCTGCTGCCGGCGCCGCCGCTCGCCGTGCCCGGCCTCGCCGCCTATGCCGAGCGCTGGAGGTCCCTGACTGGCGCGCCGGGCCGTCCGGCGCTATAGATCGGACGTATCAGCGCCGCCCGTCCAACGACAAGCCCCGAGGAAACCGATGCCCGCCCCCAGCCACCTCGCCCTGCGCCAGGGCATCATCGACATCTGCCGCGAGATGAATTCGAGCGGGCTGAACCAGGGCACCTCGGGCAATGTCTCGCACCGCATCGACGGCGGCATGCTGATCACCCCGACCAGCCTGCCCTACGACCAGATGCAGCCGGAGGACATCGTCGAGATGTCGTTCGACGCCAGCTATGAGGGCCGGCGGATGCCGTCCTCGGAATGGCGCTTCCACCGCGACATCCTGAAGAACCGGACCGACGCCAATGTGGTGCTGCACACCCATTCGGTGTTCTCGACCACGCTGGCGGTGCATGAGAAGGGCATTCCCTGCTTCCACTACATGGTGGCGGTGGCCGGCGGCATCGACATCCGCTGCGCCCCCTATGCCTGCTTCGGCACCCAGGAGCTGTCGGACTATGCCCTGGAGGCGCTGGAGGGCCGCACCGCCTGCCTGCTGGGCCATCACGGGCTGATCGTGCTGGCCGAGAATTTCGCCCGTGCGATGTGGCGGGCGATCGAGGTCGAGGTGCTGGCCAAGATGTATGTCCACGCCCTGGCGATCGGCGAGCCGCCCCGGCTGACCGAGGCCGAGATGACCCGGGTGATGGAGCAGATGCGGCGCATGAGCTACGGCCAGGCGCCTGACATCGACGGCGTCGACGACACGCCGCGACCGCGCAACGTCGCCTGAGGCCCCGCTTCCGCATCCGCCCCGCATCATGAGACGCGCTTTTGCCGTGATCGCCGGATGGCTGGTCGCGTTCGGCCCGGCCGTCGCCGCGGCGGCAGACGCGCCGGCGCCGTCGATCGACGTCCAGGTGATCGCCGCGACCACCAGCGCGCGGAACGACGTCAGCCTGGTGCTGATGGTGACCGGTGACGGGCTGGATCCCAGCGCCCTGCCGGCCGATTCGGACCAGTGCGACGGCACTGGCTACACCCGTGGGGAAGATCCGCCCGAGGTCGCCTGCTACAAGATCGTCGCCACCGAGAACGGCCAGCCCGTCTCCGCCCTGTCGTACCAGCAGCTGTTCAACCACGGCACGGTCGGCTACCTGCAGCTGCGCTACCACACGCCGGTCGAGCCACGCTATGCCCGCACCCTGCGCATCGACCTGTCCTTCACGCTGGGGAACGACGTGGTCCGCAATCACAATCCCGAGGCGGGGATCGACATGGCCGGCTTCTCCAGCGACGCCTTCCCCGACCCGGACAACCCCTGGGCTCCGCTCTACGCCTTCCAGGACCGGCGGCTGAACGCGCTCTATGCCGGGCTGACCGACAGCCCGCAGGTGACCGGCGACCCGGCGCTGCGGTCGCTGCTGGTCAAGGCCGAGCGGGACTGGGTGGCGTCCAAGGAGGCCGATTGCACGGCCCCGCTGATGCCGACGCCGCTGGAGGCCGATTGGTGCCGGACGCTGCGCACCACCGACCGCATCAACCACCTGACGCTCCTGCGCCGCAGCGTGGCCGGGGCGACGCCATGATTCGCACCGGGCTGCTGGTGCTGGCGGCCGCCCTGCTGGGGACAGCCCTGCCGGCCCGGGCGGAACAGGTACTGACCGTGGAGATCCTGGCGGTGAAGGCCGCACCGGCAGACACCGGTCCGGCCGAGGTCAACATGCTGCTGCGCCTGACCGACGAGAGCGGCATCGACGTGCTGCGCCCCGAAGGCGACTGCGACAGCACCCTGCCCGGGATCGGCCAGACCACGACCGAGTGTTACGCCCTGGCCATCGTCGAGAACAGCGTGCCGATCGGGCGCTATGCCTATCACATCCTGGAGACCCGCAGCACCGACAGCTTCCTGCTGGTCACATATCCCTCCACCGCCACCGGCGACCGCGGGGTCAGCCTGCGCATCGACTACAACGGCTTCTATAACCACGATCCCGAAACGGTGCTGATGCTGTCGGACTACGACAACGGCACCCTGGACCCGAAGGACCCGTTCGAGAGCCTGCATCGCCTGTATGCCGGCAAGCTGAAGGCCTTCGCCGCCGAGCTGGCGGAGAACCTGCCGTCCGAGGTCAACGACGCCGCGGCCAAGAGCTGGCGCGACGCCTTCATGGCGGCGCAGCGCAAATGGGCGCAGTTCGTCGAAAGCGACTGCGTGCTGGCCGCGCGGCTGGCCGGCGAGGCCCAGCGGAGCCGCTGCCTGGCCGACCGCACCATGGAGCGGATCGACCAGCTGGACACCAGCTTCAGCCCCGATTGATCCCCGCACGGCCCGGCGCCGCACCGATTTCACGGAACTTCCGCGCCGATTGCCCCTTTCTCGTGACGCGTTCGCGATTCCGCGCTTCTGGAGAAAAGACCATGCGTTCCATTCGCCTGCCCCTGGCCGCCCTTACCACCATCGCCCTCCTGGCCGGACCGGCATTCGCGCAGAGCGACGTCCAGAACCTGCTGGATCAGGCCGGCAATGCGCTCGACAAGGCCGGCCGCACCGTGCAGCAGGGCTACCAGGACACCGCCAAGGCGATCGACGAGGCCATCGCCAACCCGCAGGATCCGTCCTACGGCTCGTTGGCCAGCCGCCTGGTGAAGTCCGACGTGCTGGATTCGGCCCACCGGCCGATCGCCGAGATCGCCGATTTCGTGATCGCGCCGAACGGCCAGGTGCTGCTGGCCATCATCCGCATCGGCGGCACGCTGGGCGTCGGCGGCCGGCTGGTGGCGGCCGACTACAGCCAGCTGACCCCGGTGCTGCAGAAGGGCCATCCGGCCTTCGTCTACAAGGGCGACCTCGGCGCCCTGCCGGACTACAGGGTCGCCACCGGCGGCTGAGGGGGCGGGCGGCCGGAGCACACCCGGCCGCCCACACCGCCGAAGGCCCGGCCAGGACCGCCCGGCCGAAGATCACAAGACCGTAAGTTGAATCCATGGCCCCACCCCGCCGATAGTCCTGGCGGGTATGGATTCACATGCCCGCGCGGCCGGCGGATCCGGTCCCGCGGCACCGGATAGCAGAAGACGGATAGTCATCGCACGGGCTCACCCGGCCCGATTCCGGTCAAGCACAGCGACGGTCGGAATCATGCGGGTGAAACCCCTTGCCAGCCCGGCGCAGAGTGCCGGTGTGACTGGCACCGCCAGTCCGGCTCCTTGGCTGGACGGCGGCGCGGAGGATCGCTCGTGATCCCGCGCCTCGTCATGTCGCTGCTGCTGCTCCTGCCGCTGCTCGGCTGCCTTTACATCCTGGCCGGCGCGGTGGCGGTCGGGCGCTATGCCCGGCGCCGGCCCCATCCGGCCGCGGCCTTCCCCTCGATCACGCTGCTGAAACCGCTGCACGGCGCCGAGCCCGGCCTGTACGAGAACCTGGCCTCGTTCTGCGCCCAGGACTATCCGGGCCCGGTCCAGCTGGTGTTCGGCGTCACCGATGTGCGCGACCCCGCCGTCCTGGTGGTCGAGCGGCTGCGCCACGCCTTCCCCCTGAAGGAGCTGACCCTGGTGATCGACCCGCGCCGGCACGGGTCGAACCCCAAGATGTCGAATCTGGCCAACATGGCGGAGGTCATCCGCCACGACACCGTCATCCTGTCCGACAGCGACATGCGGGTGGGGCCCGACTATCTGCGCCGGGTGGCGGGCGAGCTGCAGCGGCCGGGCACCGGCGGGGTGACCTGCCTGTACCACGGGGTTGCCGCCGCCGGGGTGTGGTCGCGGCTGTCGGCCCTGGCGATCGACACCCATTTCCTGCCCGGCGTGGTCACCGGCCTGGGCTGCGGCCTGGCCCAGCCCTGCTTCGGGTCGACCATCGCGCTGGGCCGCGGCACCTTCGACGCCATCGGCGGGGCCGAGGCCTTCGCCGACCAGCTCGCGGACGACCATGCCATGGGCGCCGCGGTGCGCGCCCAGGGACTCGGCGTCGCCGTGCCGTCCTTCACCATCGGCCATCTCTGCAGCGAGGCCTCGCTCGGCGCGCTGTGGGCGCATGAGTTGCGCTGGGCCCGGACGATCAAGAGCATCGACCCGGCCGGCCATGCTGGATCGATCATCACCCACGCCTTTCCGCTCGCGCTGGTCGCCGCGGCGCTGGGCGGCGGCCTGCCGGCCCTGGCCCTGGCTGGGCTGGCCGTGGTCGGTCGTGTCGCATTGTGCCTGCGGCTGGAACGTGCCTACGGTCTGCCACGCCATCCCTATTGGCTGATTCCGGCCCGCGACCTGTTGTCCTTCGCGGTGTTCGTGACCAGCTATCTGGGCCATGGCGTGAACTGGCGGGGACATCTCTACCGGCTGGTTCCCGACGGCACCCTGATGACGGATCGGCGGCCCCCTTCGCGATGACGCACCCTTGGTTCCTGCAGATCCTGCCGACCGGCGGCCGCGATGCCCGGTCCGGGCCGCTTCTGGCGCCCGGCCGGCTGCCGTGAAATTTAGCGATTCCCTAAAGTGAGCCGACTGCGTAGCCTGCCGCCAATGATTCCGGGTGCGGGCAGCCTGTGCCGGACCCGGCATGGACGACCGGAGAGCCCGTCGGGCCCGGCCCCTCGCGCCGGCGGATCGGTGCGGACGGCACAGGGGAAACGCGCAGGAACCGGACGATGACGACGCTCGAATCCCTGCCGGCGATTCTGCTCATGGTCATGGCCCTGGCCGGCTGCCTGTATCTCGGGCTCGGCATCGTGATGATCGGCCGCCACATGCGCCGCCGCGCCGCCGATCCCGGCAGCTTCCCGTCGGTGACGGTGATCAAGCCGCTGCACGGCACCGAACCCGGCCTGTTCGAGAACCTGTCCTCCTTCTGCATCCAGGACTATCCCGGCCCGATCCAGCTGCTGCTCGGCGTCGCCGATGCGCGCGACCCGGCCATCGCCGTGGTCGAACGGCTGCGCCACGCCTTCCCCAAGGTGGCGCTGGAGCTGGTGGTCGACCCGCGCCGCTATGGCTCGAACCGCAAGGTCTCGAACCTGATCAACATGTCGGAGGCGATCCGCCACGACGTGGTGGTGTTCTCCGACAGCGACGTGCGGGTGCGGCGCGACCATCTGCGCCAGGTGGTGGCGGAGTTGCAGGCCCCCGGCGTCGGCTGCGTCACCTGCCTGTATCACGGCCTGCCGACCGGCGGCCTGTGGTCGAAGCTGATCGCGCTGGGCATGGACGCGCATTTCACCCCCAGCGTGATCGTCGGCCTGGGCCTGAACATGGCCGAGCCCTGCCTCGGCACCACCATCGTGATGGAGCGGACCATGCTGGCCGAGATCGGCGGCATGGAAGCCTTCGCCGACCTGCTGGCGGAGGATCACGCGATCGGCGTGGCGATCCGCGCCCGCGGCCGCACCGTCGCCATCCCGGCCCAGCCGATCAGCCATCTCTGCAGCGAGGATTCGCTGCGGGCGCTATGGGCGCATGAGCTGCGCTGGGCGCGGACGATCAAGAGCATCGACCCCCTCGGCTATGCCGGGTCGATCATCACCCATCCCCTGCCGCTGGCCCTGCTGGCCTGGGCGCTGGGCGGCGGGCTGCCGGCCCTCGTCCTTGCAGGGCTGGCCCTCATCGGCCGGATCGCACTGTGCATCCGGCTGGAACGCGCCTACCATCAGCCGCGCCATCCCTATTGGCTGATACCCGCGCGCGACATCCTGTCCTTCGCGGTTTTCGTCGTGAGCTATCTCGGCCACGGCGTGAACTGGCGAGGGCATCTCTACCAACTCGTCCCTGACGGCACATTGATGACGGATCGGAGGCCCCCCTCCCCATGACCATGAAAACACTCTTCCTGCAGGCCCCATCCTTCGACGGTTTCGACGGCGGTGCCGGGTCGCGCTACCAGGCGAAGCGCGAGATCAAGTCCTTCTGGTACCCGACCTGGCTGGCCCAGCCGGCCGCGCTGGTCGAGGGATCGAAGCTGATCGACGGCCCGCCGTCGCGCATCACCCCGGCCGAAGTCGCCGCCCAGGCCAAGGATTACGACCTCGTCGTCCTGCACACCTCGGCCCCCTCCTTCGGCTCCGACCTGAAGATGGTCGAGGCGCTCAAGGCGGTGAACCCGTCGATCAAGGCGGGCTTCGTCGGCGCCAAGGTCGCGGTCGATCCCGATGGCGGGCTGGAGGGGTCGCCGCTGGTCGACTTCGTCGCGCGCAACGAGTTCGACTTCACCATCAAGGAAGTGGCCGACGGCCGCGACTGGTCCGGGATCGACGGCCTGTCCTATCGCAACGCCGAGGGGGTGATCGTTCACAACCCCGAGCGGGCGATCCTCGAGAACATGGACAAGCTGCCCTTCGTCACCCCGGTCTACCATCGCGACCTGAGGATCGAAGACTACTTCATCGGCTACCTCAAGCACCCCTACGTCTCGATGTACACGGGCCGCGGCTGCAAATCGCGCTGCACCTTCTGCCTGTGGCCGCAGACCGTGGGCGGGCACCGCTACCGCACCCGCAGCGTCGGCCATGTCATGGACGAGATCCGCTGGGCCAAGCAGGCGATGCCGCAGGTCCGCGAGTTCTTCTTCGACGACGACACCTTCACCGACGACCTGCCGCGGGCCGAGGCGATCGCCCGCGAGATGGGCAAGCTGGGCATCACCTGGTCGTGCAACGCCAAGGCCAATGTGCCGCGCGAGACGCTGAAGGTGATGCGCGACAACGGCCTCAGGCTGCTGCTGGTCGGCTACGAATCCGGCAACCAGCAGATCCTGTTCAACATCAAGAAGGGCATGCGGATCGAGGTCGCCAAGAAGTTCACCAAGGATTGCCACGAGCTCGGCATCCAGATCCACGGCACCTTCATCCTCGGCCTGCCGGGTGAGAACAAGGACACGATCCAGGAGACGATCCGCTTCGCCACCGAGATCAACCCGCACACCATCCAGGTGTCGCTGGCCGCGCCCTATCCGGGCACGCACCTGTACAAGGAAGCGCTGGAGAACGGCTGGCTCGACGCCGCCAACGCCGAGCTGGTCGACGACAAGGGCGTTCAGATCGCGCCGCTGCACTACCCGCATCTGAGCCACCAGGAAATCTTCCATTCGGTCGAGGACTTCTACCGGCGCTTCTACTTCCGCGCGCCGAAGATCGCCTCGATCGTCGGCGAGATGGTGCGCAGCCCGGAGATGATGAAGCGCCGGCTGCGCGAGGGCGTGGAGTTCTTCCGCTTCCTGCGTGAGCGTAAGGCCGCCTCGCTCTGAGGCTGCTGGCGGTCACGGCCGATGACTTCGGCATCGCGCCCGAGGTCAACGAAGCCGTGGAGCTGGCCCATCGCGACGGCATCCTCAGCGCCGCCAGCCTGATGGTGGCCGGGCCGGCGGCGGCAGACGCCGTCGCCCGCGCCCGCCGGCTGCCCAACCTGCGGGTCGGCCTGCACCTCGTGCTGATCGAGGCCTGGCCGACGCTGCCGCCGGAGCAGGTGCCGGACCTGGTCGACGGCAACGGCCGCTTCCGCATCGACATGGCCCGGCTGGGGCTGGAGATCGCCCTGCGTCCGGCGGTGCGGCGGCAGCTGCGGGCCGAGATCGAAGCCCAGTTCGCCGCCTATGCCGCGACCGGCCTGCCGCTCGCGCATGTCGACGCCCACAAGCACTACCACCTGCATCCGGTCATCGCCGCGGCGGTGATCGCCATCGGCAAGCGCCATGGCATGCGCAACCTGCGCGTGCCGGTCGAACCGGCATCGGTGCTGGCGGCGGTCGAGCCGGGATCGCGGCGCCCCCTGGCCACGTCGGCCGGCCCCTGGGCCCGGCTGCTGAGCCGCCGCGCCCGCCGCGCCGGGCTGACCACGCCGGATGCGGTGTTCGGCCTGGCCTGGTCCGGCGCCATGACCGCGGAGCGGGTCGCCGGCCTGCTGCACCGCCTGCCCGAGGGCCGGGTCGAGATCTACACCCACCCCGCGACCTCCGGCGGCTTCGACGGCGCCGCGCCGGGCTATCGCTATGCCGACGAGCTGACCGCGCTGCTGGCGCCGGAGTGCATCGCCGCCGCCCGCCGGCCGGGCGTGCGCCTGGGCGGCTATGGCGACCCGCAGCCGCGATCCGGCCTTCCCGCCGCCTGACGAAAACCATCTTCCCCGGGCATCAATGCTGTGCCCGGCGGGGGTTCCGGCGATGATCCCGAACCGGTCCGGGCTCAGGGAGGGGCATCCAATGCGTGCGACCCGTTTCGTCATCAGCCTGCTGGCCTTGCTCGCGCCCGGCAGCGCGCTGGCCATGACCACTTATGTCTACTGCATCAACGACCGGATCGAGGTCGACCCGCGCGACCCGCAGGAGATGCGCTCCGACCGTGGGGATTCCGAGATCTGCATCATCGGGCCGAGCTTCGATTTCGGGCCGGATGCCACGCGCTGGGTCGAGGCCAATCTCAAGGCCGGCGTCGGCGGGGCCTGCAGCTGCAAGTGATCCATCAGCCGGCCAGGAGACATGTCGCCTGCTGACCGTCGCCGAGGTCGACCGGCGGCGGGTCCTCCACGGCGCAGCGGTCGAAGGCCAGCGGGCAGCGGGTGCGGAAGCGGCAGCCGGACGGCGGGTGGCGCGGGCTGGGCGGGTCGCCCTCCAGCAGCATGCGCTCGGCCCCCGGCCGCGGATGCAGCCGCGGCACCGCCGACAGCAGCGCCCTTGTGTAGGGATGCCCCGGCCGGGCCCAGACCCGCGCGGTCGGCCCGGTCTCGACGATGCGTCCGAGATGCATCACCGCCACCCGGTCGGCGACGTGGCGCACCACCGCCAGGTCGTGGCTGATGAACAGGTAGGCGAGGCCGAATTCGGCGCGCAGCTCGGCCAGCAGATCGAGCACCTGGGCGCGGATCGAGACGTCGAGCGCCGACACCGGCTCGTCGCACACCACCAGCTTCGGCCGCAGCGCCAGGGCCCGGGCGATGGCGACGCGCTGGCGCTGGCCGCCGGACAGCTCATGCGGGTAGCGGTCGGCAAAGCCGCCGCCGAGCCCCACCCGGTCCAGCAGCCAGGCGACCCGGTCGCGCCGCTCGGCCCTGGGAAGGCCGGAGACGCGCAGCGGGTCGTCGACCGCGCGGCCGACCGTGTCGCGCGGGTTGAGCGAGGCGTAGGGGTCCTGGAACACCAGCTGGATCTGCGCCCGCAGCGGGCCGAGGGCGCGGCCCTGGCGGTGGGTGACGTCCTGGCCGTCGAAGCGGATGCTGCCGGCGTCGGGGTCGGCCAGCCGCGCCACCAGCCGGCCCAGGGTCGACTTGCCGCTGCCGGATTCGCCGACCAGCCCGACCACCTCGCCCGGCGCGATCGCCAGCGACACGCCGTCGACCGCCTGCACCGCATCCGGCGCCCGGCCGAAGCGCTTGACCACCCCATCGAGCTGCAGCAGCGGCGCGGTCATGCCGCCGCCCCGCCATCCAGCGACAGCGTCGCCGCCAGCAGCTGCCTGGTGTAGCCGTGCTGCGGCGCGTCGAGCACCCGCCGCGCCGGCCCGGTCTCGACCACCCTTCCCGCCTGCATCACCGCCACCCGGTCGGCCAGCTCGGCCACCACGCCGAGGTCGTGGGTGACCAGCAGCAGCGCCATGCCGCGGCGGTCGCGCAGGCGGCGGAACAGGTCGAGGATCTGGGCCTGGATGGTGACATCGAGCGCCGTGGTCGGCTCGTCGGCGATCAGGATCGCGGGGTCGGCCGCCAGCGCCATGGCGATCATCGCCCGCTGCCGCATGCCGCCCGACAGCTCATGGGCATAGGCGCCGGCGCGCGACGCCGGATCGGCGATGCCGACCTCGGCCAGCAGTTCCACCACCCGGGCCCGCACCGCCCGGCCGCGGCCGAGGCCATGCGCCTCCAGCACCTCGCGCACCTGCTCGCCGATGGTCAGCACCGGGTTCAGGCTGGTCATCGGCTCCTGGAACACCAGGCCGATGCGGCGGCCGCGGAGGACGCGCAGCGCCGGCTCGGCCAGTCCCACCAGCTCCTGCCCCGCCAGCCGGATCGAGCCGGCGATCCGGGCCGAGGGCGGCAGCAGGCCGGGCACCGCCAGCGCCAGGGTCGACTTGCCCGAGCCGGATTCGCCGACCACCGCCAGGGTCTCGCCGGGGTCGAGGTCGAGATCGACGCCGTCGACCGCGCGCACCGCCCCGCCCTCGCCGAAGAAGTCGACCACCAGGCCGCGGATCGCGAGCATCGCCGGCTCTCCGCTCATCGCCGGCCCCGCCTCGGGTCCAGCGCCACGGTCAGCGCCTCGCCCAGCAGGCTGATCGACAGCACGGCGACGGCGATGGCGAGGCCGGGGATGGCGGAGAGAGTCCAGGCGGTGCGCAGCACGGCGCGGCCATCGGCGATCATGCTGCCCCAGCTGACCCGGTTGGGGTCGCTGAGGCCCAGGAAGGCCAGCGCCGATTCGATCAGGATCGCCGCCGCCGCGGTCACCGTCGCCAGCACCAGCACCGGCGCCAGCGCGTTGGGCAGCAGCTTGGCGAAGGCGATCTCGCCCCACCCCATGCCCATGCAGCGATAGGCGTCGACATAGTCGCGGCGCGACAGGGCCATGATCTCGGCCCGCACCACCCGGGCCGGGCCGGGCCAGGCGCCGACCCCGATGGCGACCACCACGCTGGCCAGCGACGGCCCCAGCACCAGGATCAGCGCCAGGGCCAGGACGAAGCTGGGCACGGTCTGGAACGCCTCGGTCAGCCGCATCAGCGCCTCGTCGGCCCAGCCGCCGAGGAAGCCGGCGACGGTGCCGACCAGGGTGCCGATGCCGATCGCCATCGCCGCCGCCGCCGCCCCGACGCTGAGCGAGACCCGGGCGCCGTGGAACAGCTGGGCCAGCACGTCGCGGCCCAGCCGGTCGGTGCCCAGCCAATGGGCGGGGTCCTGGAACGGCGGCAGCTGCGCCGGGCCGGTGATGGCCAGCGGGTCGCCCGGGAACACCCAGCCGGCGGACAGCGCCATCAGCACCACCAGCCCGACCCCGGCGAGGCCGAGCCAGCCGTTGCGGTCGCGCAGCAGGCGGCGGAGCACGCGCATCAGCGGCGCCTCAGGCGCGGGTCGAGCCGGCTGTACAGCAGGTCCACCGCCAGGTTGACCAGGATCACCATCACCGCGCTGGCCAGGATGATGCCGAGCAGCAAAGTGAGGTCGCGCCGGGTCACCGCCTCGAAGGCCAGCCGGCCGAGGCCGGGGATGGCGAAGACGCTCTCGATCACCACGCTGCCGCCCAGCGCCGAGCCGAAATGCACCCCGAACAGGGTGACCATCGGCAGCAGCGCGTTGCGCACCACATGGCGCCAGGTGATGCGGCGCGGCGACAGCCCCTTGGCCCGGGCGGTGCGGACATAGTCGCTGCCGGCCACCTCCAGCATGCCGGCGCGCATCAGGCGCAGGTAGATCGCGACATACATCAGCGCCAGCGCCACCGCCGGCAGCACCAGGTGGCGGGCGGTGTCGGCGACCGCGGCCCAGCCGGTGTAGAGATCGGGCACCTCGGCCAGGCCGGCCAGCGGCAGCCAGCGCAGCTTGACCGCGAAGGCGACGATCAGCATCAGCCCGATCCAGAAGCCCGGCATGGCGTAGAGCAGCAGGCCGAAGCCGGTGATCAGCGTGTCGGCCCAGCGGCCGGCGCGCCCCTTTCCGCTCTGCCGGGCCGCGGCGACGCCGAGCAGCGTGCCGCAGGACAGCGCCAAAGCGAGGGCGGCGGCCATCAGCAGCGCGGTGTTGCCCGCCCGCTCCAGCACCAGGTCGAGCACCGGGCGGGAGAAGCCGACCGACCAGCCGAGGTCGAGCCGCACGACATGGGAGAGGTAGAGGCCGAGCTGCACCGGCCAGGGCTGGTCGAGCCCGTAATCGGCGCGCAGCTGCGCCACCAGCCCGGCGTCGCTGCCGCCCAGCTCGACCGCCAGCGCGTCGACCGCATCCCCCGGCGCGAGGTGCAGCAGGAGGAAGTCCAGGCAGATGACGATCAGCAGCACCGGCACCGCCTGGACCAGGCGCCGGACGAGGAGCGACTTCATGCGATGATGGCCCCGGCGATCCGCGACGCCGCCAGCTTACCCCGCGGAGTCCCCGACGCCACAGGCTTGTGCGCGGCCCCGCGCCCCCAACCCCCCATCGTCATTGCGAGCGCAGCGAAGCAATCCATCGGGCCGCTCGTGCGGGCCCATGGATGGATTCGTCGGCTTCGCCTCCTCGCAATGACGAAGAAGGGTGCGGGGCGAGGCCACGCCCCCACCCCTCAGCTGCTGTCCGGCTTCCGCGGCCGGGCCGGAGGCCGGCCGCCCGCAGGGCGATCCGGCCGCGACGGCCGACCGTCCCCGGCCGGAGGCTCGCCGGCCGCCTCGACGTCCCCGTCGGAAGGCTCGTCCAGCACCTCGGGCGCCTCTTCGTCTCCGTCGGCATCGTCCCACGCCCAGGGCAGCAGGGCCGGGTCGGGCGAGCGGCCGAGGCGGCGGCAGATCCGCCGCACGATCTCGTCGACCGGCAGGGTGTCGAGCTCGACATCGGGCGTCTCGGCCTCGGTCAGGCTCTCCCGCAGCTTCGCCTGCAGGCCCGCATCGGCGGACGCCTCACCCCCGACCGCCGCGACCACGGCGCGGGCGACCTGCGCCCGCCGCCGCTGCCGGCGCTCGCGCAGCGCGACCGCGGCCTTCTCCCTCTCGTCCTTGCGGGCGCGGTAGGCCTCGCGGATGCGCTCGGTCATGGCGATGGACAGGCGCACGGCGCGGGCGATTCGCGCCTGCATCAGCGCGAAATCGGGCGGCGGCGGCACGATCGGCGTCGCCATCTGCTGGACCTCGATCCGGCGGGCGGTGCGCATGTCGATATCGACCAGCTCGCGCAGCGTGCCCAGCGCCCACCCCGTCCACTCCCGGTCGGGATCGACCGGCTGGATCTCGGTGGCTTCGGAATCGGATGGCGCTTTGTCCATGGAACGTATCATGAACAAAAGCGACGAGTAATGCAACTGCGATCACGGGACCGATCTCGCCAAACCTCGACCTCACTGGCCCCAACAGCCCCCTGTCACCCGAACTCCACTGTCTCACCCATGGGATGCAGCCCAGGCTTGGCTTGCCGCGCGTTGGCAAGCATCGAGCCTTAGGAGCGCGCCCGCCCCGACCGGGACAGGCGCGTGTCAGTCAGAGCGTGAGGATGGCGATGATGATGTGCGTCAGGCCGGCAACGATGTGTTCGCGCTTCTCGTCAAGATCCTTCCCTCTTGCGGCAACGCTGGCACGGACAATGGTGGCGGCGCCAAAGGCGGCATAGAGGCAGAAGTGCAGATTGCAGCCATGCAGGGAGGCGGCGATAGTGTCGATGATCGGGAGCATCGGGGCATCTCCAGGGTGAACCTGGCCCCTTAGAAATGCCGTTGACGTGGAAAACTCGATGCAGTCGTCGGAAGGCCCGGAAAAGCCTGGAAATCCGCCCCCTTACCCCAAGAGGGCAGGCTTTGCTAAACTGCTGGACTGGCACCTGAATTTCGGCACACGCCCGAAGGGAGCTGCTGGCCGCCCTGGTAAACGGTGGGGGAACAAGGAATTTTCCGACGCCTGCGGCTGCGGCGACCGGACGGTGCGCAACTGGCGCACGGGTCGCAGCCAGCCTCCCGACCTGGGCGGCATTGAGCGCGAGCTGTTCGGGGACAATGCCGCCTATGACGAGTGGCGCGTCGATCTTCGGGCTGCCTATGACCCAGACGCGGGCATTGATGTCGTATCGATTCCGCGGCCGACACCGCATTTTTTGGGGCGCGACAGCGACATCGCGAGCCTCCTGGATGCCCTCCTGGCCCCTTCCGACCCCGTCGCCATCCTGGTCCAGGGTGGCCCGGGAATCGGCAAGACGACGCTCACCCAGGCCGTCGCGGCCCACCCGGACGTGGTCGGGCGCTTCGGGGAGGAGCGCCGATGGTTCGTCGCCCTGGAAACCGCAGTCTCTGCGGCAGCCATGCAGGACGCCATCATGCGCGCGATCGGCGGTGATCCCGCCGCGGGGTTCAAGAACGCGCTCGACAGCCTGCGCCCTCGGGGCGGCCTTCTCATCCTCGACAATCTTGAAACGCCCTGGGAACCTGCAGCGGAACGGCGCGCCACCGAGGCAACTCTTGCCGACCTTGCAGACGTGCGGAACCTAGCCGTCCTTGCCTCGTTCCGAGGCCGCGATCGTGTCGCTGGTCGAACCTGGAGCCGTGTCCATCCCGTCTCCGAGCTTAGCCCCACGGCGGCGGAGGACCTCTTCTGCCGCATCGCCGGCGAAAAGTTCCCGGGCGATCCCTTCCTGGGAAGCCTCATCAAGGCACTCGGCGGCGTGCCGCTGGCCATCGAACTCGTGGCCCATCAAGCTTTCGGGACATCGTCGCTCACATCGCTCTGGAACCGGTGGACGAAGATCGGTTCCGATCTGGCAGCGCACCCCGACCTCGAAGCGGGTCGCCTCACCTCGCTGCCTCATTCGATCGAGCTATCCTTGCAATCGAGCCGGATGCTCCCTTCCGCAATGCGGCTCTTCCGCCTTTTGGGTCAGCTTCCCGCGGGTATTGCGGGTAAGGATCGGGACGCCCTGCTCGCGGACGACGGTGATGATGCGCAGAACCGGCTGCGGCGCATCGGCCTTGCCGTCGAACGAGGAGGCAGGCTCGATCTGTTGCCGCCGATCCGCGAGCATGCTCGGCGCCATCATGCGCCGCACTCCCCCGATGCTACAGCATGGTGGGAGCATTATCTCGCCCTGGCCAGAAGTGGCGAGGCCATCGGCACCAAGGGCGGGGAAGGAGCCTTTGCACGGCTGCTGCCCGAGCATGTGAATATCGAGACAGCCCTTCTGGCTGCGCTGCGAGCAGGGCAGCGCACCCGAGCGATGACGGCCCTCCAGGGTCTCGCGCGCATGGCCTACATCGGTTCCCTGCCGACCCCCGTGTTGGCCGAGCTCGCAGCATCGTGCCGCATCGACGACGACGTCTTGGGTGAGGCCGGCTGCATCAGTAGCCTCGGCGACATCGCTCTTGGCCGCTCCGATCACGCCGCGGCCCGCACGGCTTATGAGCAGGCTCTCACGCTCTACCGGGAGGTCGGGTCCATCCTGGGCGAGGCCACTTGCATCAGCAATCTCGGCGACATCGCCCTTCGCCGCTCCGATCACGACTCGGCCCGCGCGGCCTACGAGCAGGCCCTGCCACTCTACCAGGAGGTCGGGTCCATCCTGGGCGAGGCCAACTGCATCAAGAGCCTCGGCGACATCGCCTTTCGCCGTTCCGATCATGGCGCGGCCCGCACGGCCTATGAGCAGGCCCTGCCGCTCTACTGTGAGGTCGGGCACGTCCTGGGCGAAGCCAGTTGCATCCAGAGCCTCGGTGACATCGCCCTTCGCCGTTCCGATCACAACGCGGCTCGCATGGCCTATGAGCAGGCCCTCACGCTCTACCGACAGATGGGGGACGTCTTGGGCGAGGCCAACTGCATCAGGAGTCTTGGTGACATCGCCCTTCGCCGCTCCGATCACAACGCGGCCCGCACGGCCTATGAGCAGGCCCTCACGCTCTACCGACAGATGGCGGACGTCCTGGGCGAGGCCAGTTGCATCATAGGCCTCGGCGACATCGCCCTTGGCCGCTCCGATCACGACGCGGCCCGCACGGCCTACGAGCAGGCCCTGCCGCTCTACCGCCAGGTCGGGTCCGTTCTGGGCGAGGCCAACTGCATCCAGGGCCTCGGTGAAATCGCCCTTCGCCGCTCCGATCATGATGCGGCCCGCACGGCCTATGAGCAGGCCTTGCCGCTCTATCGGGAGGTCGGGTCCGTTCTGGGCGAGGCCAACTGCATCCAGAGCCTCGGTGATATCGCCCTTCGCCGCTCCGATCACGACGCGGCCCGAACGGCCTACGAGCAGGTCCTACCGCTCTATCGCCAGATTGGGGACGTCCTGGGCGAGGCCAATTGTATCCACAGCCTCGGCAACATCGCCCTTGCCCGCTCGGATCACGGCACGGCCCGCGCGGCCTATGAGCAGGCTCTGCCGCTCTACCGTGAGGTCGGGCACGTCCTGGGCGAAGCCGGTTGCATCCAGAGCCTCGGTGACATCGCCCTTCGCCATTCCGATCACAACGCGGCCCGCACGGCCTATGAGCAGGCCCTCACGCTCTACCGACAGATGGGGGACGTCTTGGGCGAGGCCAACTGCGTCGCAAGGCTCGGCGAGATCGCCCTTCGCCGCTCCGATCACGGCGCGGCCCGCACGGCCTATGAGCAGGCCCTCACGCTCCACCGGCAGGTCGGGTCCATCCTGGGCGAGGCCAACTGCATCCGGGCCCTCGGCGAGATCTCCCTTCGCCGCTCCGATCACGACGCGGCCCGCACGGCCTACGAGCAGGCCCTGCCCCTCTACCGTCAGGTCGGGGACATCCTGGGCGTGGCCAGTTGCATAAAAGGCCTCGGCAACATCGCCCTTCGTCGCTCCAATCACGACGCGGCCCGAACGGCCTATGAGCAAGCTCTACCCCTCTACCGTCAAGTCGGGGATGTCCTGGGCGCGGCCAACTGCATTAAGAGCCTTGGGGACATTGACCTGCACCGCTCCGATCACGACGCGGCCCGCACGGCCTATGGACAGGCCCTCACGCTTTACCACCAGATCGGGGACGTCCTGGGCGAGGCCAACTGCATCAGGAGCCTCGGCGACATCGCCCTTCACCTCGCTGATCACGACGCGGCCCGTAGCACCTATAAGCAGGCCCTCACGCTCTACCGCCAGATTGGGAACGCCCTGGGCGAGGCCAGCTGCATCAGGAGGCTGAAGGAAATCGAATAGCAGGCGTGCGGCCGTTCAACCGCCGGACCGGGCGCAACCCGGGAAGACCGAAATGCATGGCATGAGCCACCGATCGATCGAGGTCGCCCTCCCTCTAGGCTGGCAGCAATGACGATGGGGGTTGAGGTTCCAGCGGCGCGACTCGCCCCCTATCCCTCCAGCCACGTATCCGCCCAGGACGACGTCGCCCATCGCGGATTGGTCGCCACGTTGTGCAGCTTGCGGCTGGCCACGGTGATGAAGGTGAACTCCGCCGCCACGATCAGCGGCAGCTGGTCGGCCGCGCGGGCCTGGAACTGCTGGTACAGCGCGATCCGCTTCGCCGGGTCCAGCTCCACCGCCGCCTGGTCGATCAGCGCGTTCATCGCCGCGTCGTCATAGCCGTACTGGTTGGCGAAGGGCACGCCGGCCGGCAGCCCGCCGCGGTACAGGATGGTGGTCGAGATCGCCGGGTCGTTGCGGTAGACCGGCGAGCCGATCGCCAGGTCGAAGTCGTGGTCGGTGTACACCGCCTTGATGTGCGCCGCGTCGTCATTGCCCACCAGCGTGGCGTCGATGCCCACCGCCTGCAGCGCCTGGCGCAGATAGTCGCCCATCTGGCGGGTCTGCTCGAACCACGGCGCCGGCAGCAGGCGGATGGCGAAGCGGGCGCCGCCGCCCTGGCGGGGATAGCCGGCCTCGTCCAGCAGCGCCTCGGCCTTCCTGGGGTCGAAGGCGTAGGTCGCGACATCGGCGGTGTAGAACGGCACCCCGGTCTTCGGCACCGGCCCGGTCGACGCCGCCGCGAAGCCGCGGAAGATGGTGTCGACGACATAGCCCTGGTCGATGGCATGGGCGATGGCGCGGCGCACGCGCACATCCGCCAGCTCCTTCCGGCGGTGGTTGACCTCGACCGTCAGCTGGTAGGTGATGCCCTCATAGCCCTTGCGCACCACCGCCAGGTCCGGCAGCGCCTTCAGCCGCTCCAGCTCCTCCAGCGGCACGGCGGAGAAGGCGGAGAGCTGGATCTCCCCCGCCTCATGCGCCGCGGCGATGGCGCCGCGGTCCGGCAGCACGCGGTAGACGATGCGGTCGAGATAGGGCTGGTTCTCGCCCCAGTAGCTGGGGTTCCGCTCCAGCAGGTAGTATTCGCCCGGCTTGTGCTCCTTGTACAGGAACGGGCCGGTGCCGATCAGCTGCTCGTTGTGCGGGTTCTTGTCGATATCGGTGCCGTCGAACAGGTGCTTGGGCAGCACCGCGGTCACCGCCGGCAGCGCGTTCTCGATCAGCTGCAGCGGGGTCGGCTGCCTGAAGCGGAAGATGGCGGTGCGGTCGTCCGGCGTGTCGACCGCGTCGAGGTCCTTGAACAGCACGCGGCCGAGATTCTGCTTCTTGGCCCAGATTTCGGTGGCGGACCAGGCGACGTCGGCCGCGGTGAAGGGCTTGCCGTCGTGCCAGGTGACGCCGTCGCGCAGGGTGAAGGTGATCGACCTGCCGTCGGGGCTGCCGGTCCAGCCGGTGGCCAGCAGCGGGGTCAGCTGGCCGTCATAGGCCATCTCGGCCAGCGGCTCGACCACCTTGCTGGCGACGTAGAACACGCCGTTGGAGGCGACGATCGCCGGGTTGAGGTTGCGCGGCTCGGTGTCGGCCGCGACGGTCAGGGTGCCGCCCTTCACCGGGTCCGCCGCCCGGCCGGGGACCGGGCGCAGCACCGCGAGCGCCGCGGCGGCGCTGACGCCGGACAGGAGGGCACGACGGGACAGCGGGAACCGGGCGGACATGGGGGCACCTCGTCAACGGATGCCGCAGTCTATCGGAGTGGCGGCGGCGGGCAAGGCGGGGCCGGCCCCCCCTGTGGAGACTGAACGATGCCGCGCGAGCGTTGCACCGATCGCCGCCCCCGTGGCAATACTCGGTGCGGAGGGCCGGCGGTCGAGGCGGCGCGCGCTTCCCGCCCGGGGCCCGGGTGCAGCAGGGATGACGATCATGGCCCATGACGAGATGGCGGCGCAGATCCACGGGAAGGCCGGCTTCATCGCCGCGCTGGACCAGAGCGGCGGGTCCACCCCGGGCGCCCTGCGCCTCTACGGCATCCCCGACAGCGCCTATAGCGGCGACGCCGAGATGTTCCGGCTGATGCACGAGATGCGGGTGCGGATCATGACCGCGCCGGCCTTCACCGGCGACAAGGTGATCGCCGCCATCCTGTTCGAGGCCACCATGGACGGCCAGGCCGGGGGCAAGGCGGTGCCGGACTTCCTGTGGCAGGACCGCGGCGTGGTGCCGTTCCTCAAGGTCGACAAGGGGCTGCAGCCCGAGGCCGACGGCGTCAGCCTGCTGAAGCCGATCCCGGGGCTCGACGCGCTCTTGGACCGCGCGAAGAAGCTCGGCGTCTACGGCACCAAGGCGCGGTCGGTCGCCAACCTGCCGTCGCCGGCCGGCATCGCCGCCCTGGTGGCGCAGCAGTTCGAGCTGGGGGCGCAGATCGCCGCCCACGGGCTGATGCCGATCCTCGAGCCCGAGGTGCTGATCAAGAGCCCGGACAAGCAGGGTGCCGAGACCATCCTGCGGGCGGAGATCCTGAAGCAGCTCGACGCGCTGCCGGCGGGCCGCCAGGTGATGCTGAAGCTGACCATCCCGGAGGAGCCGGATTTCTATGCGCCGCTGATCACCCATGACCGGGTGCTGCGGGTGGTCGCCCTGTCGGGCGGCTACACCCGCGCCGATGCCTGCCGCCGGCTGGCCGCCAACCACGGCATGATCGCCAGCTTCTCCCGCGCCCTGATCGGCGACCTGCGCCTGTCGATGACCGAGGCCGAATTCAACGCCGCGCTGACCACCGCGATCGACGAGATCTTCCAGGCCTCGACCGTGAAGCTGTGAGAGGCCGGGGCGGCGCCGGGCCGCCCCGCAGCCTCCGGGAACAATTCGTGACCATCGGGCATCGCAGGGGCTGGTTCCGGCGCCGCGGGTCCCTATAGTGCGCGCATGATCGCGCCCCCCGCCTTGTCCCTTCTGCTGCCGGATGCCGAGCCGCTGGTGCTGGCGCCCGAGGGCGGCGTGCTGCTGACCGCCGATGGCGAGCTGGCGGTGCTGACCCCGCCGGAGCTGCGCCGCCGTGTCGACGGGCCGCCGCTGCTGCTGTGCCACGCCCGCGCCATCGGCCGGCGCTGCGGCCTGGACGTGCTGGGCGCCTTCGACCTCTTGGAGCTGTTCGCCTTCGCCCGGCCCGGCCGCTTCTGCCGCCCGACGCCGCGCGGCCTGGCCGAGGCGCTGGGCCTGGCGGTGCCGACGACGCTGGAGGACCAGGCCATCGCCCTGCCCCGCATCGCCGAGACGCTGCTGCGCGGCCTCGGCGTGCCGGCCCCTGACGAACGCAGCGACCCGGCCGGTCTGGCGACCCGGATGGGCGAGGCCGGCTGGAGCTGGGCGCCCTATGTCCTGGCCGCGCTGGGGATGCGCGTGGCGGTCGACGACCACCGCAAGCGCGGCGCCTACCAGGTCTGGGCCCATCTGCCGGAATGGGAGGCCGAGCCGCCGAACCCGCCGCCGTCGCAGCATGGGGTCGACCCGCGCGAGGCCCGCGCCCGGCTGGCGCAGATGCTGGGCGAGGGCGCCGAGGCGCGGCCGCAGCAGGGCGACTATGCCAGCGCGGTCAGCGCCGCCTTCGCCCCGCGCCCGGCGCCGGACGATCCCACCGTGGTGCTGGCCCAGGCCGGCACCGGCACCGGCAAGACGCTGGGCTACCTCGCCCCCGCCACGGTCTGGGCCCAGAAGAACGGCGCCCCGGTCTGGGTCTCGACCTACACCCGCAACCTGCAGCACCAGATCGACGGCGAGATGGACCGGCTGTTCCCGGACCCCATCCTCAAGGCCCGCCAGGTGGTGCTGCGCAAGGGGCGCGAGAACTACCTGTGCCTGCTGAACTACGAGGACGCGGTGCGCGGCCTGGCGCTGAACCCGCGCGACGCGGTGCCGCTGGGGCTGATGGCGCGCTGGGCGGCGGCGACCCGCGACGGCGACCTGACCGGCGGCGACTTCCCGGGCTGGCTGGCCGACATCATCGGCCGGCCCAACAGCCTGGGCCTGGCCGACCGCCGCGGCGAATGCATCCATTCCGGCTGCGCCCACTACACCCGCTGCTTCATCGAGCGCGGCATCCGCCGGGCGCGCAAGGCGCAGATCGTGATCGCCAACCACGCGCTGGTGATGATCCAGGCGGCGCTGGGCGGCGCCGACGACCGCGACGCGCCCAGCCGCTATGTCTTCGACGAGGGCCACCACCTGTTCGAGGCCGCCGATTCGGCCTTCGCCGGCCACCTCACCGGGCTGGAGGCCACCGACCTGCGGCGCTGGCTGGTGGGGCATGAGGAGGGCGGGCGCCGCGCCAGCCGCGGCCGCGGCCTGCGCCGCCGGGTCGAGGATTTGCTGCCGGGCGAAGAGTCGCTGGTCACGCTGGACGACATCGAGCGCGCCGCCCGCGCCCTGCCCGGCCCGGGCTGGGGCCGGCGCATCCACGACGAATCGCCGCGCGGCCCGGCCGAGCAGTTCCTGGCCCTGGCCCGCGCCCAGGTCTATGCCCGCACCCAGGGCGCCGACGGGCCCTACAGCCTGGAATGCGACACCGCCGACCCGGTCGAGGGGCTGGTCGAAGCCGCCCTGGCGCTGGACGTCGCCTTGGCCGAGCTGCAGGCGCCGCTGCAGGCGCTGGCGAAGGCCTTCCGCGACCGGCTGGACGACGAGGCCGGGTCGCTCGACCCCAACCAGCGCCAGCGTCTGGACGCCTCCGCCCGGTCGCTGGAGCGCCGGGCGAAGATGGAGATCGGCGGCTGGCGCGGCATGCTGACATCCCTGAGCGAGCCGACGCCGCCCTGGCTGGTCGACTGGTTCGGGATCGAGCGGATCGAGGGCCGCGAGGTCGATTTCGGCTTCTACCGCCACCATGTCGACCCCACCCGGCCCTTCGTCGATGCGCTGGTGCGGCAGGCGCATGGCGTGGTCGTCACCTCGGCGACCCTGACCGACGGCGTCGGCGACCAGCCGGACGACTGGCGCGCGGCGGAGGACCGCACCGGCGCCGGCCACCTCGCCCGGCCGGCGATCCGCGCCCAGGTGCCCTCGCCCTTCGACTACCCCGCTTTGACCCGGGTGCTGATCGTGCGCGACGTCCGCAAGGACGATCTGGAGCAGGTGGGCGCCGCCTATCGCGAGCTGTTCCTGGCGGCGGGCGGCGGCGCACTGGGGCTGTTCACCGCCGTCACCCGGCTGCGCGCGGTGCACCACGCCTTGGCCCCGGCGCTGCAGGCGGCCGGCCTGCCGCTCTACGCCCAGCACCTCGACGGCATGGATGTCGGCACCCTGGTCGACATCTTCCGCGGCGAGACCGACGCCTGCCTGCTGGGCACCGATGCGGTGCGCGACGGCGTCGACGTGCCGGGCCGCGCCCTGCGGCTGATGGTGTTCGACCGGGTGCCCTGGCCGCGCCCGGACATCCTGTCCCGTGCCCGCGGCGTGCATTTCGGCAAGCAGCGCTGGAGCGACATGCAGACCCGGTTCCGGCTGAAGCAGGCCTTCGGCCGGCTGGTGCGCCGGGCCGACGACCGCGGCGTCTTCGTGCTCTTGGACCCGATGATGCCGACCCGCCTGTGCAGTGCCTTCCCGCCCGGGGTCGAGGTCCAGCGCATCGGCCTGGCCGAGGCGGTGGCGATCACCCGGGAGTTCTTGTCGGTTGCACCAGTGGCCGCGATTTCCCATCTAGACAGTCTAGACAGGAGCGATCGATGAGCTGGCAGCTGCAGGACGCAAAGAACCGCTTCAGCGAGGTGGTGGAGAAGGCCCTGACGGAAGGCCCGCAGCATGTTACCCGGCGCGGCAGGCCCGCCGTGGTCGTGATCGCCGAGGCGGAATACCAGAAGCTGCGCAAGCCGGGCCCCAGCTTCGTCGACCACCTGCTGGCCATGCCCAAGGTCGACATCGAGTTCGAGCGCGTGAATCCCCCGTCGCGCGACGTCGATCTGTGAGCCACCTGCTCGACACCAACATCCTGTCCGAACAATCGCGGAGCAGGCCTGACGCCAATCTGACCGCCTGGCTGGCCTCTCAAACTCCAGAATCGCTGTGGATCAGCGTCATCACCATCGGCAAGATCGAACGCGGGGTTGCCCGACTCGAAGCGCGCGAGCCGGAACGGGCGCAGCGTCTGGCTTCTTGGCTTGAGCGGACGGTCACGCACTTCCAGGATCGGATCATCCCGATGGACCAGGAGATCGCGCAGCGCTGGGGCCGGATGACGGCGGCGACGCCGGGGCTGGATGTCGATGCAATCATCGCCGCGACCGCTGCGGTCCGCGGCCTGACCGTCGCCACGGGGAACATCCGGGATTTCAGCCGTTTTGGCGTTGCGGTCGTCGATCCGTTTTCCCTATCGCCCTGACACGGCTTCGACCAACTCCGTCACCGCCTGCCCCAGCAGCGCCAAATCCTGCGGCCGGGACAGGCGGTGGTCGCCGTCCTTGACCAGGGTCAGGCGCACATCGGCGCCGGCCAGCGCCTCGGTCAGGCGCAGGCTCTGGCGCCAGGGCACGTCGGGGTCGGCCAGGCCGTGCAGCAGCCGCGCCGGGCCGGCGAAGGGCACCGGGCCGCGCAGCAGCAGGTGGGACCGCGCCTCCTGGATCAGCCGCCAGGTGATGCGGTAGGGGCCGTCGCCATAGGCCGAGGGCCGGTCGATGAAGCCGTCGCGGCGCATCCGCGCCAGCCCCATCTCGCCCAGCGCCGGCAGCATCAGGTCCTCGGTGAAGTCGGGCGCCGCGGCGATGCCGACCAGCCCCGCGATGCGGTCCGGCCGGGCGACCGCCGCGCAGGTCGCCACCCAGGCGCCCATCGACGACCCGACCAGGATCTGCGGCCCCGCCGTCAGCGTGTCGACCGCCGCCAGCGCGTCCGCGATCCAGTCGCCCAGCACCAGGTCCGGGAACACGCCGCCGGAGATGCCGTGGCCGCGGTAGTCGAAGCGCAGGAAGGCCAGGCCGCGGTCGGCCGCAAGGCCGTCGAGGAAGGTCGCCTTCTCGCCCGCCATGGCCGAGCGGAAGCCGCCGCAGAACACCAGCCCAGGCCGGCCGTCCCCCGCACCCGCGCGGCGGCGCCAGGCGACCGGTGTGCCGTCGGCCGCCGCGATGGTTCCGGTCTCCTCGCTCATGCCGTGGCCAGCAGTTCGCGGTACAGCGCGACATAGTCGACTGCCGCGCGCTCCCAGCTGAAATCCTGGGCCATGGCGCGGCGCTGCAACTGGCGCCACAGCCCCTGGTCGCGCCACAGGCCGCAGACCCAGCTGAGCGTGCCGGCCAAGGCCGACGCGGTCGGGTCGTCGAAGCTGAAGCCGGTGGCGCGGTCCTCCAGGATGGCGTCGTGGGTGGCGTTGACCACGGTGTCGGCCAGCCCGCCGGTGCGGCGCACCAGCGGCAGCGTGCCGTAGCGCAGGGCGTAGATCTGGGTCAGGCCGCAGGGTTCGGTGCGCGACGGCACCAGCAGCACGTCGGCCCCGGCCTGCAGCAGGTGCGACAGCGCCTCGTCATAGCCGATGCGGACGGCGACGTGGCCGGGATGCGCCGCGGCGGCGGCCTGGAACCCGGCTTCGAGCTCGGCGTCGCCGGAGCCTAGCAGCACCAGCCGCCCGCCGGCCGCGACCAGCGCCGGCAGGGCGTCGAGCAGCAGGTCGCAGCCCTTCTGCCCGGTCAGCCGGCTGACCATGGCGAACAGCGGCGCGCCGTCATCCGCAGGCAGGCCGAATTCGGCCAGCAGCGCCGCCTTCGACGCGGCCTTGCCGTCGAGGTCGTCCGGCCCGTAGGGCTGCGGCAGGTGCGGGTCGCGGCGCGGGTCCCAGATGGCGTAGTCGGCACCGTTGACGATGCCGACCAGATCCGCGGCGCGGCTGGCGAGCAAGCCCGCCAGGGCATAGCCGTATTCCGCCGTCTGGATCTCGCGCGCATAGGTGCGGCTGACCGTGGTGATGCGGTCGGCGTAGTAGAGGCCGGCCTTGAGGAAACCGACGCCGCCGAAATACTCCAGCCCCTGGATCGACAGGCTCTCCGGCGGCAGGCCGAGCTCCGCCGCCGCCGTCGCCGGAAACCAGCCGGGAAAGCCGATGTTGTGGATGGTGGTGACGGTGCGCGGCCGCCGGATGTCCGACTGGGCGGCGCCGGCCCAGAACGAAAGATAGGCCGGGGCGAGTCCGGCCTGCCAATCATGGCCGTGCACGATGTCGGGCCGCCAGCGCGGGTCGGCGCCGAGGCCGAGCCGGGCGGCCGCCCAGCCCAGCGCGGCGAAGCGGCGGTGGTTGTCCGGCCAGTCCAGCCGGTCGGGGCCGAGATAGGGGTTGCCCGGCCGGGCGAACAGGCCGGGGCAGTCGAGCAGGTAGGTCGGCACGGCGATGCCGTCGACCCGGGCCAGCAGCAGCCGCGCCGGCCCGCCGCCGAACAGGTCGGCATCCTGCAGCACCGTCTCGGCGCCCTGCGCCGCGTCCAGCATCGCCGGATAGGCCGGCACCAGCGGCCGCGCCGCGACCCCGGCCACCGCCAGCGCCGGCGGCAGCGCCGCGGCCACGTCGGCGAGGCCGCCGGTCTTCACCAGCGGATAGATCTCCGACACCGCGTGCAGGACCTTCATGGGGTCAGGCTCTCGCTTCAGGAAGGAGTGTCATCCCCGCGGAGGCGGGGCCTCCGCAGGATATCCGGCCCCGATCGTCATTGCGAGGAGGCGAAGCCGACGAAGCAATCCATGGGGCCGGTGCAAACGGCACGATGAATTGCTTCGCTGCGCTCGCAATGACGACTTTGGCGATTCCGAAAGAGCCCTGCCGTCCGCCACAGGAGCGGTTCAGGCTCCGCCCCCTCACTCCAGCGCGTCGATCATCGGCTGGGTGATCAGGACGACGCCGGTCTCGCTGCGGTGGAAGCGGCGGGCATCGGCCTCGGGGTCCTCGCCCACCACCAGCCCTTCCGGGATGCGGACGCCGTGGTCGATCACCACCCGGGTCAGCCGGGCGTGGCGGCCGATGTCGCATTCCGGCAGCACCACCGCCTCATGCAGCTTGGCGAAGGAGTTGACCCGCACCTTCGAGAACAGCACCGACTGGCGGACGGTCGAGCCGGAGACGACGCAGCCGCCGGAGACGGTGCTGTTCACCGCCTTGCCGACCCGGGCCCCGTCCTCGAACACGAACTTCGCTGGCGGCAACTGCTCCTGATAGGTGTGGATCGGCCAGTCGCGGTCGTAGAGGTCCAGCGCCGGGGTCACCGTGGTCAGGTCCATGTTGGCGGCCCAGTAGGCGTCGATGGTGCCGACGTCGCGCCAGTAGGGTTCGGCGTAGCTGGGGTTCGGGATCGCGCTTTCCGAGAAGCGGTGCGCCCGGACATGGGCCGAATCGACCAGGAAGGGCACGATGTTCTTGCCGAAGTCGTGCTCCGAGGTCGGGTCGGCGGCGTCGCGGCGCAGCTGCTCGGCCAGGAAGCGCATGCTGAAGACATAGATGCCCATGCTGGCCAGGGCGATGTCCGGCCGGCCCGGCATCGCCGGCGGATCGGCCGGCTTCTCCAGGAAGCTGGTGACGCGCCACTGGTCGTTGACATGCATCACGCCGAAGGCCGTCGCCTCCATGCGCGGGACCTCGACGCAGCCGACCGTCACATCCGCGCCGGTGCGGACGTGGTCTTCGATCATCGCGGCGTAGTCCATCTTGTAGACATGGTCGCCGGCGAGGATCAGCACATGGTCCGGCCCCTCGGCCTCGAAGATGTCGAGGTTCTGCCAGACCGCATCGGCGGTGCCGCGGTACCACATCGCCTCGTCCACCCGCTGCTGCGCCGGCAGCAGGTCGACGAACTCATGCATCTCGGCCCGCAGATAGCCCCAGCCGCGCTGCAGGTGGCGCAGCAGGCTGTGCGACTTGTACTGGGTCAGCACATAGATGCGGCGGATGCCGGAATTGATGCAGTTCGACAGGGCGAAGTCGATGATCCGGAACTTGCCGCCGAAATAGACCGCGGGCTTGGCCCTGCGGTCGGTCAGCTGTTTGAGCCGGCTGCCCCGCCCCCCGGCCAGGACCAGGGCGATGGTGCGCTTCGGAAGCTGGCGGATCGGACCTTCGTCGCGCATCTGGGACCTCCCGGTTCCACGCTATTTCCCGGAGAGTAACATCAGGATTTGCGATCCCGCACCGTCCCGTCGCGTCAAACTTCGCTAATTATCGTGCAAGTTTCGGGGAGTGCCGTCAGCCGGGTGGAAACTGGGGCGCATAGATCGCCAGCAGCAGCGACAGGGTCAGCACCGAGACCACGGTGTTGACCAGGATCACCGCCGAGGTGCGCTCGACATAGACGCCGTAGCGCTGGGCGACGACGAAGGTCAGCGCCCCGGTCGGCAGGGCGGCGAGGATCACGGCGCTGGCGGTCCAGAACGGGTCCATCGGGAACACGGTCACGGCCAGGCCCCAGGTGATCAGCGGCTGCCACAACAGCTTGAGCACGGTGATCCAGCCGACCTCGCCCAGCCCGGTGCGCAGCGCCTGCCCGGCCATGAACAGGCCGATGGCGAACAGCGCGCAGGGGCTGGCGGCGCCGCCCAGCAGGGACAGCATGGTGACCGCCGGGGCCGGCACCGACAGCCCGGCCCAGGACCAGCCGACGCCGAGCACCGGCGCCACCACCAGCGGGTTCTTCAACAGCGCCACCAGCACGTCGCGCAGCGCGCGCAAAATGCCGCGGCCGCTGCTGCCGGTGAGTTCGAGCGAGACCACGGCGATGCCGACGCAGACCACGCTCATGATCACGGTGGCCAGCGAGGCCGGCGGCAGGCCGCGGGTCGGGCCGAAGGCGGCGACGAACAGCGGGATGCCCATGTAGCCGGTGTTGGAGAAGCCGGCATTCATGCCCTGCATCGTGGCCTCGCCGGCATCGGCGCGATGCAGCAGCGCGCCGAGCACCGAGCCGATCAGCCACACCGCCAGGACGCCGCCGAGGAAGGCGCCGATGAAGTTGAGGTTCAGGATGTGCTGCACCGGCGTCCGCGCCATGGCCAGGAACAGCAGCGCCGGCAGCGCGATCCAGTAGACGAAGGCGTTCAGCGCCGCGGACTGGCTGCGGCCGAGCAGCCGGATGCGCCCGACGAAGAAGCCGAGGAAGATGATGCCGAAGACCGGCAACGCGACATCGATGACCGCCTGCATGGCCCCGTCATGCCATGCCCGCCCCGGACGGGGAAGCGCGGTTGTCGTCGCGCCCTCTGAAGGCGATCCGAAGGCGGGCCCGGGGCGGGTCGCCTTGACGTTCCACGGTGATCCACGGCATATCCGGGACGCGTCCTTGCCCTCGACTCGCCGCGCTTCCCGGAGACTGCCATGACGACCGACGCCCACGGCGCCCTGATCTACACCATGGTGCTCGCCTCCGTGGCCGACACGAACATGACCGACGCGGAGCTCGAGACCCTGTCGGAGATGGTCCGCTTCCTGCCGGTGTTCCGGGATTTCGACGTCGCCCGTATGCCGGACCTGACCCGCGACTGCATCGACCTGCTGCAGGAGGATGACGGCATCGACCGCGCCCTCGACATCATCTCCGAGGTCCTGCCGGAGCACCTGCACGAGACCGCCTACGCCATCGCCTGCGACGTGGTAGCGGCCGACGGCAGCGCCAGCCAGCCGGAGCTGCGGCTGCTGGAGCTGATGCGCGACCGCTTCGGGGTCGACCGGCTGGTGGCGTCGGCGATCGAGCGCAGCTCCGGCGCCCGGCACCGCACCTTGTAACCACGACGACAGCGCGCGGCGGCGCCAGCCGACCGAGCCCAGACAGCACAGGGGGACGCATGTTCGGGACCATGGTCGTTCGTTCCCGGGTCGGCGGAGTTCGGGCCGGCCGCGCCGGGATCTGGCCCGCCGCGATCCTGCTGGCCGCCATCGCCGGGCCGGCCGGGGCGCAGACCGCGGCGCCCGCCGCACCCGAGACCCCGGCCCCTGAGGCTCCGGCCGCGACCATCACGGTGGGGGGGCTGACCCTGACCGCCTGCCAGCCCGATTTTGGCGGTTTCTGCGGCCAGATCGCCCGCCCGCTCGACCCTGCCGGCAAGCTGCCGGGCAGCCTGACCATCGGCTTCGAGTTCTATCCGCACCGCGACGCCGCCCAGCCGGCCGAGGGCCTGATCCTGACCCAGGAGGGCGGGCCCGGCTATTCCTCGACCGGCACGCGCGAGGGCTATCTGCGCCTGTTCGACGGGCTGCGCGACCGGCGCGACGTGCTGATCGTCGACAAGCGCGGCACCGGCCTGTCCGACCCAATCCACTGCGGGGCGCTGCAGCAGGCGGCGGAGTTCGTGCCCGCGGCGGTGGCCGCCTGCGGCAAGCAGCTGGGCCCCGCCGCCTGGATGTACGGTACCGCCCTGGCGGCCGACGACGTCGCCGCGGTGCTGGACGCGCTGCGGGTCGAGAAGGTCGACTATTACGGCGACAGCTACGGCACCTGGTTCGGCCAGGTCTTCGCCCAGCGCCATCCGGACCGGCTGCGCACCATCGTGCTGGACAGCGCCTATCCGACCGTCGGCCTGTCGCCCTGGTACGAGACCGAATGGGACACCGCCCGCGACGGCTTCGAGCTGGTGTGCCAGCGCTCGCCGAGCTGCCGCGACCTCGGCGGCCGCTCGCTCGACCGCATCGAAAGGCTGGTGGCGGCCCTGCGCGACAAGCCGGGCAAGGCCGAGGCGAAGGACGGCGACGGCACCGTCCTGACCATCACGGTCGACGCCCCGCGTCTGTTCATGGCGATGAACGGCGCCGGCGGCAGCCCGACCTTCTACCGCGAGCTGGACGCCGCGGCGCGGGCCTATCTCGACGCCCGCGACCCGGCGCCGCTGCACCGGCTGCTGGCCGAGGCCACGGCCTGGAGCACGCCCGGCACCGACCCCACCGCCTTCTCCACCGGCCTCTATGTCGCGGTGGTGTGCAGCGACTATCCCCGGCTGTACGCGCCCGGCGTGTCGCGGGCCGAGCGGCAGCGCCAGCTGCTGCGCGCCACGGAACGGCAGACGGCGGACGACGCCGCGATCTACGCCCCCTTCACCATCGCCGAGGTCAACACCTCGCCGCACAAATGGGAGCGGCGGGACCTGTGCCTAGACTGGCCGGCGCCGCCCAAGGGCGTGACCGCCGCCAGCGCGGTCGACCCCAAGGTCCATTTCCCGGCGGTGCCGACCCTGGTGCTGTCCGGCGACCTCGACAGCACCACCTCGCCGATCGAGGGGCTGGAGACGGCGCGGCTGTTCCCGAACGCGACCTATGTGCCGGTGCGCAACCTGACCCACATCACCGCCATCACCGACCAGGCGATCTTCGTGCCGCCGATGGGCGGCGACGCCACCGGCTGCGTCGCCGCGATCGTGCTGAACTTCGTGCGCAGCGGCAGCGAGGCCGGCGACACCTCCTGCACCCAGCGGATCCGGCCGATCCGCACCGTGCCGGCCTTCGCGATCAAGGCGGCGCAGGTGGCGCCGGCCAGGGCGACCGACGGCAATGCCGGCACCGAGGCCGACCTGCGGCTGGCCTCCGCCGCGGCGGAGACCGCCGGCGACGTGCTGGCGCGCTATTTCGTCAATGGCGGCGGCAGCGGCGTGGGGCTGCGCGGCGGCAGCTTCAGCTTCGAGGCCTTCGACGCCGGCTTCGCCTTCACCCTCGACCATGTGCGCTGGGCCGAGGACCTGGCCGTGTCCGGCACCATCCGCTGGAACCAGGCGACCGGCGCGGTGACCGCCGACCTGACCCTGGACGGCGCCACCACCGGCACGGTGACCCTGGCCTGGAACGACCGCGAAACCGACGCCATGGCCCAGATCACCGGCCAGATCGGGGATCGGAAGCTGGCGGCGGAGCGACTGGCACCCTGATGGGGTGGAGCTACCTCCCCCTTCCTGTCATTGCCCGGCTTGCCCTCGGATCAAGTCCAAGGGGGGCAATCCAGGGGCCACAGGCACCGCTCTCGATGGCCCCTGGATCCTCGGGTCAAGCCCCGAGGATGACAGAGTGGGGTGGATCGGGACGCCTGCCCTGACGCCTTCCGCCTGCCCTCAGAAGTACTTGGCCAGGTTCTTGCGGATGCGCTCCAGCACCGGTGTGCCGGTGTCCGGCAGCTCGAAGCGCTGGCCGGTGATGGTCTCGAAGGCGCGGACATAGACCTGGGCGGTGGCCTGGATGATTTCGGCCGGGATCTCCGGGATCGGGTCCTTGTAGGGGTCGCAGCGCGCCGCCACCCAGCTGCGCACGAAATCCTTGTCGAAGCTCTCCGGCCGCTCGCCGCGGGCGAAACGGTCGTCGTAGCTGTCCTGCAGCCAGTAGCGGCTGCTGTCCGGGGTGTGGATCTCGTCGGCCAGGACGATGCGGCCGTCTGCATCCGTGCCGAACTCGTATTTGGTGTCGACCAGGACCAGCCCATGCTGTTTGGCGATCTCCTGCCCGCGGGCGAACAGGGCGAAGGCGTAGCCGCTGAGCTGCTGCCACTGATCCGCGGTCAGCAGGCCCTGGCTGACGATCTGGTCCGGCGTCAGCGGCTCGTCATGGCCGCCGTCGAAGGCCTTGCTGGTCGGGGTGATGATCGGCTGCGGCAGCCGCTGGTTGTCGCGCAGCCCGTCGGGCAGGCGGATGCCGTACATCTCGCGCTGGCCGGCCTTGTACAGGGTCAGGACCGAGGTGCCGGTGGTGCCGGCGAGATAGTCGCGCACCACGATCTCGACCGGCAGGATGTCCAGCCGGCGGCCGATGACCACATTGGGGTCGGGGTACTCGATGACGTGGTTCGGGCAGATGTCGCGCGTCGCCTCGAACCAGAAGCGGGCGGTCTGGGTCAGCACCTGTCCCTTCAGCGGGATGGCCGCCAGGATGCGGTCGAAGGCGCTGATCCGGTCGGTGGCGATGATGATCCGGCGCCCGTCCGGCAGGTCGTAATTGTCCCGGACCTTGCCGCGATAATGGGCCGGCAGCTCCGGGATCGTCGCGTCGTCCAGCGTCGGGTAGGGGCGATCGCCCAGGGCCGTGAAATCCATCATCCCAGTCCTTCGAGCCTGCCGGGGCGGTCCGGCTGCGGCGATCTTTAGCGCGGTATGGCCGGCTTGTCAGGCCGCAACGCCGCGCGCCGCCGGCATGGCCGACAGCCGGGTTCCGCACCGCCGGGAAATGGATCATCCTGGGTCGGTGCCGGCGACAGCGGCGCCGCGGGTGCATCTGTCGGAGGAAGCGCATGGGAACCCCCTACAGGCGGCTGCTGCTGAAGCTGAGCGGCGGCGCCATCGCCGGCGAGGACGGCTCGATCTTCGGCGCCGCCGCGATCGACCACATCGTGGCGGAGATCCTGTCGGTGCGCAGCCTCGGCATCGAGGTCGCCATCGTCATCGGCGGCGGCAACGTGTTCCGCGGCCGGGTGTCCGAGGATTGGAACATCGAGCGGGCGGAGGCCGACAACATCGGCATGCTGGGCACCGTGATCAATGCGGTGATGCTGCGCGCCGCGCTGACCGCCCGCGCCGGACAGGAGGTGCGGGTGATGAGCGCGGTGCCGATCCCGTCGATGGCCGAACCCTACATCCGGCTGCGGGCCGACCGGCACCTGGGCAAGGGCGCCATCGTCATCCTGGCCGGCGGCAACGGCCAGCCCTACGTCACCACCGACTACCCCGCGGTGCAGCGCGCCATCGAGCTGCGCTGCGACGCCGTGCTGGCGGCGAAGGACGGGGTCGACGGGGTGTTCACCGCCGATCCGCGCCTCGACCCCGCCGCCCGGAAATACGCCTCGCTGGCCTTCGCCGATGTGGTCAGGCGCGACCTCCGGGTGATGGACCAGGCGGCGATCCTGCTGGCGCGCGACCACGGCCTGCCGCTGCACATCTTCAACTTCACCCTGCCCGGCGCGATGCGGCGGATCTGCGAGGGCGAGAAGGTCGGCACGCTGGTGGCGCCCTCGGCCCGGACGGTGCTGGCGGAGTCCTGATCCCGACCGCCGGGCGACAAGCCGGGCGCTGTCAAGATCCCGTGTCTTGAGGGGTTGCCCGGCCGCCGCCCGATCCCGATTCTGATCGCAGGCCTTGCCGTGGCCAGCGGTCGGAGAATCCAAGCATGTTCGTGAAAACCATCGGAGAAGACGAGGCGAAAGGCTGGGTCGCCGAATCCTACGCCGCGGATCGGTCGCGCCTCGGCTTCGTCATGTCCGCCACCGCCTGCTGGACCGCGCGCCCCGACCTGCTGCCGGCCTGGGAGGATTTCTACACCAAGGTGAAGGCGGGCTTCTCGCTGTCGTCGCGGGACTGGCGCCTGATCACCTTCATCGCCGCCCGGCACGTGCCGTCGACCTACTGCTCGATGGTGTACGGCAAGATGCTGGTGGACGACCTCGGCTCCAAGGACAGGGTCCTGGCGGTGCAGGCCGACTTCCGCACCGCCGGGCTGTGCGAGCGCGACGTCGCCATGCTGGCCTATGCCGAGGCCATCGCCCGCAACGCCTCGCAGGTGACCGGGCTAGATGTCGACGCCCTGCGCGCCGTCGGCTTCCGCGACGTGCAGATCGCCGACATCGCCCTGTGTGCGTCGCTGCGATGCTTCATGGCGCGGTTCTTCGACGCGACCGGCGCCGAGCCCGAACCCGCCTTCATCGACCAGGACAGCGATTTCAGCGACGCGCTGACGGTCGGGCGCAAGCCGCGGCACATGTCCTGACCTGGGCCTCACGGCGGCAGGCGGCCTGAGGCGCGGGGTCGCCGCGGTCAGTTCACGCCCTGGATCGAGCGCAGCGCGAAGTCGCCGCCGAAATTGACCAGCATCACGCCATTCCAGCCGTCGCGGAATCCGTTGTCGCTGCCTTCGATGATGGTCTTGCCGTCCAGCGCCACCACCATCCGGCCGGCGGCGTCGCGGGTCCAGGTCAGGCGGGTGCGGTCTTCGCGGCGCAGGGCGGCGGTGTTGGTGGTCTGCGCCACCTGGGTGATGCCGGAGCGGCCAGCGCGGTACAGCGCGAAGGTCGGGCTGCTGGTCGGCAGGTAGACCAGGCGGAAGCCGGAATCCTTCGACGCGCCCTGGTAGACCCGGATCTCGAACTGGCCCTGGTTGGCGAGGTCGGCGAGGTCGAATTCGAGCCCGAAATTGTTCTTCAGCCCCTGCTGCAGCGCGATCGCGGCGACGCCGCCCTGGGTCTGGCCCTTGGGCGCACGGGTGTCGCTGTGCAGGCCGCCGCTGTCGACCGTCCAGGTGCCCTGCAGCGAGGTCCAGGCCGGGTTGGCGGTGTAGTTGCCGTCGCTGAAATCGTCGCTGAAGACCCGGGTGCCGGCCAGCGAGGCCGCGGCCGGCGGCGCCGGCGCGGGGGCCGGTGCTGCGGCGGGCGCCGGGGCCGGGACGGGCGCCGCCGGCGGCACCGCCGGGACTGGCACGGTGGAGGGCGGGGCCGCGGAGGCCGAGGCCGAGTAGCGCTGCTCCAGCCGCTTCAGGTCCGTGATGAAGTCGGGGCTGGCCGCCTTGTCGCGCTCGGCCTGGTCGATCATCCGCGACAGCTCGTCGAGCAGGGCTTTGGTCTGGTCCGACTGCGGCGGTTGCCACGGCGCGTAGCGCGGCGTGGTCTGTGCCATGGCGGTGCCGGACAGGAGGGCTGCGGCGAGGACGGGGAGAAGGGTGGCTCGGACGGGTCTCATCAAAAGGCTCCGCTTCCAGGTCGCGACGGCGTCGTCACGCCGTTCTGACGTGCCGGACGGGTGGGCTCAAGCCTTTCCGACCGCCGCCCGGGAAAAACGCCCGGCGGAGGCGACGGTTCCGGATCGGCGATCGGGGATCGATTTCCGTTAGAGGCAGAGCGAGATGCCGGTGTAGGTCACCGTCACGTTCAGGCTGTCCGTGTAGCTGCCCGGGGAGATTCCGGTGCTGACCGGAATCCGCCCGTAGAAGGTGATGGGTTCGACCCAGGAGCTGCCGATGGCGCCGAGCAGCCGGCAGCGCGTCGGCATCGCCGTGCTGCCGGTGCCGTCGCCCCAGATCGTGGTGCGGGCGGCGGTGGTGTAGCCGTTGTAGGGCAGCTTCGGTGTGCCGGCGCTCATCCGTCGCGGCGAGAAGGTGCCGGATCCACCGAAGCTGACCGCCACCGTGTAGTTGATGCCGAGGCACACCAGCGTGCACGTGCAGGTCACCGTGACGGTCGAGGTGACGTCGAGCACCGAACCCGACAGCGGCGCGAAATTGCCGAAGGCCAGCGGCGTCGCGACGACCGAGCAGTTCTCGCCCAAGGCGAAGGCCGGGCCGCCGCGGAGGAGACAGACCAGCAGCACCAGGAGGGCCGGCAGCAGGGACCGTCTCATGGCATTCCTCCGCAGGTGACGGGGCCGATCTGGGGCAGCTCGCCCGCAACCGGGGCGAAGGCGAAGGCGATCCGGCACTGGGTGCCGTCGGGCAATGTCACCGTCCCGGCATTGTCCGGCTGCAGGCCGATGGCATAGGCCATGCCGTCATAGCCGACCGGCAGCGGCCCCGCCCCCCCGTCCAGCGCCAGGGTCGCCCCCGGCGGTACGGCGCTGCCGTCGGGCCGGTGGATCAGCACCGTCGCGGCGTCGCCGATCTGGACCGGGAAATGCACCACGATGCCGCTGCGGTCGGCCGGCACCACGCTGCGGCGGGTGTCGTCGAAGGCGGCGTCGGCCGGCAGGTCGGTGACGTCGATCGCCATCTTGTTCGCCTCATAGGCCCGCAGGCCGCGCACCAGCAGCTGGCCCCCGCCATCGGTGCGGCCGACCGGGCGATTCTCCAGCGTCACGCCGACATCCGGCACGCCGGTGTCGATCACGGCGAAGCTGTCGTCGATGCGCTGGTTGAGGAACACCCCGCCGGCGGCGGCGGTGATCGAGCCGCGGACCTCGCCGCGCACGTTGGTCGACCCGTCGATCTGGTCGGCCGAGGCGGTGAAGTCGGCCAGCCCGGTGCGGTAGTCGACCTGGCCGTAGTAGCGGCGCAGGTCGCCTTCGGTCGCCTGCACATTGACCGCCAGGCCGCGGTCGGTGACGCCGGTGTCCTGGGTGTAGCTGCCGCGCTGGGTCAGCCAGCGCTGGCCGTTCTGGGAGGTGGCGTCGACACCGACATTGGCGGTGGTGCCGAGCGGCACCGACAGCGAGAGGGTGACCCCGGCATTCGAGCGGTCGTTGAGGTCGAGGAAGGCCGACCCCATCAGCTGCACATTGTCGAACACGGTGACCGTGTAGCTGCCGGACGCGATCTGCAGCCGGCCGAAATCCGACTGGTCGGTGTCGATGTAGGCGACGCCGAGCGCGCCCCAGCGGTCGAGGTTGAGGCTTAGGTTCACGCGGGTGGTGCCGCGCAGCAGGTTGCGGTCCTCGACCGCGGCCAGGTCCCGGTAGGTGCCGATGGTGCCGGTGCGCTGCAGGCCGGCGCTCCAGCGCGGATCGAGATGCTCGAAGCCGACCGAATACTGCAGCCCGCTGTCGCCCCCGGCGCGGCTGGCGGCCAGCGAGGCGTTGACGGTGCCGAGGGTGCCGACGCCGTAGACCGCGCCGACGCCGCCGAGCAGCAGGTCGCCGCTGCCCTCGAAATGCGACTCCAGGGTCAGGTCGTCGTCGAGGCCGTAGCGCAACGAGGCCACGCCGGCGAAGCCGGAATAGTCGGCGCTGTCCTCGCCATAGTGCCGCCGCACCGAGCCGGCCTCGAAGGAATAGTCGGCGAAGCCTTCGCGCAGCAGGTCGCGGCTGGCGTAGAAGGGCAGCGTCTGCACCGTCTCGCGGCCCAACGCGTCGCGCACCACGACCTGGGCGTTGCCGCCGCCGGTCAGCACCGGCAGGTCGTTGATCTCGAACGGCCCGGGCCGCACCTCGGTCGAGAACTGCTTCACGTTGTCGACATAGACATCGACCGTGGACGGCACCGCCGCGTCGCCGCCGAATCGCGGCACCGGGAAGGTGACGAGGTCGGGCCGCAGCGCGTAGTCGCGGTCGATCTGCGCGCCGATCATGCGCACCGGCCGGGTCCAGGCCAGGCCGCCGCTGATGAAGTCGCCCAGGCGGTAGCGCCGCAGCAGGTCCGGGTCGGAATAGGTCCAGGTGGTGTCCAGCCGGATCAGCCGGCTGCCGTCGCCGGTGCCGTCGTTGCGGCCGTTGTCGCCGGAGCCGATGTCGCCGATGAAGCTGCCGTCGAGCACGCCGAGCGGGCCGAAGACGCGGCCCTCGAGCAGGCCGGACCCGGAGGTGGTGCCGCCGCTGCGGGTGGCGAGCAGGTCGTAGTTCAGCAGCACGCCGTAGTCGCTGTCGGCCTGGGTCACGCGCGTGTCCCGCGCGCCGATCGCGACCGGCTGGCGCCCGGCCTCGGGCAGCGTGATGCGCAGCGCCTGGCCGGGCTCGTCATAGTCGTACTGCAATCCGGAGACGTCGGACAGCCGGACCAGGCCGTCCGCGGTCGGGCCGGAGCTGTCGGGGGGCCTGACCCCCACCGCCTGCAGCTCCTGCGGCGTCGCATAGAGGGTGCCGTCCCGCTCCACGAAGCCTCCGATCAGCTCCTGCTTCTGGCCGTTGATGGTGACGTCCAGATACAGCTCGCGGTCCTGCGCCAGGGCCGGGGCCGCGGCCACGCCAGCGACCGCGATCGTCATCACGATCGCACCGGCGCTGCGCCTAAGGCTGTCCGTCCAGGGCGAGCGTGACATTGACGTCGCCCTGATCGCCCGCGCCCTTGAGCGCCACCTGGCCGGCGCGGTCGAGCCCACGCGCCGCGATCCTCCACCGCTTCTCCTGGCCGGGCAGGACGTAGCCGCCGAAGGCCGCGCTGGCCGCGCCACCGCGGGTGGTCACGCTCAGCCCGTCGAACCGGGCGTGCCGGGTGCCGCTGTTGCGCGCCACGAGCTCGATCGCGCCGCCGCCGGCCGGCCGGGCCGACCAGGCGACCTGGGCGCGGACAGCTGCCCCGCTGGACACGAAGATCGGCAGCGACAGGTGAAGCGCCACGTTGAGCCGGCCCGGCACCAGCACCGGGATCTCGTCGACCGTCAGGCGGTATGCCTGCTCCACGGTGCCGGAGGCCGGGCGCCGCAGCAGCACGCGAATCACCTGCTCCCGCCCCGGAGGGATGGTGACGATCGGCGGGCTGGCGACCACGGCGTCGGTCGGCGCCAGCCGTTCGACACCGCCGGGCTGCGACCATGCGAAGGTCCGCAACTGCACCGTCGCCGGCGCATCGGCCCTGTTGGTCACGGTGATGATCTGGGCCATCTGGCCCGCGTTGAAATCGACCCCGATCGGGGCGACCTCCAGCCCGCCGGCCCGGGCTTCCCCGATGCCGAGCCACAGGCCGGCGCAGGCCGCCGCGATCAGGATCAGGCGCAGCCGGATCGCCGTCATCGGCCGCCCCCGATCAATAGGTGACGGTGACGTTGATGAGGTCGGTGTAGGCGTCGGGGGCCGAGAATTGGCCGGCCGGGACGCGGCCGTAGACCGTGGAGATGATGGGCACCGCGCCGGCCGTGAGACTCACCGTGTCGGTGCCGACGGTGTTGCCCCAGTTCACGGTGCGGCCCGTGTCGCTGTACAGGAAGTAGTTCAGCCGGGCGGCGGTGACGACCGTGCCGCTCATCTGGCGCGTGGTCACGGTGGCGCCCGCCGTCGCGCCGGCGTCGAGGCCGATGTCGTAGGTGGTGCCCGCCGTGCAGGTCACCGTGATGGTGGACGTGCTGATGGCAGCGGTGGAGCTGGTGTAGTTGCCGAACACCATCGGCGTCGCCAGCACCGTGCAGAACTTCAACACGGTCGCGGTCACCGCGAAGGTTGTGGTCGCCGTCGCGGCCAGAACAATGCTGCTGGGTGCGAGAAAGGCGATTGTCACGCCGATCAAGAAACAAAATGGGACCCGCATAACAAACTCCTGAAATATCGATTCTCATATTCGCGCTTCGAAGAAACGCCATTCCTATAATGGCCACAGAGTGTAGAATTAATCAAGCAAAACGCTACGCCTCGGCGACTGCGAGTCGCTCACAAAAATAATCGTCCGATCTAATCGAGATAGAAGAGCAGTCCTGATCTGCATACTATGATATGCAGCGACTTGCCTGGGCTGCGCATCGAAACGAAGCGGTAACTGTCGCCCTTACTGCCCCGCGCGAAGAAAAGCCGCGGCGCTGGGCCGCGGCTGGTCGATCCGATGCTGCGAGCCGCTCAGGCGGCGCGGGTGCCGCCCACGGTCAGGCCGTCGATCCGGAGGGTCGGCTGGCCGACGCCGACCGGCACGCCCTGGCCTTCCTTGCCGCAGGTGCCGATGCCGGGGTCGAGCGCCATGTCGTTGCCGACCATCGACACCTTGGTCAGCGAATCCGGGCCGTTGCCGATCAGGGTCGCGCCCTTCACCGCGGGGCCGATCTTGCCGTCCTCGATCAGATAGGCCTCGGAGGCGGAGAACACGAACTTTCCGTTGGTGATGTCGACCTGGCCGCCGGCGAAGTTGACCGCGTAGAGGCCGCGCTTGACCGACGCCAGGATCTCCTCCGGCGCCTTGTCGCCGCCGAGCATGACGGTGTTGGTCATCCGCGGCATCGGATGGTGGGCGTAGCTCTGCCGCCGGCCGTTGCCGGTCGGCGCCATGCCCATCAGCCGGGCGTTCATCCGGTCCTGCATGTAGCCGACCAGGATGCCGTCCTCGATCAGGGTGGTGCTGCGGGTCGGGGTGCCCTCGTCATCGACGGTCAGGCTGCCACGCCGGTCCGGCATGGTGCCGTCGTCGATCACGGTGACGCCGGGCGACGCCACGCGCTGGCCCATCAGGCCGGAGAAGGCCGAGGTCTTCTTGCGGTTGAAGTCGCCTTCGAGGCCGTGGCCGATCGCCTCGTGCAGCAGGATGCCGGGCCAGCCGGGCCCCAGCACCACCGTCATCTCGCCGGCCGGCGCCTCCTCCGCGTCCAGCCGGACCAGGGCCTGGCGCAGCGCTTCGTCGGCCGCCGCCTGCCACTGCGCCGGCTCGAGGTAGAAATCATAGCCGGTGCGGCCGCCGGCGCCATGGCTGCCGCTTTCCATCCGGTCGCCCTCGCCGACCACGACCGAGACGTTGACCCGGACCAGCGGCCGGATGTCGGCGGCGTGGCGGCCGTCGCCGCGGATGATCCGCACCGCCTGCCAGCTGCCGCTGATCGAGGCGCTGACCTGGCGCACCCGCGAATCCTTCGACCGGGCATAGGCGTCGATCGCGGCCAGCAGGTTGACCTTGGTCTCGAACGGCACCGCCGAGAGCGGGTTGGTGTCGGTGTAGAGCTGTCGGTTGGTGCCCTGCGGCGGTTCGGCCAGGCTGCCGCCATGGCCGGCCTGCACCGCCCGCACCGTCTCGCCGGCCCGCTTCACCGCGTCCTCGGTCAGGATCGAGGCATGGCTGTAGCCGGTGGTCTCGCCGGCCACCGCGCGCAGGCCGAAGCCCTGTGATGTGTCGAAGCTGGCGCTCTTCAGCTTGCCGTCGTCCCAGCTCAACCCCTCGGACTGGGTGTATTCCAGATACAGTTCGCCATCGTCGGCGCCGTGCAGGCTGTCGCCGACGAGTCGCTCGAGCCGGGCGCGGTCGAGCCCCGCCTGGGTGAAGAACAGATCGTCGGTCTGATCGATGGCGCTCATGATCGGGCTTCCCGGACAACGGATCGGAACCCTTGAGATAATGCCGCCGGAGCCGCCGGAACAGCCCCGATCGACGGATCGCCGCGACTCGGCGATTCAAGAGGATGCGACCATTTGTTCTTGGGTTCCCGGAGCAGGGTGGTTGTTGCCCGGGAAACCGCGATGTACTTTCGGCGCGGTCGCGATCGTACCGACTTCGTGCGCCATGGATTCCGTGGGGGCTTCAACCCCGTCCGATCCATCGGTATAAGGCCGGACGAGTTCCGATAACGGCGAACGCCGGATGGGCCATGGGAACGGCAGTGACAACGAAAGAGCGGCACGGCATGCGATCGGGCAGACTGGGTGGATTACTGGCTGGCGCGACGGCGCTGCTTCTCCTCGGCACGGGCGCGGCCCTGGCCGACGGACCCCCGCGCAACTGGGAAATGGGGTTCCAGGGCGCGGCGACGGCGGTGCGGGAGCAGATGGACAGCTTCCACGACCTCCTTCTGATCATCATCACCGTCCTGACCGTCTTCGTGCTGGGGCTGCTGGTCTATGTGATGTGGCGCTTCAGCGCCAAGCGCAATCCGGTGCCCTCGAAGACCGCACACAACACCGTGATCGAGGTGATCTGGACCATCGCGCCGGTCCTGATCCTGCTGATCATCGTGGTGCCGTCCTTCCGGCTGCTCTATTTCGGCGACCGCACGCCGAACCCGGAGATGACCCTGATCGCTCATGGCTACCAGTGGTACTGGGGCTATGAGTATCCCGACCAGAAGGTCGCGGAGTACACCAGCTACGGCGTGAAGGACGAAGACCTGAAGCCGGGCCAGGTGCGCATGCTGTCGGTCGACAACCCGGTGGTCCTGCCGGTTGACACCGACATCCAGATCCTGACCACCGCCGGCGACGTGATCCATTCCTGGGCCATTCCCGCCTTCGGCGTGAAGAAGGACGCGGTGCCGGGCCGGACCAACGAGACCTGGGTCCGGATCGACAAGCCGGGCGTCTATTTCGGCCAGTGCTCGCAGCTGTGCGGCACCGACCACGCCTACATGCCGATCGAGGTCCATGCGGTGAGCCGCGCGGAGTTCGACAAGTGGGTGGTCGAGAAGGTGGGACCCAACCCCGCCGAGAAGCCCAAGCTTCTGACCATGACCTGGGATCAGGCCCAGGCGCGCACCAAGCTGGCCCAGGCCGGCCAGTGATCCCAATCGGGGAGTGATCCCACTCGGGGCCGGCGGCGGCCCCGACAGGCAAGGCCCCGGACGGGGGAGAGGTTGACACGATGGCTCACGCCGACGCGCACGCACATGGTCACGACGACCACCACGGCCACAAGCCGGGTTTCTTCACCCGCTGGCTGTTTTCCACCAACCACAAGGACATCGGCACGCTGTACCTGATCTTCGCGATCTGCGCGGGTCTGATCGGCGGCGTGTTCTCGCTGATCATGCGGCTCGAGCTGCAGAACCCGGGGCTGCAGTTCCTCAGCGGCGGCCAGGAATGGAACGTCATCGTCACGGCCCATGGCCTGATCATGATCTTCTTCACCGTCATGCCCGCCATGATCGGCGGCTTCGGCAACTGGTTCGTGCCGCTGATGATCGGCGCGCCCGACATGGCCTTCCCGCGGCTGAACAACATCTCGTTCTGGCTGCTGGTCCCGGCCTTCTGCCTGCTGGTCGGCTCGGCCTTCGTCGGCCAGGGCGCCGGCACCGGCTGGACCATCTACCCGCCGCTGTCCGAGGCCGGGCAGCCCGGGCCGTCGGTCGACATGGCGATCTTCGCCCTGCATCTGGCCGGCGCGTCGTCGATCTTGGGCGCGGTGAACTTCATCACCACCATCTTCAACATGCGCGCCCCGGGCATGACGCTGCACAAGATGCCGCTGTTCGTCTGGGCGATGCTGGTGACCGCGTTCCTGCTGCTGCTGGCCGTGCCGGTGCTCGGCGGCGCCATCACCATGCTGATCACCGACCGCAACTTCGGCACCAGCTTCTTCAAGCCGGAAGGCGGCGGCGACCCGATCCTGTTCCAGCACCTGTTCTGGTTCTTCGGGCACCCCGAGGTCTACATCATGATCCTGCCGGGCTTCGGCATGATCAGCCACATCGTGTCGACCTTCTCGAAGAAGCCGGTGTTCGGCTATCTCGGCATGGCCTACGCCATGGTCGCGATCGGCGTCGTCGGCTTCGTCGTGTGGGCGCACCACATGTTCACCACCGGCATCGACGTCGACACCCGTGCCTATTTCACCGCCGCCACCCTGATCATCGCGGTGCCGACCGGCATCAAGATCTTCTCGTGGATCGCGACGATGTGGGGCGGGTCGATCGAGTTCAAGACGCCGATGCTGTGGGCCGTCGGCTTCATCTTCCTGTTCACGGTTGGCGGCGTCACCGGCGTCGTGCTGGCCAATGCCGGCATCGACACCGCCCTGCACGACACCTACTACGTCATCGCGCACTTCCATTACGTGCTGTCGCTGGGCGCGGTGTTCTCGATCTTCGGCGGCTTCTACTACTGGATCGGCAAGATGTCGGGCCGGCAGTACCCGGAGACCTGGGGCAAGATCCACTTCTGGATGACGTTCATCGGCGTCAACCTGACCTTCTTCCCCCAGCATTTCCTCGGCCTGGCCGGCATGCCGCGGCGCCAGCCGGACTATCCGGACGCGTTCCACGGCTGGAACATGGTGTCGTCCTTCGGCGCCTACATCTCGGTCGCGGCCGCCTTCCTGTTCGTCGGCATCGCCATCTACACCCTGAAGTACGGCCGCAGGGTCGAGGCCAACTACTGGGGCGAAGGCGCCACGACGCTGGAATGGACCCTGCCGTCGCCGCCGCCCTTCCACCAGTTCGAGATGCTGCCCCGGGTCAAGTAGACCCAGGCAGGTTGTGAAAACGGGCCGGGCCGCGCGGATACCCCGTGCGGCCCGGTCCGCTTGAGGTTTAAGATGGTTGACGTGACCCTGGACCGGATAGCCAAGCCTGCCGCGGCAGATGCCGCCGCCGGCGCCACCTGGCAGGACTACTTCGCACTGCTGAAGCCGCGGGTGATGACGCTTGTCGTGTTCACCGGCATCGCCGGGCTGGTGGTCGCGCCCGGCCACATCCACCCGGTCCTGGCTGCGACCGCGATCCTGTGCATCGCCGTCGGCGCCGGCGCGGCCGGCGCGATCAACATGTGGTACGACCGCGACATCGACGCGATCATGAGCCGGACCTGCGGCCGCCCGATCGTGCGCGGCCGCATCGCCCCCAGCGAGGCCTTGGGCTTCGGCGTCTTCCTGTCGGTGGCCGCGGTGCTGCTGATGGGCCTGGCGGTCAACTGGACCGCCGCCGGCGTGCTGGCGCTGGCCTCGGCCTTCTACGTCTTCGTCTACACGATGTGGCTGAAGCGGCGGACGCCGCAGAACATCGTGATCGGCGGCGCCGCCGGCGCCTTCCCCCCGATGATCGGCTGGGCCGCCGTGACCGGCGACGTCACCCTGCCCTCGATCCTGCTGTTCGCGCTGATCTTCATGTGGACCCCGCCCCATTTCTGGGCGCTGGCGCTGTTCCGCAGCGGCGAATACGCCAAGGCCGGGGTGCCGATGCTGCCCGTGGTGTCCGGTGCGCGCGAGACCAAGCGCCAGATGCTGGCCTACACCCTGCTGCTGTTCCCGATCGGCATCGGCCCCTGGCTGGTCGGTATCGCCGGCCTGACCTACGCCGTCGGCGCGGCGCTGCTGGGCCTGCTGTTCATCCTGTGCGCCGTGCGGGTGATGCGCGAGGACGGCGAGGAGACCCGCCACCGCGCCGCCAAGCAGATGTTCGGCTATTCGATCTTCTATCTGTTCGCGATCTTCGGCCTGCTGATCGTCGACCACACCGCGGTGCATTTCTGAGATGGCCGCCCGCCCCACTGCCAAGCCGGCCCCGCGCCCGGCGCCGGCCGCCGACGCCCGGCAGCGCCTGCGCGGCCGCAACATCGCCGTGGCCCTGGGCCTGCTGGCCTGGGTCGTCCTGATCTTCGTGATCACCATCGTGAAGCTGAAGGGCGGCTGAGATGGATCCGAAGGTCCAGCGCCGCAACCGCATCATCATGACGTCGCTGTGCGGCGTCGCCTTCACCATGGGCCTGCTGGCCTTCGCCTCGGTGCCGCTGTACCGCATGTTCTGCCAGGTCACCGGCTATGGCGGCACCACCCAGGTCGCCGATTCGGTGACCGGCCAGGTGCTGGACCGCAAGGTGCGGGTGCGCTTCGTCGCCAACACCGATGCCGGCCTGCCCTGGACCTTCAAGGCCGAGCAGTCCGAGGTCGAGGTCCGGCTGGGCGAGCCGGCGCTGATCTACTTCCAGGCCACCAGCACCGCCAAGGAGCCGACCGCCGGCCAGGCGGTCTACAACGTCACGCCGGACAAGGTCGGGCTGTACTTCTCGAAGGTCGAATGCTTCTGCTTCACCGAGCAGATCATCCAGCCCGGCGAGACGGTGGAGTTCCCGGTCTACTTCTATGTCGACGCGGCGATGGATGCGCAGCCGAACCTCAACGACGTGCAGACCATCACCCTGTCCTACACCTTCTACGGCCAGCGCTCGAAGGCGCTGGAGAATGCGGTCGCCGCCTATTATCGTGCGGCGGCCGAGCGCAACGGCTGAGCACGGGCCGGACCACCAGAATGAACATCGGACGCGAGACCGAGAGGGCACCAGGATGAGCACCACCAACGTCCATGCCGACGGGCACGAGACGCATTACGAACTGAACGCGGTCCCGCACCCGTACCACCTGGTCGAACCCAGCCCGTGGCCGCTGCTCGGCTCGCTCGCCGCGGGCTGCATGGCGATCGGCGGCGTCGTGTACATGCATGAGAATTGGCCGTGGCTGCTGATCGCCGGCTTCCTCGGCGTGCTGGCGGTGATGTTCGGCTGGTTCCGCGACATCATCAAGGAAGCGACCTTCCGCAAGCTGCACTCCCCGGTGGTGAAGATCGGCCTGCGCTACGGCATGATGCTGTTCATCGCCTCGGAGGTGATGTTCTTCGTCGCCTTCTTCTGGGCGTTCTTCGACTCCAGCCTGTTCGTCGGCGAGGCCGCGCAATACGCCCGGGTCGCCGCCACCGGCGGCGTCTGGCCGCCGAAGGGCATCACCCCGGTCGACCCGTTCCACTTCCCGTTCCTGATGACCATGGTGCTGCTGCTGTCGGGCTGCACCGTCACCTGGGCCCATCACGAGATGGTCGAGGGGAACATGAAGGAGGCGGCCAAGGCGCTCGGGATCACCGTGCTGCTGGGCGCCATCTTCACCTGCATCCAGCTGTGGGAATACACCCACTCCGAGTTCGGCTTCACCGACGGCGTCTTCGCCTCGACCTTCTACATGGCGACCGGGTTCCACGGCTTCCACGTGCTGGTCGGCACCATTTTCCTGGCGGTGTGCTGGTTCCGCACCAGCCGGGGCGACTTCACCAAGGACAGCCATTTCGGCTTCGAGGCGGCTGCCTGGTACTGGCACTTCGTCGACGCGGTCTGGCTGTTCCTGTTCGTCGCCATCTACTGGTGGGGCGGCCATGGCGGCGCCGCCGCGGTGCACTGAACCATAGCTAACCGGTAGTGCCATTTCCTCCGGTCTCACCCCTCGCCGCGGCGCTGGGCTGCAAATGCCCGCGCTGCGGCAAGGGGCCCTTGTTCAAGGGCCTCCTGACCGTCGCCGACCGCTGCACCGTCTGCGACCTCGACCTCTCCGCCATTGATTCGGGCGATGGCCCGGCGGTCTTCCTGATCTTCATCCTCGGCTTCACGGCGGTGCCGCTGACCCTTTGGCTCAGCTTCGCCACCAGCCTGCCGGATGGCGTCCCGATCCTGATCGGCGCCGCCTACATCATCGGCCTCGCCGCCCTGCTGCTGCGGCCGGCCAAGGCTTATATCGTGGCGTTGCAATACCGGCACCGCAGCATCGGCAATTGAGGCGCGGATGACAGCGCGGATGACGTCCCGGTTGCGGCCGGAGTTCTGGCCGACCGTCTTCCTGATCCCCGCCCTCGCCCTGCTGATCGGCCTCGGCATCTGGCAGCTCGAGCGCCGGGTGTGGAAGACCGACCTGATCGAGCGGATCGAGCACGGCCTGGCGGCAACCCCGGCACCGCTGCCGGCCGAGATCTACGACCCCGCCTTCGACTACCGCCACGTCACCGTGACCGGCCGCTTCGACCCGGCGCATGAATTCCGGCTGCTGGCCCGGGTGCATGACGGCAGTGCCGGCATCCAGGTGGTCAGCCCCCTGATCCGCGACGACGGCGGCCCGGCGGTGATGGTCAACCGTGGCTGGGTGCCGCTGGGCGCCGACGGCAAGCCCGCTGCCTACGACCCGCCGCCCCCAGGCCCGGTGACGGTCGAGGGCGTCGCCCGCCGGCCGCTGCCGCAGGGCTGGATGCAGCCCGCCAACAACGCCGCGACCAATGAGTGGTTCTGGGTCGACCTGCCGGCCATGGCCGCCGCGGCCGGGCTGGCCGGGGCGGCGCCGGTGGTGGTGGAGCTGACGCCCGGACCCGACCAGACCCGCCCGCCGATCGGCGGGCAGACCATCGTCGAGCTGCCGAACGACCACCTGCAATACGCGATCACCTGGTTCAGCTTCGCCGCCATCCTGATCGCGATCTACCTGCTGCATCATCTGCGGCGCGGCCGCGCCGCCCGGAAGGAGTCCTAGGGATGACCGCCTATTCCGACATCTCCGCCCATTTCGGCCGCATCGCGGCCCTGTCCAACGCCATCGGCATCCTGGACTGGGACAACGCCACGATGATGCCCAAGGGCGCCGCCGGCACCCGGGCCGAGAGCCTGGCGCTGCTGCAGGTGCTGCGCCACGGCATGATGACCGACCCGCGGCTGGGCGACTGGCTGCCCGAGGCCGAGGCCGACAACGCGCTGGGCGACTGGGAGCGCGCCAACCTGCGCGAGATCCGGCGGCTATGGACGGTGCAGACGGTGCTGCCGGCCGACCTGGTCGAGGCCTCGAGCAAGGCGACCTCGGCCTGCGAGATGGCCTGGCGCCAGGCCCGCGCCGATTCGGATTTCGCCGCCCTGCTGCCGCAGCTGCAGGAGGTGCTGGCCCTGCAGCGCGAGATCGGCCGGGCCAAGGGCGAGGCGCTGGGCCTGTCGCCCTATGACGCGCTGCTGAACGATTACGAGCCCGGCGGCCGGTCGGAGCGGATCGACGGGCTGTTCGACGACCTCGCCGCCTTCCTGCCCGGCTTCACCGAGGAGGTGCTGGCGGCCCAGGCACGGCGCCCGGCGGTGGCGCGGCCGGCAGGCCCCTTCCCGGTCGAGTCGCAGCGGGCGCTGGGCGTCGAGATGATGGGCGTGCTGGGCTACGACTTCGAGCGCGGCCGGCTGGACGTCTCGACCCACCCGTTCTGCGGCGGCGCCGACAACGACGTGCGCATCACCACCCGCTACGACGAGGCGGACTTCACCCGCGCCCTGATGGGCGTGCTGCACGAGACCGGCCATGCGCTGTACGAGCAGGGCCGGCCGCAGGCCTGGATGACCCAGCCGGTCGGCCAGGCCCGCGGCATGAGCCTGCATGAGAGCCAGTCCCTGCTGATGGAGATGCAGGCCTGCCGCAGCCGCGAGTTCATCACCTTCGCCGCGCCGCGGATGCGGTCGGCCTTCGGCGGGACCGGCCCGGCCTGGGAGGCCGAGTCGCTGTGGCGCCACTACACAAGGGTCGAGCGCGGCTTCATCCGCGTCGATGCCGACGAGGTGACCTATCCCGCCCATGTCATCCTGCGCTACCGGCTGGAGAAGGCGATGATCGCCGGCGACCTGGCCCTGGCCGACCTGCCCGGGGCCTGGAACGAGCAGATGCGCGCGCTGCTCGGGGTGGCGCCGCCGGACGACCGGCTGGGCTGCCTGCAGGACATTCACTGGCCGAGCGGCGGCTGGGGCTATTTCCCGACCTACACGCTGGGCGCCATGACCGCGGCGCAGGTGTTCGACGCCGCCTGCCGGGCCGAGCCGGAGATCCTGCCGTCGATCGGCCGCGGCGACTTCGCCCCGCTGGTCGGCTGGCTGCGGGCCAACATCCACGGCCAGGGGTCGCTGTGGCAGACCGACGAGCTGCTGACCCGCGCCACCGGCCGGCCGCTCGACGCCGCGGTGTTCAAGGCCCATCTGCGCCGGCGCTACGGCGGCGAGGGGTAGAGAGAGGGCCAAGGCCCCCTCTTGTTCTGTCATTGCCCGGCTTGACCGGGCAATCCAGGGGCGGCCAGGAGCCGCTCTCGGTGGCCCCTGGATCCTCGGGTCAAGCCCGAGGATGACAGTGAAGGAAGGCGGAGGGGCATCCGACCAAGCCCCGGCCACAGCCCGGGAGCCTGACGCCTGAAACTTGCATGCCTCCAATGTGAAATCGGCGCGCAGGATTCAGGCTCACCGGACGAGTCAGAACCGGAACCTCCGCTGCCAGGGGGGCCGCGCCGCTGCGGCCGCAGACATTGACGACCCGCCTTCCGCGCCAGGTGCTGATCCCGCTGATCATCGCCTGCGCGCTGTTCATGGAAAATCTCGACTCGACCGTGATCGGGACGTCGCTGCCGGATATCGCCAAGTCCTTCGGCACCGATCCGCTGCATCTCAGCCTCGCCATCACCTCCTATCTGCTCAGCCTCGCCGTGTTCATCCCGGCCAGCGGCTGGGTCGCCGACCGCTTCGGCGCCAAGAACGTGTTCCGCGCCGCGATCGTGGTGTTCACCCTGGGCTCGATCCTGTGCGGCCTGTCGAATTCGACGGTCGAGCTGGTCGGCGCCCGCGTCATCCAGGGCCTCGGCGGCGCCATGATGGTGCCGGTCGGCCGGCTGGTGCTGCTGCGCAGCGTGTCGAAGTCCGAACTGGTGCGGGCGATGGCCTACCTGACCACCCCGGCCTTGCTGGGCCCGGTGCTGGGCCCGCCGCTGGGCGGCTTCATCACCACCTACAGCTCCTGGCGCCTGATCTTCTTCATCAACGTGCCGATCGGCATCATCGGCGTGATCCTGGTGACGCTGTTCATCGACGACGTCCGCGAGACCGAGCGGACGCCGTTCGACGGCCGCGGCCTGCTGATGACCGGCGTCGCCCTGGCCTGCATGGTCTTCGCCTTCGAGTCGCTGGGCCGATCGATCCTGCCGCTGCCGGTCACCGCCGGGCTGTTCGCCGTCGGCATCGCCTCGCTGGTCCTCTATGTCAGGCACGCCCACCGGGCGCCGGCGCCGATCCTGGACCTGACGCTGCTGCACATCCGCACCTTCCGCATCTCGGTGGTCGGCGGCACCATCTTCCGAGTCGGCATCGGCGCCATCCCGTTCCTGCTGCCGCTGATGCTGCAGCTGGGCTTCGGCATGACCCCATTCGAATCGGGCATGCTGACCTTCATCAGCGCCGCCGGCGCCCTGCTGATGAAGATGACCGCGACCCGGATCATCCGCCATTTCGGCTTCCGCCCGGTGCTGGTGTGGAACGCGGTGATCAGTTCGCTCTTCCTGATGAGCTATGCGCTGTTCCGGCAGGACACGCCGCATCTGCTGATCCTGGGGCTGCTGCTGGTCGGCGGCTATTTCAGGTCGCTGCAGTTCACCAGCCTGAACACCCTGGCCTTCGCCGACATCGCGCCGCAGCGCATGAGCCGGGCGTCGAGCTTCAGCAGCACGGCGCAGCAGCTGTCGGCCAGCCTGGGCGTGGCCGGTGGTGCAGTGCTGCTGAACCTGACCCTGATGCTGCGCGGCGGCGGAACTCTGGTGGCGGCGGACTTCACCTGGGCCTTCGCCGTGGTCGGCCTGCTGTCGCTGTCCTCGGTGCTGATGTTCATGCGCCTGGCCCCGGATGCCGGCGCCGAGGTTTCCGGCCACGCCATCGCCCCGGTCCCGCCGCCCGCAAGCCAGGGTTCGGCCCGAGTCCAGCCCGGGGAGTGAGGGCGGAGGGAGCGGCTCAGGCCCCTCAATCCCCCAGCAGCCGGTCCCGCGCGGCGTTGAGTTTGGCGGCCATCTCCGCCGTACCGCCATGGTCGGGATGGTGCCGCTTCATCAGCCGGCGATGGGCCGCCTTGACCGCCGCGGGCGTGGCCCCGGCGGCGAGGCCCAGCAGGGCATGGGCCTCGGCCTCCGACATCCGGCCGCCGCGGCCCGCGGCCGGGTCCTGCTTCGCCCAGTCCTGGCCGAAGCGGCGGTCGAGATAGGTTTCCAGCACCCGCGCCGAATCGGCGTCGTCGGCGCGGCATTCCGCCAGCAGGCGCAGCAGCGCCGGCAGCGGCAGCGACGCCAGGCTGCGGCCCTGCAGCGCGCCCGGGCGCAGGACATAGCCGTCCATCGCGCCGGTGGCGTGGTCGAGCTGCATGTCCAGACTGCGCGTCTTCAGCCCCGAGGCGCCGCCCGGCGCCGGGCCGGTGGCGCCGCGGCGCGACTGATGCCAGCGCACCGCCCAGGGTGCCATCCGGATCAGGACCGGCGACAGCCGCATCAGCCACAGCAGGACCGCGCCGAGCACGGCGAAGACGCCGGCCAGCCGGCCGGTCAGCACCAGGAACAGCCCCAGCGCCGCCAGCAGCAGCACGCCGCCCCAGCGGGCGCCGCGCAGCACCTGGCGCGGTTCGGTGCTGGCGAACCAGCGCAGCACCAGCGGCACGCCCAGGCCGAGCGCCAGGACCAGGATGAGGAGTTGGAGCACGGCCGCCGCTCAGCCTCCGCCCATCCGGCCGATCAGCGCCGTCACCCCGGCACCGCGGCGCCGGCCGAGATCCTCCAGCGCCGCGCGGCCGCCGGCGGCGTAGACCGCGACCGCCGCCAGCAGGTCGCGCAGCTGGCCGGGGCTGGACGCGTCGAACGGGCAATAGGCGCCGCGGGTCAGCCGCGCGATCTCGCGGAAGGCGCGCGCCGCCAGCGGGTCGTGCCCCTCATGGAACAGGAAGGCCGGCACGCCGCGCAGGGCAAGCTTGCCGGCCAGGGCGCAGATCCGGTCGAGCGATTCCTCGAAGGCGTCGCCGACGAAGACCAGGGCGTCGACCTTGCCGCGCCCCGCCTCCGCCTCGGCATGGATCAGCACCCGGCCGAGTTGGGTCTCGCCGGCGCGGCAGCGCACCTTGCCCATCAGCCGCGCCAGCTCCGCCGTGTCCGAGACCCAGCCGGTGGATTTGCACTCGCTGAAGCCGCGGTAGAAGACGAGCTGGAGGTCGAGCCCGCCCAGGGCGGCGGTCTCGACGAACATCTCGCCCTGCAGCCGGCAGGCGCGGTCCCAGGCGGCCTCGCGGCTCTGCGTCGCGTCGAGCGCGAAGATCAGCCGGCCGCGGCGTTCGCCCTCGCGTCGCGCCGGGGTCGCCGCGACCTTGCGCAGGAAGGCGTCGATCTCCGCCCGGCCCTGGCCGGCCGGCAGCTTCTGGTCGGGCCCTGTCATGTGTTCGATCCCATCCCCGATATGATGGGGACCGGCGGAGTGAAATCCAATCGGGAACGGTCACGATCCGGCCGGTGCGGGTGGGATTCGGCGTCGGCGTGGCGGCGCCGCGCCGGGGAACGGATCTTGGATCACGCCGTTCCGGACGTGGCTTCTGGCGCAAAGTGCGGCCGACCGCTAGCCTCGGACCCGTCGCCACTGTCCCGGACCGATGATGCCCCTTCCGCGCGCCACCCTTTCGCCCGGCCTGGCCGCCGCCCTCCTCCTGCTCGGCCTGGCCGCCGGCCCGGGCGCGCAGGCCCAGACCGCGGCGCCCGCCGCCCCGGTCGCGCCGGAGGTCATCGTCGCCACCGCGCCGATCAACTCGCCGCTGGGCCGCTGGGGCACCGCCTTCGTGGAGCGGCTGAAGGCCGAGGCCGGCACGGCGGCGGCCCAGGCCGCCACCGGCGGGGCGCTGCCGAACAGCGCGCTGCTGCAGAGCGGCCGGGTCGCCATCGGCCTGGTCTCGCTCGACGTCGGCACCGCCGCCTGGGCGGGCAGGAGCCCGATGGCGCCGGGCCTGAAGTTCGACCATCTCCGCGCCCTGGCGCCGGTGGCCCCGGCCGCGGTGCTGCGCTTCGTGGCCCCGGCCGCCCGCGGCATCGCCGACGCCGCCGGCCTGGCCGGCAAGCGTGTGGCGCTGGCGACCGACGACGCCATGACCGAGCCGATGCTGACGGCGCTGGGCATCACCGCCAAGCTGCGGCGCATGCCGCTGTCCGAGACCGCCAAGCAGCTGGCCGCCGACAAGATCGACGCCGTCGCCGTCACCGGGCTCGACCCCTTCGTGCTGCCGCCGGAGCTGGCGGCGGTGACGATCGGCCTGAGCGCGCCGGACGTTGCGAAGCTGGCCGAAGCCATCCCCGGCGTCGCCGCGGCGCCGGTGCCGCTGCCGCCGCCCGCGCCGGTCGCACCGGTCGCACCGGTCGCACCGGTCGAGGCCCCGGCCGTGGATCCGGCGGCTGCCGATCCGGCCGCCCCGGCGCCGGCCCCCGTGGCCGCCGCGCCGCAGGCCCTGCCGCCCAGCGCCGGCATGTGGACCTGGCTGGTCGCGACCGATGCCCTGCCCGAGGACGTCGCCCGCCGCGCCACCGAGATCGCGATCGGCGAGGCCGGGCCGCTGGCCGAGGCCGCCGGCTTCGATCCGGTCCCGGCGCTCGACCCGCTGACCAACCGTGCCCTGCCGTTCCATCGCGGCGCAGCCGCCGCCTGGGCCGCGCATGGCGTCACCCTGCCGGCGGACCGGGTGCAGTGATGCCGCAGCGCCCGGGCGGGAGACCGCTCGCCGCCGTCCTCGCCGCGCTGCTCGCCTGCGCCGGACCGGCGGCGGCGCAGCCGGCGACGCCCGGCTCGATCTACGCCAACGGCGCCCGCACCTATTACGAGGCGATCGACCTCGGCACGGCCGAGGCCGCGGCGCAGGCCTTCCTGGCGGCCTGGGCGCGGCGCGACTACGCCACCGCCAATGTGGTGCTGTCACCGATGGCGCAGCAGGGCTGGCTGAACCAGATCGCCCGGACCTTCAGCTTCAGGACGCTGCTGCCGAAGCAGGCCGATGCGGTGATGAAGGTGTCGGCCTACGGCCCGAACGGCGCGGACTGGGCGGAGCTGATGAACGACCCCAACCTGGTGTTCGACAACATCATGCGCTCGGCGGAGGGATTCGACGCCCTGCCCTTCAGCATCGGCCTGGTGGCGAAGGCCGGCAAATCGGCGGGCTCGGGCGACGCCGTCACCGTAACCGCCGAAACCGGCGGCACCCCGGCGACGCTCGAGCTGCAGCTGGTGCGGCTGCCGAGCGGGCATTGGAAGGTCGACCGGATCGTGCTGCCAAACGCCGACCCGGCGCTGAAGCCCTGGGGCTTCAAGCCGAAACAATAGCGCGCGTAGGTTGGGTTCGCGCCTGGCGAACCCGACCTACGCCCGTCAGCCCGCCTTCAGCTGGTCCTCGACCAGGGTCGCCAGCAGCGAGGCGCCGAGGGGCAGGACCTCGTCGTTGAAGTCGTAATGCGGGTTGTGGACCATCGTGTCCCCCGCCACGCGCGCCTGGCCCAGGAACAGATAGGCGCCCGGCCGGGCGTTCAGGAGATAGGCGAAGTCCTCGCCGCCCAGCGACGGTTCGACGTCGCGCTGGACATTGCCGGCGCCGACCACCTTCTCCGCCACCTGCGCCATGGTCTCGGCCTGCTCGGCATGGTTCACCGTCGCCGGATAGCCGTACTGGTAGTCGACCTCGATCGACACGCCGAAGGCGGCGGCGATGCCGTCGGCGATCCGCCGGATGCCGGCGACCATCATCTCCTGCACCTCGGGCCGGAAGGTCCGCACCGTGCCGTTCAGATAGGCCTCGTCCGGGATCACGTTGTGGGTGGTGCCGGTGTGGATCTGGGTGATCGACAGCACCGCCGAATCCATCGGGTTGACGTTGCGGCTGAGCAGGGTCTGCAGCGCGCCGACCAGCTGGGCCGCGATCACCACCGGGTCCTTGGCGGTCTGCGGGATCGCGGCATGGCCGCCGACACCGCGGATCCTGATGTCGAACATGTCGGCCGCCGCCATCATCGGGCCGGGCCGCACCCCCACCGTGCCGGTCGGCAGCAGCGGCCAGTTGTGCAGGCCGTAGACCTCGTCGCAGGGGAAGCGGTCGAACAGGCCTTCCTTGACCATCACCTCGCCGCCGCCGCCGCCCTCCTCGGCCGGCTGGAAGATGAAGTGCACGGTGCCGTCGAAGTTCCGCGTCTCCGCCAGGTACTGGGCGGCGCCGAGCAGCATGGTGGTGTGGCCGTCATGGCCGCAGGCATGCATCTTGCCGGGCACGGTCGATTTGTGGGCGAAGTCGTTGAGCTCGTCCATCGGCAGGCAGTCCATGTCGGCGCGCAGGCCGATGGTGCGGCCGCCGTCGGTGCGGCCCTTGAGCACGCCGACCACGCCGGTCTTGGCCAGGCCGCGATGCACCTCGATGCCCCAGGAGGCGAGCTTTTCCGCCACCAGGTTCGAGGTCCGCACCTCCTCGAAGCCGAGCTCCGGATGGGCGTGGATGTCGCGGCGCCAGGCGGTCATCTCCTCCTTGCGGGCGGCGATCGAATTGATGACGGGCATAGGTCGAACTCTTCTTGCGCTGGCTGGAAGGGAAACCCCGATACTGGGCCGTCCGCGGCGCCGGGGCAACCCGGCGTGGGCAAAGTACGGATGATCGGGGCCGGCCTCACTCGACCTCGGCGACGCAGGCGATGTGCCCGCCCTCGCGGATCAGCCGGATCGGCACGCCATAGGTCTCGGACAGGCGCTCCGCGGTCAGCACCGCCCGGGTCTCGCCCAGGAGCGGCGGGTGGCGCGGCGACAGCACCAGGGTGCGGTCGGCCAGGGCATAGGCGTGGTCGGGCGCATGGGTGGTGAAGATGATGCCGAGCCCCTGCCTGGCCAGCCGCCGCACCAGGGCCAGGAAGCGGGCCTGGTTGGCGAAGTCGAGATGGGCGGTGGGTTCGTCCAGGATCATCAGCCGCGGCGCCTGCGCCAGCACCCGGGCGATCTGCACCAGCTGCTGCTCGCCGCCGCTGATCTCGGTGTAGGGCGCATCGGCGAGATGGGCGATGCCCAGCGTTCGCAGCGCCTCGACCGCGCGCTCGGCATCCTCCGGCCCCGGGCTGCCGAACCAGCCGAGATGCGGCGCCCGCCCCATCTCGACCACGGTGCGGACCGGGAAGGCGAACACCGTCTGGTGGCTCTGCGGCACCAGCGCCAGCTGCCGGGCGATCTCGGCCCGCCCGAGTTCGGCGATCGGCCGCCCGGCGACGTGGACGATCCCGGCCGAGGGCGGCGCCAGCCCGGCCAGGCAGCGCAGCAAAGTCGATTTGCCGATGCCGTTGGGCCCGAGGACGCACAGGATCTCGCCATCCGAGATGTCGAGCCCGACATCGCCGAACACCGGACGCGGACGCCCGGGATAGGCGAAGCCGAGGCCCTCGGCCGCCAGGATCACGCCCATCCGAACGACCCGCGCCGCAGCAGCAGCATGAACACCGGCGCCCCGACCAGGGCGGTGAGGATGCCCAAGGGCACCTCGGCGCTGGTCATCACCCGGGCGAGGTCGTCGATCACCAGGAGGTAGCAGGCGCCGAGCGACAGGGTGGCTGGCAGCAGGCGGCGGAAATCCGGCCCGACCACCATGCGGGCGAGATGCGGGATCACCAGCCCGACCCAGCCGATGATGCCGCTGATCGAGACGGTCGAGGCGGCGATCAGGGTGGCGAACAGCACCACCACCAGCCGCAGGCGCCCGGCCTCGACCCCGAGGATGCGGGCCTGTTCGTCGCCCATCGCCAGAATGCTGATGCGCCAGCGCAGCAGCAGCAGCACGGCGGCGGACGGCACGGTGACGGCGAGGACGACGACGACATCCGCCATCGACACCGAGGACAGCGACCCGAGCAGCCAGAATTCGATCACCGGCAGCTTGGAATTGGGGTCGGCGACGTATTTCAGCAGCGACAGCAGCGCGGTGAACAGCGACCCGACGATGACGCCGGCCAGCACCAGGATCAGGGTCGACCCCAGCCGGTACAGCCGGCTCATGAAGAAGCACAGGCCAACGGCGACCAGGCCGAACACGAAGGCCGAGAGCTGCACCGCATAGCGCTGCTGGAACAGCAGGATGGCGACCGCCGCGCCGAAGCCGGCGCCGGAGGACACGCCGAGGGTGAAGGGCGACACCAGCGGGTTGCGGAACACCCCCTGGTAGCAGGCGCCGGACATCGCCAGCCCGCCGCCGACCACCATGGCGGCGATGACCCGCGGCAGCCGGACGTCGAGCACCACCGACCCGACCACGGCCGGCCAGTCCTGGGCGATCGGCAGGATCTGGGCGGCGATCACCCTGATCACCGTCAGCGGCGGCACCGGATAGCGGCCGAGCAGGAAGGACAGCAGGAACAGGGCGACCGGCAGCGCGACCAGCGCGACCGTCATCAGCCCGGCCAGTGGCCGCGATCGAGGCACCTCAGAGGCCACGGCCTAGTTCGGGCCGGTGTAGGGCTGGCCGTAGAAGCGCTGGTAATAGGCGGTCGCCTCGGCCTGCATGTCGATGTCGGCGAAGCGGTCGGGGTACAGCGTCTTGGCCATCCACAGCTCGCCCAGCGCCAGCGCCTCGGGCAGCGGATAGCCCCAGGGCTTCACATATTCCGGGGTGATGTAGATGCGGCCGGCCTTCACCGCGTCGACATGCTGCCAGGCGCTGCCCTGGCGGATCTGGTCGGCCACCGGGGCGTAGCGGTCCTGGACGAAGATCACCTGCGGGTCCCAGGCCAGGATGTCCTCCATCGACACCTTGGTGGCGCCGCGGACGCCGGCGGCGACGTTGACGCCGCCCGACCGCGCCATGATCACGCCGGTGTACTTGCCCGAGCCGTAGGTGCTGAGGTCCGGGTTGGCCATGTACAGGCGGACGCGGTCGGCCTGCGGCAGATCGGCGACACGCTGCTGCACCATCGCGCGCCGGCTGAAGGCGTAGTCCAGCAGCTGGTCGGCGCGCTCGGACTTGCCGACGATGGCGCCGATCAGCTTGACTCCGGCCTTCAGCCCCTCGGCATAGGCCACGTCGTCATCGGCGAAGGTCGGGTTCAGCTTCGGCGCCTCGACCCCCTCGCCCTGGGACAGCGAGATGGCGACGACCGGGACGCCGGCCTTGGCGATCTGGTCGATCATCGCCGCCGGGGCGTAGTTGGTGACGAACACCACGTCCGGCTTCAGCCGCAGCAGCTCCTCGACATTGGCGGTCGACAGGTCGCCCGGCGTCGGCAGCCCGACCAGCTGCGGCGCGTATTTGTCCAGGCCCGGGATCAGGCTGGGCCAGCTGCGCAGCACGCCGACGATTTTGTCCGCGGCGCCGAGTTCGACCAGGATGTCCAGGGTCTGGTGCTGCAGCACGACGATGCGCTGGATGTCGGCCGGGACGGTGACGGTCCGGCTCAGCTGGTCGGTGACCGTGCGGGTCTCCGCCGCCGTCGCGGCCGGCGCCGCCGCCAGCAGCCAGCCGGCGCAGAGCAGCGCCAGCGCGCCGATCAGGCCACGATGCAATGATGTCGGCATGCCCTCGAACCCTTTTCGATCACGGTCGGCGGTTGGGGGATTCGCGATATATGTGACCGTATATAGCGATCGCGGCAGGCCGGCAACGGGGCCCGCCACCCCCGGCAGGACTCAGCGCTCTTCGGACAGGGCGACGGGCCGGAAGCCGGATTGCCGCAGCAGCGCCTGCCCGTCCAGCGACAGCAGGAACAGCGCGAAGCGGGCGGCTGCCGGGCGGCCATCGTTCAGCAGGGACAGGCCGTATTCGGGGCCGACGGCCAGCCCGGCCGGCAGCTCGACCAGGTCGAGATCGGCGTGGCCGGCGGCGAGCGACCCGAGGCCGCTGGCATAGCCGAGGAACAGGTCGACCGTGCCGTCCTCCAGCGCCCGGGCCACCGGGCTGTAGGGCGCGGAAACAGCAGCGCCTGGCGGCGGTTCGGTCCCGCCGACCAGCGTCTTCGCCTTGACGTCGAGCCGGGCGAAGGCCCCGGGCCGCAGCGCCTCCGCCCGGCGGAAGATCGCCCAGGCATAGTCGCCGGACGGGTCCTTCAGCGGCGTCGAGGTGCCGATGCCGATGGCGGGGTCGAGCATGCGCTCCAGCAGATTGGCGGTGGTCGCGCCCGCCCGGCGATGGGCCACCGCCACCATGGCGTTGCGGGCGAACAGCACCGGCGGGCCGGACAGGCCGGCTTCGGCGAGGCGGGCGGGGTGGCCGAGATCGGCCGACAGGAACAGGTCGGGCCGGTCCCCGGCCTCGATCCGCTCGCGCAGCAGCCCGGCCGGGCCGTGCCGCACCGCGACCGCGGTCCCGGTCGCTGCGGTGAAGGCGGCGGTCAGGGCCGGCAGAGCGACCCGCAGGCTGCCGGCGGCATAGACGCTGATGCGGTCCGGGGCGGCGGGGCTGGTCATCGGGCGAAGGCTCCTGCGGGTGCGCCGCTCAGCCGATCGGCGTGTTCGGCCCCAGCCGCGGCAGCGCGGCGTCGATGGCGGCGGCGGTCGGCATGCTTTCCTGCGCGCCGAGGGCGAGGCAGGCCAGCGCCGCACCGACGCTGGCCCGGCGCATCGCCTGGTCGAGCGGCAGCCCGGCATCGAGGCCGGCGGCCAGCACCCCGGTGAAGGTGTCGCCGGCGCCGGTGGTGTCGACCGGCTGGATCGGCAGGGCCGGCACCGCGAAGTCGGCCTCGCGCCCCACTGCGATCGCCCCGGCGCCGCCGAGGGTGACGACGCAGGTCAGGTCCAGCGTGTGGCTGAGCGCGGCGGCGGCGGCCTGCGGCGTCGAAATGTCGAGGCCGAGCGTGCCGGCGATCGACAGCGCCTCATGCTCGTTCACCACCAGCAGGTCGAGGTCGCGCAGCGCCGATTCCGGCACCGGCGCGGCCGGGGCGACGTTGAGGATGGCGCGGCAGCCCCGCACCCGGGCGCGCTTCAGCAGCGCCCAGTTCTCCTCCGGCGGCAGCTCCATCTGCAGCACCAGCAGGGTGTCCGGAGTCAACCGGTCGTCCGGCACCTGGTCGGCGCGGACCGCGAGGTTGGCGCCGCTGCCGACCGCGATGAAGTTCTCGGCCGCGGCGTCGACGCAGATATAGGCGACGCCGGTGGGGCGCTCGCTGGTCGCGATCAGGGAGGTGTCGATGCCGTCCTTCGCCAGGGTGGCGCGCATCACCTGGCCGAAGCCGTCGTCGCCGACCGCGCCGGCCATGGCGACCCGGGCCCCCGCCCGCGCCGCGGCCACCGCCTGGTTCGAGCCCTTGCCGCCCGGCTTGGTGACGTAGCCGTCGCACAGCACGGTTTCACCCGGCCGCGGCAGCGCCGCCACCACCATCACCAGGTCCATGTTGATCGAGCCGAAATCCAGGATCACGCGAAGGGTCCTCCCACCGAAGCGGGCGATCCTGGCGCGTCGCGGGGCGGAAGGCAACCGGCGGGGTGGCGACCGGCCGGACGATCCTGTCGGGCGGCCGCGCCGCGACACCTGGGCGCAGGACAGAAAACCTGCAAAGCTGGCGCCCGGCCCGCCGCCCCGACGCGTCGCGGCCCCGAACCAGACGACCAGACAGAGAGGCACGCGAGTGACCGCCGACCCGAAGACCGTGCTGGACGCGATCAAGGCCTATGAGGCCGATCTGGTCGCCATCCGCCATGACATCCACGCCCATCCCGAAACCGGTTTCGAGGAGGTGCGCACCGCGGCGCTGGTGGCGAAGACGCTGCGCGGCTGGGGCATCGAGACCCATGAGGGCATCGCCAAGACCGGCGTGGTCGGCACGCTGAAGGGCGACCGGCCGGGCCAGCGCGCGGTGGCGCTGCGCGCCGACATGGACGCGCTGTTCATCGACGAGAAGACCGGCGCGGCGCACAGCTCGACCGTGCCCGGCAAGATGCATGCCTGCGGCCATGACGGCCACACCACCATGCTGCTGGGCGCGGCCCGCTACCTCTCGGAGAACCGGGACTTCGCCGGCACCGTGCACTTCGTCTTCCAACCCGCCGAGGAGGGGCTGGGCGGCGGCCAGCTGATGGTCGAGGAAGGGCTGTTCGACCGCTTCCCGGCCGACGCGGTCTACGGCATGCACAACAATCCCGGCCGGCCGGTCGGCGAATTCGGCATCCGCCCGGGCGCGATGATGGCGGCGGCCGACACCTGGACCGTCAGCTTCGGCGGCACCGGCGGGCATGGCGGCTCCGCCCCCCACCTCGCCACCGACCCGACCGTGGTGCTGGCGCATTTCATCCTGGCGGCCCAGGCCATCGTCGGCCGCAACGTGCCGTCGGTGGAGCCGGCGGTGATCAGCGTCGGCCACATCGCCGCCGGCGCCGCCGGGTCGCCCAACATCATCCCGCCCGAGGTGGTGGTGTCGGGCACGGCGCGCAGCTATTCGCCCGCGGTGCGCGACACGCTGGAGCGCCGGCTGCGCGAGACCGCCGAGGGGCTGGCCGCCACCTATGGCTGCACCGCCGAGGTCCATTATCACCGCCGCTATCCGCCGCTGATCAACCATCCGGAGCAGACCGCGATCGCCGCCGGCGTGGCCGCGGGCATCGTCGGCGCCGACAAGGTGGCGACCGACATCCCGCGCCTGACCGGGGCGGAGGATTTCTCCTTCATGCTGCAGCAGCGGCCCGGCGCCTTCATCCTGATCGGCAACGGGGTCGAGCCGGACGGCAGCTACCACTACGTTCACACCCCGCACTACGACTTCAACGACGCGATCATCGCCCTCGGCGCGACCTACTGGGTCAGCCTGGTCGGCCATGAGCTGGGGGTGGAGGGGTAAAGGGCGGGGCCTTTCCCGCCCCTTTCATCGTCATTGCGAGCGTAGCGAAGCAATCCATCGGGCAGCCAGTACCGGCACCATGGATTGCTTCGTCGGCTTCGCCTCCTCGCAATGACGGAGGAGGGCTGAGAGGCGGCCAGGCGCCGCCCTCAGGCCTTGGTCGTGTCGGAAACCTCGGTCATCCGCGAGAAGTCGCTGCCGATGGTGCCGTCGGGGCGGAGGCGGACGGTGAAGGGGTCGGCGATCTCGCCGGTGACGCTGAGATGCGACACCCAGCCGCTGACCTCGATGCTGCCGTCGTCCAGGGTGCGGGCGGCCGCGGGGTGGATGGCGCCGTCAGGCGCCGGCGGCACCATGTCGCCGCCGCTGCGCAGCACCTCGCCGCCCATCACGATCTCCTCGACCCAGCGCAAGGCGATGGCCTCGCGGGTCAGCGCGTCGGCCGCATCCCAGCCGGTGTCGGGCAGCAGCAGCGGGGCCAGGTCGTCCGGGCTGGCGACCGTCTGCCAGATGCCGTCGATGGCGACGCCGCGCCACAGCGGCCCGGCATCGGGCACGGCGTGGCCGATGAAGGTGACGCGGTGGAAGCTGTCGGGGCGGTAGAGATAGAGTGGCGCGCCGGCCGGGCCGTCGTCATTGGCGGCCACGGCGGAGCCGAGATAGGCCGCCAGCGCGTCGCCGTAGGGCGGCCGCTCGCTGGCCACGGCAAGGTCGGCCTGGCCCAGGCTGAGCAGAACCGACATGCCCCAATAGCGGAACTTCGCCATCTGCTTTCCCTTCGTCGGTGCCCCTTCGCCTCCCGGAAGTAAGGGGCAATTGCGGCGAAACAAGGGTCCGGACCGCGGCTTACGACACTGTATAGGCTCGGCGGAACACCGCCACGGCGCGCTGCGCCATCCGCCGGATCTCGCCGGCATCCGGCGCCCGCTCGATTCCGAAGAGGTAGCGTTGCCGCCGGCCGCCCTGCAGCAGGGCGACGAAATCCTCCGCCGCCTCGTCCGGATCGACCGGGCGCAGTTCGCCCTGCTCCACCTTCGACCGCATGAATTCCACCAGCGCCTCGCGCACCCGCCCGGGGCCGGCGGCGTAGACGATCCGCGCCAGGTCGGGGAAGGCGTCGGCCTGGGCGATCATCAGCCGCTGGATGCCCAGGGTCTCGGGGTCGAACAGCTTGCGCATCATGTGGTCGCCGAAGGCCAGCAGCTCGGCCCCCAGGTCGCCGGCCGGGTCCAGCCCGCGCAGCGTGTCGTGCTTGAAGCGGTCGGAGACGGCGCGGAGCAGCCCCTCCTTGCTGCCGAAATGGCTGTAGAGGGTCTGCTTGGCGACGCCGGCCCCGGCCGCCACCCGGTCCATGCTGGCGGCATAGCCCTCGGCCATGAAGACCTTCAGCCCCGCCGCCAGGATGGCCTCGCGCTTGCGGCGGCCGCGCGGGGTGGCCGCCGCCCGCGGAATCTCGTCCTGCTCACTCATACCGGGCAAACCAAATCCGTTGCCCCCCACGCCAGGGGATCATGCCGTACGACGCCTGCGGACACCAAATCCTTCGGGCCTCGCTTTCGTCGCATATCCAACAAACCTTCCCTAGTGGGAAGCGGGCTACGGCCGTAACCATCTGGCCGCCGCCGGACCGCCGCGGCGGCGTGCGGCGGATCGCCGCCCGAGACGCCGCCAGTCTCGCGTCCTGCCCCAGTTCGACTATGGTGCCATTTCACGCAGGCGCGACAGATGCGTTACACTGGGTGCGTGCTCAGAACCTTGCCCGCGGCTCGGCGAGACGGTGGAATGGACTACGAGAGCATTTTCCAGACGGCGATCGAGACGCTGAAGGCCGAAGGCCGCTACCGCATCTTCGCCGAACTCGAACGCCACGCCGGGGCCTTCCCGCGCGCCGCCCATCACGGCATCGAGGGTTCGCCCGACGTCACCGTGTGGTGCTCGAACGACTATCTCGGCATGGGGCAGCACCCGGCGGTGCTGGCGGCGATGCATGAGGCGCTGGACCGTTGCGGCGCCGGCGCCGGCGGCACCCGCAACATCTCCGGCACCCATATCTACCACCACGCGCTCGAGGCCGAGCTGGCCGACCTGCACGGCAAGGAAGCGGCGCTGCTGTTCACCTCGGGCTTCGTCTCCAACGACGCCTCGCTGTCGACCCTGGCGAAGCTGCTGCCGAACTGCGTCGTGTTCTCCGACGCGCTGAACCACGCCTCGATGATCGCCGGCATCCGCCATTCCGGCTGCGAGAAGCGGATCTTCCGCCACAACGACCCGGCCGACCTCGACCGGCTGATGTCGGAATACCCGGCGAACCGGCCGAAGCTGGTGGCGTTCGAGAGCGTCTATTCGATGGATGGCGACATCTCGCCGATCGCCGCGATCTGCGACGTCGCCGACCGGCACGGCGCCATGACCTATCTCGACGAGGTCCATGCCGTCGGCATGTACGGCCCGCGCGGCGGCGGCATCGCCGAGCGCGACGGCCTGACCCGCCGGCTGACCGTGATCGAGGGCACGCTGGGCAAGGCCTTCGGCGTGATGGGCGGCTACGTCGCCGGCTCGGCCATGCTGGTCGACGCGCTGCGCAGCCACGCCCCCGGCTTCATCTTCACCACCTCGCTGCCGCCGGTCGTCGCCGCCGGGGCGCTGGCCGCGATCCGCCACCTCAAGGCCAGCGGCGCCGAGCGCGAGCGGCACCAGGAACGGGCGGCGACGCTGAAGCGCCAGCTGCACGCCGCCGGCCTGCCGGTGATGCCGTCGGCCAGCCACATCGTGCCGGTTTTCGTCGGCGACGCCCGACTGTGCAAGGCGGCCAGCGACCTGCTGCTGGAGCGGCACCGCATCTACGTCCAGCCGATCAACTACCCGACCGTGCCGCGCGGGGCGGAGCGGCTGCGCATCACCCCGACGCCGCTGCATGACGATCTGCAGATGGCCCGGCTGGTCGAGGCGCTGCGCGACGTCTGGTCCACCCTTGCCATCCCGGCCGCCGCCGCGGCCTGAAAGGTTTGCGTCGGTGAGGCACCGCGCTTCATCGCGGTAGTATTAGCCGCTGCGCACGTTCATGATACGTTCCATGAACAAGACGCAGACCGCCCAGACACCAGAGGCCCCAGCCGCTCCTGAAGGGGAGCGGGCGGCTCGGCATCTGCGGCTGCTGGCCCGGGCGGCCGAGATCCAGATGGAGGTGATGGAGGCGACCCGCACCGAGGCGCTGGGCGCGTCGCAGCCGGGCGTCGACTATTGCGGCCGGCTGGCCGTCCTCGCGCGGTCGCTGCGGCTGACCCTGCTGCTGGAAGAGAAGATGGCCCGGCCGCGCGAGGAGCCGGGGGCGGCGGTGCCGGTCAAGGACTGGCACCGGCGGCGGGTGAGCCTGGCCATCGCCTCGGCGATCCGCGAGACGGCCGAGAGCGCGGATGAGGTCTACCGCCGGTGCGCCGAGACGCTGGAGCGGCTGGAGGAGCCGGAGCTGGCGGAGAAGGTCGATGGCTGGCCGGCGGAGCTCGCCGTGGCGCAGCTGTGCCGGATGTACGGGTTGCCGCTGGAGGTCCAGCGCTGGCTCGACGAGGCCGACGACCTGCTGGCGAAGGAGGAGGAGCCCGCGCCTGTCGACCGGCCCGCGGATCCGCCAGAGCCTCGCGCCGCCCTGGCCGCAGGCGAAAGGCTCCGGACACGGGGTAGATGCGTAGGTTGGGTTCGCCTTGGGCGAACCCAACATCCCGCCACCCGATGATCCGTTGGGTTCGCGAACCGCGAACCCAACCTACGAAGATGGTGTCACCTCTCCCGTTCACGGGAGAGGTCGGAGGCGCTTGCGCCTTCCCCAACCGTCGTTGCGAAGCGGCCCCGGGCCCATTGACATCCGCTCGAGTCCAAAACATAAGGACATAAAGATCTATTTATATATAGGAGCAAGCCATGGCCGTCAGCCTGATCGATGCGGGGTTGTTCTCATTGGCCGCGATCGTGCTGCTGGGGTCGCCCGGGCCAGGGATCGCGGCGCTGGTGGCGGTCGGCAAGGCCGAGGGCTTCGCCCGGGGCCTGCGCTTCTACGGCGGGCTGCAGGTCGGCTTGGCCGTGGCCGCGGCGGTCAGCGCCGCCGGGCTGTTCTCGGCGATCCAGGCCCTGCCCTACGCCGTGACCGCGATGATGGTGGCCGCGACGGCCTATCTGCTCTACCTGGCCTGGCGGATCGCGACCGCACCGGTCGGCGCCGGCGGCCCGGCGGCCGCGACCGTCGCCGCGACCTCGGCCGGCGGCTTCCTGCTCGGCGTCACCAACCCGAAGGCCTACATCGCCTTCGCCTCGCTGATGGCCTCGGCCTCCCTCGTCCGCTCCGACAGCTCCGCCGACGCCGCCCTGAAATGGCTGCTGTGCGTGGTGGTGATGATCGTGGCCGACATCCTGTGGCTGTGGCTGGGCGCCGCGATCGAACGCGCGAAGCCACGCCCGTCGACCGAACGCGCGATCAACCTCGCCATGGCGGCGACCATCGCCGGCACGGCGCTGGCCGCGGTTCTCTAAGCAAGGCCCCGGGGGCCTTCGTCAGAAGGTCGAAGCGCCGAGCCTTGCCTCGTAATGCGCCTTCTGGCGGCGGGTGGCGACCACGGTGTTGCGCATCAGCACCGCCACCGTCACCGGCCCGACGCCGCCCGGCACCGGGGTGATCCAGCCGGCCACCGGGGCCACGCTGTCATAGTCGACATCGCCGACCACCCGGCTCTTGCCCTCGTCGTCGATCACCTCGTTGATGCCGATATCGATCACCGCGGCGCCCGGCTTGATCATGTCGCCGGTCACCAGCTTGGGCTTGCCCACGGCGACGAACACCGCATCGGCCCGGCGCGAATGCACCGCCAGCGACCGGGTCATGTGGTGGCAGACCGTGACCGTAGCGCCCTCGGACAGCAGCAGGAAGGCAATCGGCTTGCCGACGATCTCGGAATGGCCGATCACCACCGCCTCCAGGCCTTGCAGCTGCAGGCCGGTGCGCTTCAGCATCTCGACCGCGGCCAGGGCGGTGCAGGGCGCCAGCTCCAGCTCGTTGTAGACGATGTTGCCGATCGAGGCCGGGTTCATGCCCTCGACGTCCTTCAGCGGATGGATCGTCGTCTGCATCGCCTTGATCGAGATGTGCTTGGGCACCGGGCGCTGCAGGATGATGCCGCTGACCTGGGGGTCGACATTGAGCGCGGCGATGGCGGCCCGCAGCTCCTCCTGGGTGATCCGCTCCGGCAGGCGCCGGGTCTCGAAGGCGATGCCGACGCTCTCGGCGGTGCGGCGCTGGTTGCGGACATAGACGTCGACCGCGCTTTCGTCGCCGACGGTGATCGACACCAGCTTCGGCGGCCAATGCGCCTCGCCCAGCGCCTGCACCTCGGCCGCCACCTCGGCCAGGATGCCGTCCGCCACCGCCCGCCCGGTCAGGTCCCGCTCGCCCATGGTCCGCTCCACCGCATCCCGGAATGCGCGGCTTGTGGCCCGGTCGCGTGGCAGCGTCAACCCACGGTCGCGGATGGCACCCTTGCTGCTTATTTCGCCTGGTGGGCGAAGCCGCGCAGCAGGTGCTTCTGGATGTAGCCCGCGACCAGCAGCACCGGCAGCGAGGACAGGAGGCCGATCGCCATCAGCCGGCCCCACAGCGTGCCGTCCTCGGTGATGAAGGTGGCGACGTAGAGCGGCAGGGTGAAGCGGCTGGGGCGCTGCAGGTACAGGAGCGCGAACAGGAACTCGTTCCAGCACAGGATCAGGGCGAAGATCAGCGTCGCCACCAGCCCGGGCAGGGCCAACGGCAGCACGATGTGCCACAGCCGGCGCAGCAGGCCGGCGCCGTCGATCGCCGCCGCGGCCTCGATCTCCACCGGCACCTCACGCACGAAGCCGAGCAGCATCCACAGGCAGAAGGGCAGGGTGTAGAGCTGGTACACCAGCACCAGCCCGGACAGGGTGCCGAGCAGGCCGAGATCGAGCAGCAGCTGATGCAGCGGCAGCGCCACCACGATCGGCGGCATCAGCTTGACCACCAGCACCAGCAGCAGGAACAGCACGTCGAGCCGCTTCGGAAAGCGGTACCGGGCCAGCGCGTAGGCGGCGAGGAAGCCGGCGAACAGCGACAGCAGGGTGGCGCCGAAGGCGACGATGGCGGTGTTCTTCAGCCGGATGAGGAAGCCGTCGTCGAGCACCGCCCGGATGTTGTCGAGGGTCGGCGCCGTCGGAAAAAAGCCGCGGCCGGCACGGGCCGAATCCTCGAAGGCGGCGCCGACCATCCAGATCACCGGCAGGGCGAAGACCAGCACGAACAGGGCGATGCCGAGATAGGGCAGGGTGCGGCGGATCACTTGGACGAGCCCCGCATCGCCTGGGCGGCATAGACGGCGCACAGCGCGCAGGCGATCGCCATCATCACCACCGAGGCGGCGGCGGCGAGGCCGACATCGAAGAACTTGAAGCCCTTCTGGTAGACATACATCGACATCGTCTCGGTAGCGTTGCCGGGGCCGCCGCCGGTCAGGGCATAGACCTTGTCGAACAGCTTGAAGGTGTCGATCAGGCGCAGCAGCAGGGCCAGGAAGATCTGGCCGCGCACCAGCGGCAGCACGATCCGGGTCAAGAGCACCCAGCCGCGGGCGCCGTCGGTGCGCGCCGCCTCGACCACCTCGGGCGGGATCGACTGCAGCCCGGCCAGGACGATCAGCGTCGTCATCGGCGTCCACTGCCAGCTATCGACCAGCATCACCGACCACAGCGCGATGGCGGGGTCGGACAGCCAGGCCACCGGCGGCAGGTGCAGCCAGGTCAGCGCGCCGTTGAGGATGCCGACGTCGTAGTGGAACCAGGACCGCCAGATCGCCGAGCACACCAGGGTCGACAGCATCATCGGGTAGACCACCACCGACAGCACCGCGCCGCGGCCGCGGAATTCGCGGTTCAGCAGCAGCGCCAGGGTGGTGCCGAGCCCGACCTGGACCAGCGAGGCCACCACCGCGAACCGGACCGTGTTGCCGATGTCGACCCGGAAGAACCAGTCGCCGAACAGGGTGATGTAGTTTTCGAGGCCGACCCAGCGCGAGGTGTCGGCCGCGTAGTCGATGTCCTGGAAGGAGTAGATCGCGACCTGCACCACGGGCGCGAGCGCGAACACGACCAGCAGCAACGCGGCGGGAAGCAGGAGCAGGACGAGCTGCCGGCGATCGGTGAAGAGCATGGGGTTCTGTACGGTCCTGCGCGCTTTAGATCCTCCCCCTCCCTCTACCCCCTCCCGCAGGGGGAGGGGGAGGCCGGAGAGAGCAGACCGCCGTTACTTCTTCGCCAGCGCCACGTCGATGTCGGCCGAGGCCTTCTTCAGGGCCTCCTCGGGGGTGACCTGGCCGACCAGGGCGAGCTGCAGGTAGTCGCCGAGGATCGATTCGACCTGCGGCCACTGCTTGATCCGCGGCCGCGACACCCCGACCTCGAGCGCCTTCAGCTGGTCCGGGTACCAGCGGTACTTGGCGACCAGGTCCTTGTCGGCGTAGAGCGCGGTCAGCGTCGGCGGCAGGCCGAAGCGCAGGGCCAGCTCCTTCTGCATGTCGGCGCCGTTCAGGAAGGCCAGGAACTTCTGGGCGCCCGCGGCATTCGGCGCGCCCGACGGCACCCCCACCTGCCAGATGCCCAGCATCGGCGCCGGGCCCTTGGTCTCGCCCGGGGCCGGGCCGATCGCGACCTTGCCGACCACCTTGGACTTGTCGGCATCGTCCAGCGACGGCACCCAGGCCGGCCAGACCTCGATCGCCATCGCGGCGCGGCCCTGCTGCAGCGCGTCGCGCACCTCGGTGGCGTTGTAGGTCTCGACCCCGGTCGGGGCATAGGCCTTCAGCGACAGGAACTGCTGCAGCGCCTTGACCCCGGCCGGCGACGCCAGCGCCGCCTTGCCCGAGCCGTCGATGATCTCGCCGCCATGGGCCCAAAAGATCGGCAGGAAGCCGGTGACGATCGGGTTGCCCTTGGTGCCGCGGAACACCACGCCGGCGACATTCGGGTCCTTGGCCTTCAGCAGCTCGGCCGCCTTGACCACGTCGCTCCAGCTCTTCGGCGCGGCCAGGCCGGCCGCCTGGAACAGGTCGGTGCGGTAGGCGAACATCTCGACATTGCCGGCGAAGGGCAGGGCCACGACCTGCCCGTCATTGCCCTTGGACAGGGCGGTCAGGCTGGGGATCACGCCCGACAGGTCGGCGGTGACCGGCTTCAGCCAGCCATTGGCGGTGAATTCCGGCATCCAGGTGTCGTCGGCGACGATCACGTCATAGGCGTCGGCACCGCCGCGCAGCGACACCACCAGCTTCTCGTACAGGCTGGCATAGGGCAGCTTCAGCAGCTCGACCTCGGTGTCCGGCGACACCTTCTTATAGGCGTCGATCGCATAGGTCAGCGCATCGCCGTAGACGCCGTCGCGGCCGGCGATCACCAGCTCGTCCGCGTTCGCCACACCGCCCGCCAGCAGCAGCGCGGCAATGCCCGCCAGGCCGGCCACTTGACGTTTGGCCGCGCGCAGCGCGGCGCGGCTGATCAACTTCGTCCCTGTCATCACAATCCCTCCCAGTCCGCAGGATGGTCGACGGCGCCGATGGAAGCGTGAACACGTGTTCATAACTGCCCATTCCCGACGTCCGGCCGCGCCGCTCTCCGGCAGCTTGTCTATCATGGCTCGGGGACCCGCACGTTTTCAAGGAAATGAATGTTTGGTGACGGTCCCGTGACAATGCCGGAAACGGTCTGTCGGCCCCTCCAAGCACCCTCGTCTTCGTGAACACGTGTGCGCTATATTTCCCGAAACGGAGCGAGCATGGCACGGCGACGGCAGGACAGGACAGGGCGGCCGGTGACGGCGCAGGCGGTGGCGGAGCAGGCCGGCGTGTCGCGCGCCACGGTCTCGCGCATCATGTCGGGCCAGGCCCGGGTGGCGGCGGAGACGCGCGACCGGGTGCTGGAGGCGGCGGCGGAACTGGGCTACCAGGTCAACATGCTGGGCCGCGGCATGAACCGGCAGCGGTCCGACCTGGTCGGCATCGTGGTGCGCGGCGCCACCGACCCCTACCGCGCCAGCCTGTTCGAGGCGCTGCTGCGCGAGATCGACGCCCGCGGCCTGCAGTCCCTGGTCAGCGAGATCGGCGACGAGGCGGCGCTGGACCGCACCATCGCCCGCTTCCTGCAGTACCGCGTCACCGGGGTGCTGGTGACCTCCGGCGCGCCGCCGATCGCGCTGGCGGAGCAATGCGCCCGGCTGGGCATCCCGGTGGTGGCGATCAACCGGGCGGTGGCGATCGACGGCGTCGACGCGGTGCTGTCGGACAACGCCACCGGCGGCCGGCTGGCGGCCGAATCGCTGCTGGCCGCCGGCTGCCGCCACCTGGGGTTCCTCGGGGTCGAGGGCGGCACCTATAGCGGCCTGGCCCGCAGCGCCGCCTTCGTCGCCGCGCTGGCGCCGGCCCTGGCCGCCGGCCGCGCCACCTTCCGCCCGATCACCGCGGCCGGGCCCGACCACGAGGCCGGGGCCGCGGCCGCCGCCGGGGCCTGGGCGCAGCCGCTGGACGGTTTGTTCTGCGCCAGCGACGTGCTGGCCTGCGGCTTCCTGGACGGGGCGCGCGCGGCCGGCCGCATTGCGCCGCGCGACTTCTCGATCATCGGTTTCGACGACGTGCCCCCGGCCGGGCTGGCGCCCTACCGCCTGACCACCATCCGCCAGGATGCCGGCGGCGTCGCCGCCCGGGCGGTGGCGCTGATGCTGGAGCGCGCCGAGACCCCCGGCCGCCCGGCCACGATCGAGGCCGTGCCGGTGGCGCTGGTCAAGCGGGCGACGGTCGGCCCGGCCGGCTGAGACGTCAGCCCACCCGGCGCTGCACGCCGTCGATCGGCGAGAGATGCGAAATCAGGCGGCTGCCGGTCCAGTACAGCAGCCGGATCATCGGCGGCTCGATGCCGACCACCAGTTCGGCCCCCGGCTCGAGGTTGAACCCGACCGCATGCGACGGGCTGGGGCCGATCGAGGCCGGGATGCCGGCGAAGGTGGTGTCGACGGCGCGGTGGACATGGCCGCACAGCAGATGCACCACTTGGCGGTGGCGGGCCAGGATCGGCGCCAGCCCTTCCGGGTTGCCGCAGCGCCAGCCATCCATCCGGGTCAGCCCGGTCTCGAAGGGCGGGTGGTGCATGAACACCAGCGCCGGCTGCTGCGGCGCCTCCGACAGCCGGGCGTCGAGCCAGGCCAGCCGGTCCTCGCACAGCACGCCCTCGATCCGGCCGGGGATGGTGGTGTCGAGGCCGATCAGCCGCAGCCCGCCGGTCTCGCCGGCGATGTTGAGGAACGGCCCGTCGGTGCCGATGCCGGCATGGCCGACGAAGGCGTCGCGCATCACCTCGCGCGAATCATGGTTGCCCGGGATCGCCAGCATCGGCAGGCCCAGCGGCGCCAGCGCCTTCTGGAACAGGCGGTAGGAATCGAGATCGCCGCGATCGACCAGGTCGCCGGTGACGAGCAGCAAATCGGGCCGCGGCGACAGGCTGGAGAGATGCTCGACGCAGCGGCGCAGCGCACCGATGGCGTCGACCCCGGTCTCGACCGCGACCTCGGGCGTCGTCACATGGGTGTCGGTGATCTGGGCGATCAGCATGATCTCTATGATCTCTCCAACCAAACCTGGCGCCGGGGGTGAGGCGGGGATCGGCCCGGTCGCAGGCCGTCGCCCAGAGGTCGACGCCCAGCACCGTTACAACGGCGGCGAGGCCGGGCGCCAGCGCCAGATGAGGGGCGGCCCGTCGGCCGCCCCCGGGGAGAGGACGGGCGCTATTGCCCGCCGAGCGCCACCGGCACGCTGAGCGTGTCCTTGCCGCGGACCACCGTCAGCGTCACCGAGGTCTGCGGCCGCATCAGGCCGACCGCGTTGCGCAGCGCGGTGGCGCCGTCGATCGGATGCCCGTCCAGCGCCGTCACCACATCGCCGACCTTGAGCCCGGCCGAGGCCGCGACGGTGCCGGGGACGATGCCGGTGACCAGCGCGCCGCGGGTCACCCCGATGCCGCGCGACGCCGCCTTGGCCGCGGTCAGGTCCTCGATCGCGACGCCGAGCCGGGCGCGCGACACCGAGCCGAACTGGGTGATCTGGTCGATCGAGTTCTTCACCATGTGCATCGGGATGGCGAAGCCGATGCCGGCATTGGCGCCGGAGGGGCTGAGGATCGCGGTGTTGATGCCGACCAGCCGCCCTTCGAGGTTGATCAGCGCGCCGCCGGAGCTGCCGGGGTTGATCGCCGCATCGGTCTGGATGAAGTCCTCATAGCCCTCGATGCCGAGGCCGCTTCTGCCCGTGGCGCTGATGATGCCGAGCGAGGCGGTCTGGCCGAGGCCGAAGGGGTTGCCGATCGCGACCACGAAATCGCCGACCTTGGGCGCGTAGCTGTCGTCGACCGGCAGCTGGGTCAGCCCCCGGGCCGGGATGCGCAACACCGCGATGTCGATGTCGGGCGCGGAGCCGACCACCTGGGCCGGTACTTCGCTGCCGTCGCCCAGGGTCACGCCGATCTCGGTGGCGTCCTCGACCACATGGGCGCTGGTGACGACCAGGCCCTTGGCGGCGTCGACGATGACGCCGGAGCCGACGCTGCGGAACGACTTCTCCTTCTCGCCGCCGAAATAGCGCCGCATGTCGGGGTCGCGCAGCATCTCCGCATTGGGGCGGACGCTGCCACGGACCTGGATGTTGATCACCGCCGGCATGACCTTCACCAGCAGCGGATTCAGCGACAGCGGCAGGGCGCCCCCGATGGGGCTGCCCGAGCCGGCGGTGTTGCACGCCGCCAACGCCAGCAGCACGGGAACGATCAGCAGCGATCTGACGCGGCGCATTGTTTGTTCTCCTTCCGATCCCCTGGAGATGTGCGCCGGTTTGCGCCAAGCGTCCAGATCTGGGTTCACTCCGTCCACCGAACCCCCGAGAGCGGTGAAAGTTCACCGCCATAGGAACCGGAAGCCTTGGCATCCCGCTGCGAGGGTGACCGCAAGCCCGGCCCGCGGGCAAGGGTTTTACGGCCGCAGGCCGGCCTCCCCCTCCGGGACTCTCCCATTGCCCGCCGCACCCGTCTATAGTCCGACGATTGCGGCTGCGGTACGCCGCCCGGCCCGGCGCGAATCAGGCGCGCCGGATCACCGCGCAGCCAGTCGATCCTGGAGGACCAATGACCGAGCAGATGCAGCAGATTCACCCCGGCGGCGCGGATGCCGAGGCTTTGACGAAATTTTTGTCGGATTTCGGTTCGGCCGCGGTTGCGCCCTACGCCCTGGTGCGCCGGGGCAAGGTGATGTGCTTCTTCAGCGATGCCGCGACGGCGACCGAGAGCGGGACGCGCGCCTATGCCGACCAGGCGTTCTCGGTCTTCGACATCCACACCCGCAGCGCCGTCCGCCGCCGCTGAGGCGGGGCGGGCTTAGGGGCACGTCAATCATCGGAGCGGAACGGCTCGCGCATCGCTTCCCTCGGCCCGTCTGGCAGATCAGTACCGCCAAGCCGCTTGAATCGCCGCCGGATCGCGTCAGCCAGATTTATCTCCGGCCCGGGATCCCTCGACAGGGTGGTTCGAAGAATCTCCAGCACCTCCTCCTCGACCGACCGACCGTTGCGGGCGGCGCGTCGGCGAAGACGAAACTGCAGCTGCTCGTCAAGCTGGCGGATTGTGATGCTCGTGACCGAACACTCCTGGGATCAATCGTCCGGATCGAACTCTCCCGCAGCCCGGCCTTCGCCACAATCCCCATGGTCGTCATCCCCGCGGAAGCGGGGATCTCGTCGCGCTCTGACCGGTGAGAGCTTCCCGCTTTCGCGGGAATGACGTTCAGGGAAGCAGGGCGCCCGCCTCAATCCCAGGGTTCGATGGCGCGCTGGCGCAGCAGGTGGTCGGCCAGGACGCAGGCCATCATCGCCTCGCCCACCGGCACGGCGCGGATGCCGACGCAGGGGTCGTGCCGGCCCTTGGTCAGGATCTCGGTGTTGTGGCCCTCAATGTCCACGGTCCGCCGCGGCGTCAGGATCGAGCTGGTCGGCTTGACCGCGAAGCGCACCACCACCGGCTGGCCGGTCGAGATGCCGCCGAGAATGCCGCCGGCATGGTTGGCGGTGAAGCGCACCGTACCGTCATTGCCCATCAGCATCTCGTCGGCGTTCTCCTCGCCCGACAGCGCCGCGGCGCCGAAGCCGGCGCCGATTTCGACCCCCTTGACCGCATTGATCGTCATCATCGCCCGGGCGAGGTCGCTGTCGAGCTTGTCGTAGATCGGGTCGCCCCAGCCCGCCGGCACGCCTTCGGCCACCACCTCGACGATGGCGCCGGTCGAGGAGCCGGCCTTGCGCACGCCGTCGAGATACTCCTCCCACCGCGAAGCGGTCTCGGCGTCGGGGCAGAAGAACGGGTTGCGGTCGACCTCGTCCCAGTCCCAGCGGCCGCGGTCGATCGCGTGCGGGCCGATCTGCACCAGGGCACCGCGCACCGTCACCCCGGCCAGGATCTTGCGGGCGACGGCGCCGGCCGCGACCCGGCAGGCGGTCTCGCGCGCGCTGGACCGGCCGCCGCCGCGCGGGTCGCGGATGCCGTATTTCTTCCAATAGGTGTAGTCGGCATGGCCGGGCCGGAACTTGGCCGCGATGTCGGAATAGTCCTTGCTGCGCTGGTCGGTGTTCTCGATCAGCAGCGAGATCGGGGTGCCGGTGGTCTGGCCCTCATAGACGCCGGACAGGATCTTGACCTCGTCGGCCTCGCGCCGCTGGGTGACGAAGCGCGACTGGCCGGGCTTGCGCTTGTCCATCCAGGGCTGGATGTCGGCCTCATCAAGGGGAATCCGCGGCGGCACGCCGTCGACCACCGCGCCGATGGCGGGCCCGTGGCTTTCGCCCCAGGTGGTGAAGCGGAACAGGGTTCCGAAGCTGTTGCCGGCCATGATCTCGTCCCGTCCGGACTAGCTGTCCGCTTTCGCCAATCGCTGGAAGGCGTCGCCCTCCAGCCGATAATAGACCTTCTGCGGCTGTCGCGCCGCCCCAAGCCGGTCGTAGAGGCGCTGCGCCCCTTCGTTCCAGGTTTCGGTGGTCCAGTCGAGCCGGCTGCCGCCGCGCTCCTGCGCCAGCCGCGCCAGGAAGCGGATCAGCGCCTCGCCGGCGCCCAGCCCGCGCGCGCCGTCGCGCACGAACAGGTCCTTCAGCTGCAGATGGCCGCTCAGGCCCGGCCCCGGGAACAGCATGCCGAAACTGGCGAGGCCGACCGGCGCGCCGTCGACCTCGGCCAGCGCGATCTCGGTCGGATGGTCGCCGAACAGGTGCCGCTCGATCCGCTCCGCCGTCACCGCCGCGGGGGCCACCGGCCGGTCCTTGGCGTAGAAGCGGTCGAGCTCCTGGAACAGGGCGATCAGCGCCGCCCGGTCGGAGTCGCCGGCCAGCCGGACCGCGACCCGGGTCACGACCCCGACGGCGGCTTCGGCGCCAGGCCCTGCAGCAGCTCCGCCGTCGCCGCGGCGTTGTCGACCGCGACCATGCCGACGGTGTGGTAGCCGCTGTCGACGTGGTGGACCTCGCCGGTCACGCCGGAGCCGAGATCGGAGAGGAGGTACAGCCCGGCGCCGCCGACCTGCTCGATGGTGACGTTGCGCTTCAGGGGCGCGTTCAGCTCGTTCCACTTCAGGATGTAGCGGAAGTCGCCGATGCCGCTGGCCGCCAGGGTCTTGATCGGGCCGGCCGAGATGGCGTTGACCCGGATGCCCTTGCCGCCGACATCGACCGCGAGGTAGCGCACGCTGGCCTCGAGCGCCGCCTTGGCCACGCCCATGACGTTGTAGTGCGGCATCACCCGCTCGGCCCCGTAATAGGTCAGGGTCAGCAGGCTGCCGCCGTTCTTCATCAGCGGCACGGCGCGCTGGGCCACGGCGGTGAAGCTGTAGCAGGAGATGTCCATGGTGCGCAGGAAGTTGTCCCGCGACGTGTTGAGGTAGAGGCCGTCGAGTTCGTTCTTGTCCGAGAAGGCGATGCCGTGCACCAGGAAGTCGAGTTCGCCCCAGGCTTCGCCCAGCGTCTCGAACACGCTGTCGATGCTGGCCTGGTCGGTGACGTCGCAAGGCAGGACGTGCTTGGAGCCGACGCTTTCGGCGAGCGGCTTGACACGCTTGTGCAGGGCGTCACCTTGGTAGGTGAAAGCGAGTTCCGCACCATGGGCGGCGCAGGCGGAGGCGATGCCCCAGGCGATCGAGCGGTCGTTGGCGACGCCCATGATCAAGCCGCGCTTGCCTTGAAGGAGCGGAGAGGGGACCGTCATTGCTGAGCCTCAGTCTGGGTCAGGAAACCCGAACGGGGCGCGCCGCGGGTCCTCGATTAAAGTCGCGCGGATCGTACACGAACGCCCTAGCGGGTCAAATGTGGGCTGATCGATGACATCGGGACCGGGAGAACGGCAAGACAGCAGCTGGCGGGTCGGGCCCGGCATCGCCGGCTTCGCCCGGGCCGTTTATACTTTCGCCCGCTATGCCGGGCTGCGCTTCTGGAACGACCGCGGGGCGCAGGCGGCGTCGGCCCTGACCTATTCCTCGCTGCTGGCGATGGTGCCGATCGCCACCATCGCCTTCTCGATCCTGTCCGCCTTTCCCGCCTTCGGGCTGATCAAGGGCGCCGCCCAGAACTGGCTGGTCGAGATGCTGGTGCCCGAGGTCGGGCACACCGTGCTGAACTATCTCGAAGGCTTCAGTCAGAACACCGGGCGGCTGACCGCGATCTCGATCGTCGGGCTGGTGGTCAGCTCGGTGCTGCTGCTGGCCACCATCGAGGACGCCTTCAACGGCATCTGGCGGGTCAAGGAGCAGCGGGCCTGGGCGGTGCGGATCGTCACCTTCTGGGCGATCCTAACGCTGACGCCGATCCTGGTCGTCGCCAGCTTCTCCTTCACCATCACCTTCTTCGGCACCTATGGCGGCGGCGGGCAGGAGCTGTGGGCGCCGTTCATCGGCTTCGTGCCGCTGATGCTGCAGTTCATCGGCTTCTCGCTCTTGTACCAGCTGATCCCCAACCGGTCGGTGCGCTGGGTCGATGCGGTGATCGGCGGGCTGATCGCGGCGGTGCTGTTCGACCTGTCGAAGCGGCTGTTCGCCTGGTACCTGCGCGCCTTCCCGGCCTATGAGACGATCTACGGCGCGCTGGCGACGATCCCGATCTTCCTGCTGTGGCTGTACCTCGCCTGGTCGATCGTGCTGATCGGCGCGGTGATCGCCGCCGCCCTGCCCGACTGGCGCTCCGGCCGCCTGCTGGGCGCCGAGATCGACGCCCTGCTGCCGGGGCCGCGCCTGACCATCGCCGTCGCCATGCTGCGCGAGCTGGCGGCGGCCAGCCGGCTGGGCGTCGGGCTGCACCGCCGCACGCTGGTCGAGCGGGTGCCGGTCGGCATCTCCGCCCTCGACGGCATGCTGGAACAGCTGCGCCGCGCCCGCTTCGTCGAACGCTCGGCCTCGGACACCTGGCTGGTGTCGCGCGACCTGCGGGTCACCACCCTGGCCGACCTGATGCGAGGCCTGGGCATCGGCATGCGCGGCAAGATCGGTGAAGTGCCGGGGCTGGAGGGACCATGGCTGCAGGCGCTGGCCGACCGGATCCACGCCGCCGAGGAATCCCATCAGGACAGCCTGGACACGCCGCTGGCGGCGGTGCTGGTCGACGAGCCGCCGCCGGCCGACCGGCTGCCCGGCCGGCGGCCCGACCCGCCGATCGCGCTGCATCGCGCGCCCCCGAATGCGGAAGGCCCGCCGTGACGGACACGGCGGGCCTTCGTCAAATCGTCGGGATGATCGCCGTCAGCCGTTGACGATCGCCCAGGTGCCGTCGCCGTTGCGGCAGGCGGTGCCGGTGCCGGTCTGGGCCCGGCCCTGGATGTAGATGGTCTGGGTGAATTCGCGGCAGTCGCGCCCGGCGTTCTGGTAGGTGCGGGTTGGGGTGACGGTGCCGTAGTTCCCCGAATCCGGGTTGCGCCAGGAGCTTTCGGTGCCGCTGCGGGTGCCCTCGAAGGCCTGGTTGTAGGTCCGCTCGGCATAGAGCTGGTCGGACCGGTCGAGCGAGGAGCCGACCGAATTGCCGAGCCAGGCGCCGATCAGCACGCCAGCGGCCGTCGCGGCCAGCTTGCCGCCGCCGCTGCCGAACTGCGAGCCCAGCAGGCCACCGCCGGCGGCACCGATCAGGGTACCGGCGCCCTGCTTCGGGCCGAAGTCCTGGCAACCGGCCAGTGCGACGGCGCCGACCAGCGCGGCGACGATGGTGAACTTCTTCATCACTTCGGATCCTCCTGCGATGCCCGTGGCGGGCATCGGACCTGTCCTGCGCGCCATGGACTTCACGGCGTCGATCCCTAATGTAGCCGAAATTCGACCGAATAAAGGCCGAGTCGCCATGACGACCCCATCCTCGACCCCGAATCCCGGCGGTGCCGGATCCGAACCCGCTAACCGGGATTTCGTTCCGCCGGGCGACCCCTTCGACCTGTTCGGGGACTGGTTCGCGCTGGCCACGGCGCATGAGCCCAACGACCCCAATGCGATGTCCCTGGCGACCGTGGCCGCGGATGGCGCGCCGTCGGTCCGGATGGTGCTGCTGAAGGGCGTCGACGGCGCCGAGGCCGCCGCCCGCGGCTTCGTCTTCTACACCAACCTGGAAAGCCGCAAGGGCGGCGAGCTGGCCCGCAACCCGCGGGCGGCGCTGTGCTTCTACTGGAAGAGCCTGCGCCGGCAGGTGCGGGTCGAAGGGCCGGTGACCCCGGTCGACCCCGATGAGGCCGACGCCTACTACGCCAGCCGCGCCCGCGGCAGCCGGATCGGCGCCTGGGCGTCGGCCCAGTCGCGCCCGCTGGCCGACCGCCCGACACTGGAGGCGGCGGTGGACGACGCGACGCGCCGCTTCGGGCCTGAGGAGACGGATGGGCCGGTGCCGCGGCCGCCGCACTGGTCCGGCTTCCGCCTGGTGCCGTGGCGGATCGAGTTCTGGCAGGAGCGGCCGTACCGGCTGCACGACCGCGTGGTCTACGAACCCGGCCGCGGCGGCTGGCGGCACCACCGGCTGTATCCGTGACCGGCACCGACCCGGTCGACCCCAGCCCGGCCAGCTCCGAGCCGGCCGGCCCTGCCCCGGCCGACAGCGACCAGACCCGGCGCGACCGGCTGCTGCGCGCCGCGACCACGGTCAGCGTCTCGGTCGCCTCCTGCCTGTCGCTGCTGAAGCTGGCCGCCTGGCTGGTGACCGGGTCGGCCGCGATCCTGTCCTCGCTGCTGGACAGCCTGGTCGACGTCGCCGCCTCCGGCATCCTCCTGATCAGCGTGCGCCACGCCTTGCGGCCGCCCGACCGGTCGCACCGCTTCGGCCACGGCAAGGCCGAGCCGCTGGGCGCCATCGCCCAGGCGGCCTTCGTCGGCGGCTCGGCCCTGCTGCTGATCTTCGAATCGGCGGGGCGCTTCATCACGCCCGAGCCGGTCTCCGACCCGCCGGTCGGCATCGCCGTGATGATGGTGTCGCTGGTCGCCACCGTGGCGCTGGTGATCTTCCAGCGCAGCGTCGCCCGCCGCACCGCCTCGACCGCGATCGCCGCCGACCGGCTGAACTATGTCGGCGACACCGCGACCAGCATGGTGGTGCTGGCGGTGTTGCTGATCGGGCAGAGCCCGGGCTGGCTGTGGCTGGACCCGGCGGCGGCGATCGGCGTCGCGCTGTGGCTGCTGGTCAGCGCCGCCCGCATCGCCCGCAACGCCGTCGACCACCTGATGGACCGCGAGCTGCCGCGCGAGGACCGGCTGCGGATCGCCGAGATCGTCCGCGCCGACCCGGAGGTGGTCGACCTGCACGATCTGCGCACGCGGAGCGCCGGCGGCACCCGCTTCATCGAGCTGCATGTCGAGATGGAGGGCGGCCTGACCCTGTGGCAGGCGCACACCGTCTGCGACCGGGTCGAGGCCTCGCTGTCGCGCGCCTTCCCCGACGTCGAGGTGATCCTGCACCAGGAGCCGGCGGGGCTGGACGACGACCGGCTGGACCACCGCATCGCCAGGCGGCCGGGCTAGGGCCGGACGGCCCGGGATGCACCGCGGCGCGGGTTCGACCGCCGTGCGGCCGCCTGCTAGGGTGCCGCGGCGCGAGCAACAGGAGACGAGTCGTGCCGCAGCCCGACCATGTGATGGCCTTCCCAATCCCGCCCGAGGCGGCGCTGGACGACGACCTCAAGGCCTATTACGCCAAATGCCTGGAAAAGCTGGGCCTGGTGCCGAACGTGATCCGCGCCTACAGCCTGCGGCCGAAGAAGCTGCGCAACTTCATCGCCACCTACAACGAGCTGATGCTGGGCGACAGCGGCCTGACCAAGCTGGAGCGCGAGATGATCGCGGTCACCGTCTCCTCGGCCAACCGCTGCTACTACTGCCTGGTGGCGCACGGCCAGGCGGTGCGCAGGCTTTCGGACGACCCCGAGCTGGGCGAGATGCTGGCCTTCAACCACCGCGTCGCCCGGCTGCCGCCGCGCCAGCGCGCCATGCTGGACTTCGCCTGGACCCTGACCACCGAGCCGCACCGCGTCGGCGACGCCGAGCGCGCGGCGCTGCACGCGCAGGGCTTTTCCGACGAAGACATCTTCGACATCTGCGACGTGGTCGGGTTCTTCAACATGTCGAACCGGGTCGCGTCCGGCGTCGACATGATGCCGAACCCCGACTATCACGCGATGAACCGCTGACCCCAAGCCAGGACTCATCATGGGCCGCTTCATCCGCGCCATCCTCATCATCTGCGGCGTGCTGTTCCTGCTGCTGGCCGCCGTGGTCGGTGGCCTGGGCTGGTACCTGGCCGACCGCACGCCGCAGCTGCCGAAGGGCGACCTCGCTTTGGTGCTCGACCTGCGCAAGGGCGCCCCGGACCAGGTGCCGGCCGGCCGCTTCAGCCTGAGCGAGAGCCCGCTGACCCTGCACCAGACCATCGACGCGATCGACCGCGCCGCCGCCGATCCGCGGGTCGGCGCCATCGTCGCGCGGATCGCGACGGATTCGGTGCCGCTGGCCTCGGCGCAGGAGCTGCGCGACGCGATCGACCGGGCCCGGCGGGCGGGCAAGCTGACCGTCGCCCATGCCGACGACCTCGGCAGCTCCGGCCCCGGCAACGTCGCGATCTACCTCGCCGCCGGCTTCGACCAGAGCGTGATGATGCCGCTGGGCGGCGTCGGCCTGACCGGCATCACCGTCGAGGTGCCGTTCGTCCGCGACCTGCTCGACACCGTCGGGGTCCAGGCCGAGGTCAGCAAGCGCGGCCAGTACAAATCGGCGCCGGAGACCTTCACCGAGCGCGACTTTACCCCGGCCAGCCGGGCGATGAACGAGGCCATGGCCCAGGGGCTGTACGACCAGCTGGTCGCCGGCATCGCCCAGGGCCGCGGCCTGGTGCCGGACGACGTCAAGCGGCTGATCGACGGCGGGCCCTACACCGCCAAGGAGGCGGTCGATGCGCGGCTGATCGACAAGCTGGCCCATTGGGACGAGGTCGATGGCCTGGTCGAAGCCCGGATCGGCCACAAGCTGACCCAGGTGAAGGCCCGCGACTACCTCGCGGCCACCGAGCCGGAGATCAAGGACGACCAGCCGCGGATCGCGGTGATCTACGCCACCGGCGCGATCGTCGACGCCAGCTCCGACGGCAGCTTCGGGCACGAGATCGTCGGCCAGACCCTGGCCGAGACCATCGACGACGCGGTCGAGGACAGCAAGATCAAGGCCATCGTGCTGCGGATCGACAGCCCCGGCGGCTCGGTCGTCGCGTCGGCGCTGATCGGCCGGTCGGTGCAGCGGGCACGCGACGCCGGCAAGCCGATCGTGGTGTCGATGGGCGAGACCGCGGCGTCCGGCGGCTACTGGATCGCCGCCCAGGCCAAGGCGATCGTGGCCGAGCCGGCGACCCTGACCGGGTCGATCGGCATCTTCGGCGGCAAGCCGGTGCTGCAGGCGCTGTGGAAGAAGATCGGCGTCAACTGGGGCAGCGTGCAGCGCGGCCGCAACGCCGGGATCTGGACCCTGAACGAGCCGTTCGACGCCGGCGAGAAGAGCCGGTTCGAGACCGGCATCGACGCCGGCTACGACGCCTTCCTGCAGCTGGTCGCCAAGGGCCGCAGCATGGACACCAAGGCGGTCGACGCCATCGCCCAGGGCCGGGTGTGGCTGGGCACCGAGGCGTCGAAGAATGGGCTGGTCGACCGGCTGGGCGGCCTCGACGCGGCGATGGTCATCGCCCGCCAGGCGATCGGGCTGGGCCCCGACGCCAAGGTGGCGGTGGTGCGGCTACCGCACCCGCCTTCGGCGCTGGACACGCTGCGCCGCCTGATCTCGGGCGGCCCCTTCAGCGAGGAGGCGCTGGTCCGTGTCGGGCTGGGGCCGGTCACCGAGCAGTTCGGCGCCCTCGCCGCGGCCGCCGATGGCCCGGTGGCGGCGATGCAGCCGCTGGTGCTGGGACGTTGAGCTTTTGGGGTGGGTTCGCCACAGCGAATCCACCCCAAAATGGGACCATTCACCCCTCGAATCGCCCGCCGATCAGGAATTCGACATTGCCCTCGGGGCCGGTGATCGGGCTGACGGTGACGCCGAGCACGCACCAACCCGGCCGGGCAGCGAGCCAGGCCTCGATGCGGTCGCAGACCTCGCGGTGCAGTTCCGGGTCGCGCACCACGCCGCCCTTGCCGACCCGGTCGGGCCCGACCTCGAATTGCGGCTTGATCAGCGCCACCAGCCAGGCCCCCGGCGCCGCCAGGGACAGGGCGGCCGGCAGCACGATCTCCAGCCCGATGAAGCTGGCGTCGCAGACCACGATGCCGACCGGGTCGGGGATCAGCGCGCGGTCGAGATGCCGGGCGTTGGTCCGCTCCAGCACCACCACGCGCGGATCCTGGCGCAGCGACCAGGCCAGCTGGCCGTGGCCGACATCGACGGCGTAGACCTTCGCGGCGCCGCGGTTGAGCAGCACGTCGGTGAAGCCGCCGGTCGAGGCGCCGACATCCAGCCCGACCAGCCCGGCCGGGTCGATGCCGAAATGGTCGAGGCCCTTGACCAGCTTCAGCCCGCCGCGGCTGACCCAGGGGTGGTCGCGGCCGCGCACCGACAGCGCCTCGGGCACGGCGACGCCGTCGCCCGGCTTGTCGACCCGGCGCGTGCCCTCATAGACCAGCCCGGCCAGGATCAGCGCCTGGGCCCGGGCGCGGCTCTCGGCCAGGCCGCGTTCGACCAGAACCAGATCCGCCCGCGGCCGCTTCGCCATCGATCCTCTCCGACAACCCGTCAGATGCGGTTTACACCGTTTGCGGTTCTGGAGTGTGATTCCGATCAGATCCCGAGTCGATGGCTCCGAGTCCCGAGGGAACGATCCCATGCCGCCCTGCAACTTCGCCATCGTCGGCCCCGGCTGGCGCACCGAGTTCTTCCTGCGCGCCGCCCGGGCGCTGCCCGACCGCTTCCGCATCGACGGGGTGGTGGTGCGCGACCCCGCCCGCGGCGCCGCCTTCGAGGCGCAATGGGGGCTGCCGACCTTCCGCTCGACCGAGGCGCTGCTGCGCCTGACCCGGCCGCGCTTCGCCGTGGTGTCGGTGCCGCAGCCGGCCGCACCCGGGGTGATCGCCGAGCTGGCGGCCGCCGGCATGCCGGTGCTGAGCGAGACGCCGCCGGCGCCGGACCTGGAGGGGCTGCTGCGGCTGGCCGAGCTGGTCCGCGGCGGTGCCCGGCTGCAGGTTGCGGAGCAGTATTTCCTGCAGCCGACCCACGCCGCCCGGCTGGCGCTGATCGCCGCCGGCCGGATCGGCACGCCCAGCCACGCCCATGTCTCGGTGGCGCATGGCTATCACGGCACCAGCCTGATCCGGAAATATCTCGGCCTGGGCTTCGAGAACGCCGCCATCCGCGCCCAGGGCTTCGCCAGCCCGATCGTGGCCAGCCCGACACGGGCCGGGCCGCCGGACGAGTTCCGCATCGCCCGGTCGGAGCAGACCATCGCGACGCTGGATTTCGGCGAGCGGCTGGCGGTGTTCGACTTCACCGGCGACCAGTACCATTCCTGGATCCGCGGCCCCCGCGTGATGGTGCGGGGCGAGCGCGGCGAGATCCGCGACGACGAGCTGCGCTATCTGGAGGACCACCGCACGCCGGTGACGCTGCGGCTGCTGCGCCAGGATGCCGGGCAGTACGCCGACATCCAGGGCCATCACCATCTGGGCATCCTGGCCGGGGCGGATCGGGTGTACCGCAACCCCTTCCCCGGCGCCCGGCTGAACGACGACGAGATCGCCGTCGCCGCCTGCCTGGAGGGTATGGCGACCTATGTCGAGACCGGGGCGGATATCTACAGCTTCGCCGAGGCGGCGCAGGACCAGTATCTGGCGCTGTCGATCGCGGCGGCACGGGCGTCGGGAGAGGTGGTGCGGACCACCACGCAGCCCTGGGCGCCCCAGCCCTGACGCGGGCTGCAGGGCCGGAGCCGGCAGATCAGTGGATGCTGGCTTCGCGGCCGACGGCGAAGATCGACTGCACCAGGCCGGAGAAGCGGCGCGGGTCGTAGGGCTTGGGCAGGATCGGCAGGTTGCGGTAGGCGGCGGGCAGGCTTTCGCGCGGATAGCTGGTCGCCAGGATCACCGGCACGCCGCGCTGCAGCAGAATGTCGATGGCGGGAAAGGCCGCGGCGCCGGCGAGGTTGAGGTCGACCATGGCGCCGTCGATGGTCTGGTTGCGCGCCATCTCGACCGCGCGCGACACGGTCGTCGCCGGCCCGACCACGGTGCCGCCCCAGGTCCGGAGCGTCAGTTCGAGGTCGAGGGCGACGATCTGTTCGTCCTCGACGATCAGGATGCGGCGGCCATGCAGATCGACCGCATCCTCCGCTTCGCTGTAGAGCAGTCCCATTTTCCACTTACCCACGGTGGCCGGCGCGCTGCGCGCCGGCCCGTCGGGCCCCTTCCTTTTGCCTGCCGAAAAAGGCGGCGGGAATTCGTCATCTCGATGCCATAAACACGCGATCGCATGGCCGGTTCCCCAATGGCAGCGATGCCACGACGGAATCCCGCCCCTGTGCCGTGAAGGATGCGCAAGGCGGAAACCAACAAGAAACGGGCCATTTGGACTACACTGTGCCGGCTGAACCGGCGCGGCGACGGAAGGGGGCTTCGCGGACGCATGCGCGTGTGGAAACAATTTCTGGTGATCGGCCTGCTTGCCGTCGCGGCGGCGGGCGCGTGGCATTTTGCGCCGTGGCGGGCGGACGGCGCGGTCGCGCCGCACCGTGACGCGTCGGTTCCGGTGATGCTGGCGCCGGTGCGCAGCGGCACGGTGACCGAGGCGGTCGACGCCGTCGGCACCACCCGGGCGCGCGAGGCGGTGACCATCACCGTCAAGACCACCGGCATCGTCGGCACCATCGCCTTCGAGGACGGCCAGACCGTCACGGCCGGGACGCCGATCATCCGGCTGGACAGCGCCGAGCTGGAGGCCGCGGTCGCCTCGGCCGAGGCCGAGCTGAGGAACTCGCGCCAGGCCCTGGACCGGGCCGAGACGCTGTCGAAGTCGCGCAACGTCGCCCAGGCCCAGGTCGACGCGCTGCGCGCCGACCTCGAGGTCAAGACCGCCGCCGTGGCGGCGCAGCAGGCGCGGCTGGCCGAACGCGTGATCACCGCGCCCTTCGCCGGCACGCTGGGAATCCGCCAGGTCAGCCTCGGCGCGCTGGTGTCGCCCGGTACCCCGATCGTCACCCTCGACGACCTGACCCGGGTGAAGGTCGACTTCAACCTGCCCGAGATCCTGCTGTCGCGCCTGTCGCCCGGCCTGGCCCTGGAGGTGCGCAGCGACGCCTATCCCGACCGCGCCTTCACCGCCGTCGTGACCTCGGTCGGCACCCGGATCGATCCGGCCACCCGGTCGGTCAACACCGTGGCGGAGATCGACAACCGCGACGGGCCGCTGCGCCCCGGCATGTTCATGACCGTGCGGGTGCAGCTGTCGTCCAACCCCGCCGCCCTGCTGGTGCCGGAGCAGGCGCTGGTGCCGCTGGGCACGCGCCAGTTCGTCTACATGATCGTCGGCGGCCGGGCGGCGCGGCGCGAGGTGACGCTGGGCATGCGGATGCGCGGCGAGGTCCAGATCCTGACCGGCCTGGAGGCGGGCGACCTGGTGGTGACCGAAGGCACCCAGCGGCTGCGCGACGGCGTGCCGGTCGAGGTGCAGGAGGCCGGCGCCACGCCGGCGGCGACCTGAGATGGTCCTCTCCGACACCGCGATCCGGCGGCCGGTCTTCGCCGTGGTGGTCAGCCTGCTGCTGGTGGTGCTGGGCGTCTTCGCCTTCCAGCGGCTGACCGTCCGGGAATACCCCAACATCGACCCGCCGATCGTGTCGGTCAGCACCGCCTATGAGGGCGCGTCGGCCCAGGTGATCGAGAGCCAGATCACCCAGGTGATCGAGGAGGGCGTGGCCGGCGTCGCCGGCATCCGCACCATGCGCTCGACCAGCCAGGAGGGCCGGTCCAGCGTCCGGCTGGAATTCGCCATCGACCGCGATGTCGAGAGCGCCACCAACGACGTCCGCGATTCGGTCGGCCGGGTGATCGGGCAGCTGCCCGACAATGCCGACACCCCGATCATCCGCAAGGTCGATTCCGACGCCAGCCCGATCATCTACGCCACCCTGACCAGCGAGGGCCGGTCGGCGCTGGAGCTGACCGACCTGGCCCAGCGCTATGTCGTCGACCCGCTGTCGGCGGTGTCGGGCGTGGCGCAGGTGACGATCGGCGGCGAGCGCGAGCCGTCGATGCGGATCTGGCTGGACCGCAACGCCATGGCGGCACGCGGCGTCACCGTGCAGGACGTCAGCAGCGCGCTCGAGGCGCAGAATGTCGAGTTGCCGTCCGGCCGGGTCGAATCGAGCGACCGCGAGCTGACGGTGCGGACCAACACCCGGCTGTCGACCCCGCCGGAATTCGCCCGCATCGTGCTGCGCCGCGAGGGCGAGACGCTGGTGCGGCTGGGCGACGTGGCCCGGGTCGAGGTCGGCGCCCGCGACGACCGCAGCGGCTTCCGCGTCGACGGCCGCCCGGCCATCGGCGTCGGCGTGGTCAAGCAGTCGACCGCCAACACGCTGGACGTCGCCGCCGATGTCCGTCAGGCGATGGACACGCTGCGCCAGTCGCTGCCGCCGGACGTACAGATCGAGATCTCGTCCGACGACAGCGTCTTCATCGACAAGTCGATCGACGAGGTGTTCATCACGCTGGGCATCGCCCTGGCGCTGGTCATCGGCATCGTCTTCATCTTCCTGCGCAGCGTGCGCGCCACGCTGATCCCGGCGGTCGCCGTGCCGGTGTCGATCACCGCATCCTTCATCATCCTCGCGGCGCTGGGCTATTCGATCAACGTGCTGACCCTGCTGGCGATGGTGCTGGCGATCGGCCTGGTGGTCGACGACGCCATCATCGTGCTGGAGAACATCAGCCGGCGGATCGAGCTGGGCGAGCCGCCGCTGGTGGCCGCCTATCTCGGCTCGCGCCAGATCGGCTTCGCCGTGGTCGCCACCACCGCGGTGCTGACCGCGGTGTTCGTGCCGATCTCGTTCCTGCAGGGCAATGTCGGCCGGCTGTTCAGCGAATTCGGCATCACCGTCGCCTCCTCGGTGCTGTTCTCGGCCCTGGTCGCCCTGACCCTGACCCCGGCGATGTGCAGCCGGCTGCTGCGGCCGGCGAATGAGGAGACCTGGCTGCACAAGGTCACCGAGCACGGCTTCGACCTGCTGAACCGCGGCTACCGCGCGGCGCTGGGCTTCGCGCTGGGCGCCCCGGTGCTGGTCTGCGCCATCGCCCTGGCGCTGAGCGTCGGCGCCGCGGCGCTGCTGCACGGCCTGCCGCAGGAATTCGTGCCGACCGAGGACCGCGGCCGGGTGGTCGTCAGCGCCACCGGGCCCGAAGGCTCCAGCATCGACTACACCGGCGCCCAGCTGGCACGAATCGAGAGTGCGCTGTCGCCCTATGTCGCGGCCCAGGACGTCACCCGCCTGCTGTCCATCCTGGCGCCGGGCTGGGGCCCGACCGGCGTCAACCGGGTCACCGTGATCGGCCAGATGAAGCCGTGGGACGAGCGCACCCGGTCGCAGCAGCAGGTGGTGCGCGAGCTGTCGGCCAAGCTGTCGGACATCCCGGGCATCCGCGCCGTCGGCATCAACCCCAGCGGCCTCGCCCGCGGCTCCGGCGCGCCGGTGCGCTTCGTCATCGGCGGCAACACCTATGAGCAGCTGGCGGCCTGGCGCGACCAGCTGCAGGACCGGCTGCGCGGGTCGCCGGTGCTGCGCAACCTGCAGGCCGACTACGACGAGACCAAGCCGGAGCTGCGCGTCGCCATCGACCGCGACCGCGCCGCCGACCTGGGCATCTCGATCCGCGCCATCGGCGAGACGCTGGAGACCATGTTCGGGTCGGTCGCCGTCACCCGCTACGAGGATGACGGCGAGGAGTACGACGTGGTGCTGCAGGCCCGGGCCGAGGACCGGCAGACGCCGCGCGACCTGTCCAACATCTTCGTCCGGGCATCCGGCGGCACGCTGGTGCCGCTGACCAGCCTGGTCAAGCTGCAGGACGTGGCCGGCCCGGCCAGCCTGGGCCGGTTCGACCGGGTGCGCGCCATCACCTTCACCGCCAGCCTGGCCGACGGCGCCACGCTGGGCGACGCGGTGACCGAAGTCCGCGTCGCCGTCGCCGACACGCTGCCGGCCGAGGCCCGGCTGTCCTGGGACGGCGACACGCGCGAGTTCCTGGAGAGCAGCGCCTCGCTCTACATCACCTTCGGCACCGCGCTGCTGATCGTGTTCCTGGTGCTGGCGGCGCAGTTCGAGAGCTTCGTCCACCCGGTGACGATTCTGCTGACCGTGCCGCTGGCGATCTTCGGCGCGCTCGGCTCGGTCGCGCTGCTGGGCATGACGGTGAACATCTACACCCAGATCGGCATGGTCATGCTGATCGGGCTGACGGCCAAGAACGCCATCCTGATCGTCGAATTCGCCAACCAGCTGCGCGACGAGGGGCGGGACGTGCTGGCGGCGGTGCATGAGGCGTCCGCCACCCGGCTGCGGCCGATCCTGATGACCTCGATCGCCACCGCGCTGGGCGCCCTGCCGCTGGCGATCGCGACCGGGGCCGGCGCCGAGTCGCGCCAGGCGATCGGCGTGGTGATCTTCGGCGGCGTCATGGTCTCGACCCTGCTGTCGCTGTTCCTGGTGCCGGTGATCTACCAGGCCCTGGCCCGCTTCACCGCCCCGGCCAGCCGCACCTCGAAGGAGCTGGAACGCCAGCTGCTGGTCCATCGCAGCGAGAATCCGGCGGCGGAGTAGGGAACGCCGCCGGGCCTGGGAAAATCCGCCGAAGCGTGGCGGAATTTTCGCCGGGCGCCCTCACCCTTCATGCCCCACCCCAGGCGGCCGGCCGCCTGCCGCTGCGGCACGCCGGTTGCTAGGCACCCCATGCCGGCCGAACCGGCCGTGGATGCAGGTGGGGGGGAACAGCCATGAGGCGATGGGCGATCGCGGCCGGGATCGGGGCCGTGCTGATGGTGGCGGCCGGGGCGGCGGCGGGGGCCGCCTATCTGGTGGTGGTGCGGCCCAACTACCCGCAGCTGGCGCCGGCCGACTTGCCCGCCCCCGGCACCCGGGCCGAGGCGCAGCGCCAGGACCTGGAGCGGCTGCGCCAGCTGCCCGAGATCGACCGCAGCTTCTCGCCCGAAGCGCTGGGCCGGTTCGACCAGCGGATCGACGGCCTGCTGGCCGAGGTCGCGGCGGCGGCGCCCGGCGGGCTGGATGACGCCGGGTTCGAGCTGGGCGTCACCCGCGCCGTCGCCCTGGCCGAGAACGGCCACACCTATGTCCGCGGCGTCGCCATGGGCCGGTCGCTCAACGCGCTGCCGCTGCGCCTGGTGTGGTTCGACGACGGCCTCTATGTCGTCTCTGCCCGGGCCGCGCTGGCCGACCTGCTGGGCGCCCGCGTGGTGACGCTGGGCAGCCGCACGCCGGAGGCGCTGGCCGGCACGCTGCGCCCCTATTTCGGCGGCCGCGACAGCCGGGCGCGGCTGCTGTCGGTCTCGCTGATCTCGTCGCCGGCGGCGCTCCACGCCCTGGGCCTGCTGCCGTCGCCCGATGTGGCTTCCCTGGTGCTGGACCTGGCGGACGGCCGCCGCGTGACCCGCGAGATCGCCGCCGACCCGCGGCCGGCGATGCGCGGAGAGGGCGCGGTCCGCCAGCCGGCCATCGACCTGCTGCCCACCGCCCTGCCGCGGGATGACGGGCCGTGGCGGCATGTGCTGTCCGGGGCCGCGACCCTGCCGCTGTACCTGCAGCAGGGCGACCGCACCTACTGGCAGGCCTATCCCGACGCCGGCACGCTGTTCGTGGAGCTGCGCGGCATCAGCGACGATGCCGGGACCGGCCTGGCGGACTTCCTGGCCCAGGTGGTCGAGGAGGCGTCACGGCGCAAGCCGAAGAGCGTGATCGTGGACCTGCGCGCCAACCCCGGCGGCAACTATGTGCTGACCGCGGATTTCACCCGGCGCCTGCCCCAGGCGCTGGGGCCGGAGGGTCGGATCTATGTGCTGACCGGGCCCGACACCTTCTCCGCCGCGATCACCACCCTGGCCCGGCTGAAGTATTTCGCCCCTGGCAATGTCGAGATCGTCGGCCAGGCCACGGGCGATTTCACCGCCTTCTGGGCCGAGGGCGGGCGCACGGCCCTGCCCAATTCCGGCATCTCGATCCGCTATGCCAGCGCGTTCCACGACTGGCGCAACGGCTGCGGCCTAGCCGAGATCGGCCGCTGCTTCTGGCTGAACTATGTGTACGGCGTCGCCGCCGGCGACCTGTCGCCGACCGTGCCGACCGGCTTCACCTTCGCCGACTACCGGGCCGGGCGCGACCCCGCCCTCGACGCCATCGCCGCCCGCGGGCCGGCCGCCTCGGCCGGCGGCTGACCCTCGCCCGTCAGCGAATTACGAAACTTTAACCGGTGCCGCGGGTTGAAGCCGGGTTCCCAAACCGGCTGGGTTCGTTCACAAGCGATCCGGCCGCATCATCCCGGAGAGCACCGTCTTGGACCATCTGAGCGCGATCATCCTCGGGGTGATCGAGGGCATCACCGAATTCCTGCCGATCTCGAGCACCGGGCACCTGATCATTGCCGAGCATTGGCTGGGCGAACGGTCGGACACCTTCAACATCGTGATCCAGGCCGGCGCGATCCTGGCGGTGACGGTGATCTACTGGCGCCGCCTGCTGGACCTGATCCTGGGCTGGCGCCAGCCGGAAAACCGCCGCTACGGCATCCGGCTGCTGGTCGCCTTCGCCATCACCGCGGTGCTCGGGCTGGTGGTCAAGAAGCTGGGCTTCACCCTGCCGGAAAACATAGCGCCCATCGCGTGGGCGCTGATCATCGGCGGCGTCTGGATGATCTGGGCGGAACGCCAGGCGGCGAAGCAGCCCGACAGCTCCCGGGTGACCTGGCTGGTCGCCATCGTGGTCGGCCTGGCACAGGTCGTCGCCGGCGTTTTCCCCGGCACCTCGCGGTCGGCCGCGACCATCTTCGTCGCCATGCTGGCCGGCACCAGCAACCGCGCCGCCGCCACCGAATTCGCCTTCCTGGTCGGCATCCCGACGATGTATGCGGCCAGCGCCTACCAGCTATACGGCGCGTTCAAGGAGGGCGCCCCGCACGAGGATTGGAGCGCGCTGGGCATCGCCTTCGTGGTCTCCACCATCACCGCCTTCATCGCGGTGAAATGGCTGCTGGGCTACATCCAGTCGCACCGCTTCACCGCCTTCGCGATCTATCGGATCGTGTTCGGCGTGCTGTTGCTGGGCGCCGCCGCGCTGGGCTGGATCGCCTGATTCGCGAAGGCGTTACCCGACGGTTCTAACGGCTGCGGCCGTAGCCGCCATATCCGCCATGGCCGTATCCACCATAGCCGCCGCGGTAGCCGTAGCCGGGCTGGCCATAGTAGCCGCCGCGATTGCCGTAGTAGCGCGGATAGCCGCCGTAATAGTTGCGATACCCACCGTAGTAGCGTGGGTAGCCGCCATAGTAGTAGTTCGGCTGCACATAGGCGTAGCTGTCGCCATAGCCGTAGCCGTCATAGCCGCCGTAGCCCACGGGATAGGCGACGCAACCACCGAGACCGACCGCTGCTGCGGCCAAGACGCCGGCCAGAACAAACCGGCGCAGACGGGTCCGTGACATGACCTGATACTCCATCAGGTCGCGGGCTGTTGCCGCAGTCATCGCGGCATCCGCGACCTCATGGAATAACGTTGGGCGGCGTTGCAGGTTCCACCAGGAGCCTCGGCGTCACAGCGGATGCACCCTCCGTACGCCTCTGCTGTACGCTTCTGGCATACGTTCGCACCTATCCGCGGATCCGCTGCTGCAGCCAACCCCAGCTGGCCTTCGGCTGTGGCACGTCGGCCCGGTCGGCCCAGGCCACCAGCCCGGCGGGCGGGGCCCGGCCGTCGTCCAGCACCGGGCCGGCGAAGACGGTTGCGACCGGCACCCCCGCCGCCCAGGCCGCATGGGCGGCCTCGAAATGCGCGTCCAGCCGGGCGATGCGAACCGTGTCCTCGATCCGCCCCTCCTGGGCCGGCGGGTCGTCGACGGCGAGGCGCAGCGACAGCTGGACCGGCAGCTTCGGCCAGGCCTGGACAAGCCGGTCGAGCGCCCGGCGCAGCGAGTCGGGGCCGGCGGTCTCGATCGCTACGGCGCCGCGCGGCCGTTCGGCCAGCGCCACCCCGCCCGGCGCATCCGCCTCCATCCGGGCCCACAGCGGCCCGGCATGGTCCAGCAGCAGCAGGTCGACCGGGCCGCGGCAGCGCGCCGCGTCGTCGTCCACCACCACCCGGCCCAGCCGCTCCAGCGCCAGATCGGGATAGCGGCCGTCGCGCAGCGTCGCCACCGACGCCTCCCAGCCCAGCGCGTCGGCGAAGGCCACGGCGTCGGACGAGGCCAGAGTGTCGTCCCAGGGGTCGGGCGGCGGCGACGCCAGGGCGGCGCCGAGGCGCCAGCGCGTGCTTTCCTGGCGCAGCGCCGCCAGCGCCAGGCCGCGGCCGAGCAGCAGGTGGTGCAGCGCGGCGGTGAAGGCCGCGGCTTCGGCCATGCCGATCGGCCGGTCGCGCCATGCCGCCTCGTCGCGGGCGAAGCCGGGCGCGCCGGCATCGATCGCCAGCGCGGCCATGCGGTCGCCGATGCGGTCGGCCGCGCGGCAGGCGAATTCGGCGAAGCGCCAGGCGGTGTCGCGCCCGGTCCAGCCGCCGCGCAGCCGCAGCTCGCGCGGCAGCCGCGCCGGCGCCAGCACCGGCCACGGGGCCAGCCCGGCCTCGCCCAGCGCATCGACATGGCGGTCCAGCCGGCCCAGCGCCGCGGGGTCGAGGCGGCCACGGCCTTCCGGCTGCAGCGTACCCCAGTCGAGCGCGAAGCGGCCGGCGACGGCCCCCATCTCAGCGGCCAGGCGCAGCGCCTCGGCCGCCTGCTGCGGCGGCGCCTCCGCCCCCGGGCCGAGATCGGCGCCCCAGCGCGGTTCGGCCGGCGCCGGCTCTAATTCGTCTCCCCGCCCTCCGGGCCCCAGAAGATCACCCATGTCGCAAAATCATCGCTGAACTCCTCGAACCGGTGCTCCATATGCGCCGGAACGAAGATCACGTCACCCGGCCCGAACGGCTTGCGCTCGCCGTCGCGGAAAAAGACGCCGTTGCCGCGCCACACGACATAGAGCTCGTCGCGCTTGTGTGGGCCCTGCGGATCGGTGCCGCGCGGGGCGTACAGCCCGGTCTTCATGGTGCCGTGCTGCATGCGGTCGATGAACTGCTCCGCCGGCAGCCCGGGGATCAGCGCGGCGGTCTGGGCTGCGGTGATCAGCCAGTCCTGGTCCATGGCGTCCTCCTTCGTCCCTGTTTTCGGAAACGGTAGGACGATGCGGGCCGCCGGGCGACCGGAACCTTGTCTCGCGACAACCGGCGGCTTTGCACTGGGGCCGATTCGGGTCTATGTCGCGGGAAGCCCCGCCCGGAGAGCGACATGACCGAGACCAGCTTCGATCCTACAGATCCCGCCTCCTATCCGCATTGGGCGGACGAGCGCGTGCGCTATTCCGACACCGACGCGCTGGGCCATGTGAACAACAACGCCTATGGCGTCTATTTCGAGACCGCCCGCCTGCACTTCTTCCTCGATTCCGGGATCAAGCTGGGCAAGAGCCGCGGTGCCGTGGTGGTGCGCATCACCATGAACTTCCTGCGTGAGCTGACCTGGCCGAACGACGTGCGCATCGGCACCCGGATGACCAGGCTGGGCGGCAAGTCCTTCACCTATGCCCAGGCCCTGTTCGTCGGCGACCGCTGCCACGCCACGGCGGAGACGGTGAGCGCGATGTTCGACCTGGAGACCCGCCAGTCCTTCCCGCTGCCGGAGGAGCTGCGCGCCCGCTTCGCGTCGCAGGTCTGATCCCGTCCGACCGCGCCCGGCCGGCGCTTCCCATCGGCCCGGCGCTTCCATAAAGTCCGCCCGAAAGCCGCTTCGGGCTTGCCAGGAGACCCCTCCCATGCCGAAACCCGCCCTTCATGTCGCCGTCACCGGCGCCGCCGGCCAGATCTGCTACTCGCTGCTGCCCCGCATCGCCCAGGGCGACGTGTTCGGCAAGGACCAGCCGGTGGTGCTGCAGCTGCTCGACCTGCCGCAGGCCCTGAAGGCGGTCCAGGGCGTGGTCATGGAGCTCGAGGACTGCGCCTTCCCGCTGCTGGCCGGCATCGTCGTCACCGACGACCCGAAGACCGCCTTCCGCGACATCGACGCCGCCTTCCTGGTCGGCTCCCGCCCCCGCTCCCAGGGCATGGAGCGGCGCGACCTGCTGTCGGCCAATGCCGAGATCTTCAAGGTCCAGGGCCGCGCCCTGAACGAGGCGGCCAAGCGCGACGCCAAAGTGCTGGTGGTCGGCAACCCCGCCAACACCAACGCCTACATCGCCACCCGCAGCGCGCCCGACCTGCCGCTGGGCAACATCACCGCCATGGTCCGGCTGGACCACAACCGGGCGCTGGCGCAGCTGGCGGCGAAGGCTGGCGTTGGCACCGCCGCGATCGACAAGCTGGTGATCTGGGGCAACCATTCGCCCACCATGTTCGCCGATTACCGCTTCGCCACCGCCAACGGCCGCAAGCTGCCGGAGCTGATCGGCGACGAGACCTGGTACCGCGAGACCCTGATCCCGACCGTGGCCCGCCGCGGCACCGCGATCATCGAGGCGCGCGGCTCCTCCTCCGCCACCTCCGCCGCCAATGCGGCGATCGACCATATGCGCGACTGGGTGCATGGCAGCGACGGGCGCTGGGTGTCGATGGCGGTGCCCTCCGACGGCTCCTACGGCGTCCCCGAAGGCCTGGTCAGCGGCGCGCCGGTGATCTGCGCCGGCGGCAGCTACAGCCGCGTCACCGGGCTCGAGATCGACGGCTTCGCCCGGTCGATGCTGGACAAGACGGTGGCCGAGCTGACCGAGGAACGCGACGCGGTCGCCGCCCTCCTGGCCTGATCCTGATGCGGCCGGGGGCGTGCCCGAAGCGGGCATGCCCCCGGCTTGCTGCACCTGCGAAATCGCGCTAGGACACCGCCTGTCTTTTCTGCGGCTCATCGGAAGGATGGCACGTCATGGCGCGCAACAAGATCGCCCTCATCGGCGCGGGGCAGATCGGCGGCACCCTCGCCCTGCTCGCCGGGCTCAAGGAGCTCGGTGACATCACCCTGTTCGACGTGGTCGACGGTGTGCCCCAGGGCAAGGCGCTTGATATCGCCGAGGCCTCGCCGGTCGAGGGCTTCGACGCCGTGCTGAAGGGCGGCAGCGACTATTCCGCGATCGCGGGCGCCGACGTCGTCATCGTCACCGCCGGCGTGCCGCGCAAGCCGGGCATGAGCCGCGACGACCTGATCGGCACCAACACCAAGGTGATGCAGGCGGTCGGCGCCGGCATCAAGCAATACGCCCCGGACGCCTTCGTCATCTGCATCACCAACCCGCTGGACGCCATGGTCGGCGTGCTGCGCGAGGCCTGCGGCCTGAAGCCGGAGAAGGTGGTCGGCATGGCCGGCGTGCTCGACTCCGCGCGGTTCCGCTACTTCCTGGCCGAGGAGTTCAAGGTCTCGGTCGAGGACGTCACCGCCTTCGTTCTGGGCGGCCATGGCGACAGCATGGTGCCGCTGGCCCGCTATTCCACCGTCGCCGGCATCCCGCTGCCCGACCTGGTGAAGATGGGCTGGACCACGCAGGAGAAGCTGGACCAGATCATCCAGCGCACCCGCGACGGCGGCGCCGAGATCGTCGGCCTGCTGAAGACCGGCAGCGCCTTCTACGCCCCCGCCTCCTCCGCCATCGCCATGGCCGAGAGCTATCTGCGCGACAAGCGCCGCGTGCTGCCCTGCGCCGCCTACCTGACCGGCCAGTACGGCGTCACCGGCCTGTACATCGGCGTGCCGGTGGTGATCGGCGCCAACGGTGTGGAGCGGATCGTCGAGGTCCAGTTCACCGCCGAGGAGAAGGCCGCCTTCGACACCTCGGTCGCCGCGGTGAAGGGCCTGGTCGAGGCCACGAAGAAGCTGATCGCCGCGGCCTGATCCGCCGCCCACTCTCGATCGCCCGGAGCGGCCGGCGCATTGCCGGCCGTTTGCGTTTCAGCCGGTAAAGGGCAGCGTATACCGGCCGCCGCCATCGGCCCGGCGGCCCGTCACCGCATCGCTGGCCGTGCCCTTCAGCACCTGGACGATGTCCGCCGCCACGCGTGGGATGCGCCGATAATACTGGTGGGTGTCGAGATCGGCCTGGTCCACCGGCACCACCGGCGAGCAGTTCACCACCGCGACATTCGCGGCCAGCCCGGCCGGCAGCGACGGCCCCTGGCGGCCCAGCCGCAAGGGATTGGCCATCACGGACCAGCTGAACCAGAGCGGCACGTCCTGCTGGTTGAGATAGACCGTGACCCGGTCGGTGAGGCCGCAGAGCCGCTGCAGCTTTCCCGCGTCGGTCAGGGTGTCGAAGTCCTCGTCCGCCGCGGCCAGGATGGTCTCATCGGCCAGCCGCGTTGCCGGGAGGATCTGGCCCCGCTGCAGCAGCGATTGCACACCGTTCCGCAGGGCCCAGTTCCCCATGCTGTGGGCAAGGAGGATACGGCGCGGCTGCGATGGCAGCGTGGGGCCGAAGTTCGACCAGCGGATCAGCGCGTCGCCGCAGGCGATGCCCGAGCGCTGCGCCGCATCTCGATCGGCGCGATAGGCGGATTTGCCCTCGCCGACCAGGGACCCGAAATCGATGACCTTGCCCAGGGATGGCCAGCAGAACACGAAGGGGCAGAGCGGGCCGGAGCCTTGCGCCTGGTAGAAGCCGGTCAGCTGCGCCGCGCGCGCCAGCGCGTTGCGGAAGGTGTTGGCGAAACCGTGGACGAAGAACATCAGATCCGCCGGCTCGGCCTGGATCTGCTGCCGCAGCGTGTCGAAAGTGGCGGTGACGCCGTGGCGCCCGGCCCCGGCATCGTCCGATTCGCGCGGCACGTTCAACCCGGTGGCGTTCCCGTTCGAATCGACATCCGCCCAGCCGAACCAGATTTCGTCCGCCGCGATGCTGGACAGTTCGGCGGTGAAATCCGTCGGGTTGGATCGCGGGCTGGGCGCCCGGTTGGTCGCGAAATAAACGCGGGTCATGGTCAAATCCCCTTTGACTATGGGCCGCGTCGCGCCGCCGGGGCGGAGCCGCGCGGATCGGCGATGATACCACCACTCGCGCGGCTCGGTCGCCGTGAGCCGTCTCACGGCGCCCACCGGTTCACCCTTCCGATTTCCGCCGCAATCGCACGGCAGCCTGCGGGCCGGCCAGGGGCTGCGGCGCCCCCTCGCCTTGGCCTGCCCGGATGACTACAGTGCCCGCCGATCGAGACTGGAGGACTGACCGATGACCCGCCTGATCCTGGCCGCCGCGGCCGCCACCCTGCTGCTGGCCTCCTGCGGCAGCGACACCATTCCGATCGACAAGTCGCAGCAGGCCGAGCCTTCGCCGCCGGCGGTTCCGGCCGAGCCGATCGAGCGCCAGCCGCTGTCGGCCCCGCCGGCATCGCTGACCGGCGCGCCCGACCCGTCGCAGACGACGCCGCAGACCCCGCCGAAGTAGGGCCTTACGCGACCGGCAGGTTGTCGAGCAGCCGCGTGGCGCCGAGCCGGACCGCGGCGATCAGGCGCCGCGGCCGGCCCGGCACCGGGTCGGCCAGGGTCTCGGCATCGCGCAGCACAAGATAGTCGACCGCATCGAATCCCGCGTCGCGCAGCCGGTCGGGCCCGGCCGCCAGCCGGCCCGGCTCCGCCGCGATCTCGGCCAGGATCCGGTTCAGCCGCCGGGCCACCGCCAGCTGCGCCTCGGTGAGGAAGGCGTTGCGCGACGACAGGGCGAGGCCGTCGCCATCGCGCACCGTCGGCACGGCCAAGATGGCGCAGGGCAGGTCGAGGTCGCGCACCAGCCGGCGCACCAGCAGCAGCTGCTGGTAGTCCTTCTCCCCGAAGGCGGCAATGTCGGCCCCGGCCTGGATCAAGAGCTTCGCCACCACCGTCGCCACCCCGGCGAAATGGCCGGGTCGGATCGCGGCCTCGAGATCGGCCACGATCGGCCCGCCCGGCACGATCGAGAAGGCGAAGCCGGGCGGATAGATCTCCTCCACCGTCGGCAGGTAAGCCAGATCGGCGCCGATGCCGGCCAGCTTGGCCAGATCCTCGGCCTCGCGCCGGGGATAGCGGCTGAAATCCTCCTTCGGCCCGAACTGGGCCGGGTTGACGAAGATGCTGAACAGGATCCGGTCGGCCCCCGCCCGCCGCGCCGCCTCGGCCAGGGTGAGGTGGCCCTGGTGCAGCGCGCCCATGGTCGGGACCAGGCCGATCCGGGCGCCGTCGCGGCGCCAGCCGGCCACCACGGTGCGCAGTTCGGCCGCCGTCCGGGCGACCAGCGGAAGGGCGGGCGCCGCAGGGCTCATGACGGCTTCTTCTCGGCAAAGACGTGTTCGGGGCCGGGGAAGCGCCGGGCCTTCACATCCGCGGCGAAGGCCGACGCCGCCTCGGTGATGGCGCCGGCGAGGTCGGCGTAGCGGCGGACGAAGCGCGGCGTGCCGGCCCCGGTCAGCCCCAGCAGGTCGTCCACCACCAGCACCTGGCCGTCACAATCGACCGAGGCGCCGATGCCGATGGTCGGCACCGCCACCTCTTCCGTGATCCGGCGGGCCAGCGGCTCGACCGTGCCTTCGATCACCAGGGAGAAGGCGCCGGCCTCGACCATGGCCTTCGCTGCCGCCAGGATGCGCTCGGCCTCCTCCGGGCTGCGGCCGCGGGCGTTGTAGCCGCCGAGCATGTTGACCGATTGCGGCAGCAGGCCGACATGACCCATCACCGGGATGCCGCGGGCGGTGAGGAAGGCCACCGTCTCCGCCATCTCCGCGCCGCCCTCCAGCTTCACCGCCGAGGCGCCCTCGACCATCAGCCGGTGCGCGGCGGCGAAGGCGTCGCGCGGAGACGCCTGGTAGCTGCCGAAGGGCAGGTCGGTCACGATCGCGGCACGGACGGAACCGCGGCGCACCGCGGCGGTGTGCAGGGCCATCATCTCGACCGTGACGCCGACGGTGCTGTCCAGCCCGTGCACCACCATGCCGACGCTGTCGCCGACCAGCAGCACGTCGACATGCGGGTCGAGCAGCCGGGCCACCGGCGTGGTGTAGGCGGTCAACGCGACGATCGGCTCCTGCCCCTTGCGGGCGCGGAGCTGCGGGATCGTGATGCGCCGGATCGCGGCGGAAACGCTCACCTCGGTGCTCTCCCAGTCGAACGGGATCTGTCGTCCCCGGACCGGGATGCTGCAGTGCAAAATCATCCAGCGCAAGCCGGATGTCATGCAGTGAAAAACCGTGGGCGGCCGAGGCCGCCCACGGTCAGGTCATGGGCCGGACGTCAGGCCGCGGCGGCCTGGGCGCTGGCCGCGTCCGGCTTCGGCGCCGCGGCGAAGCCGACCGCGATCCGGTTCCAGCTGTTGATCGAGCACACCGCGAGGGTCAGGTCGACCAGGTCGCGGTCGCTGAACTCCGCCTTCACCGCCTCGTAGATCGCGTCCGGCACCTGCCGGGTGTCGGCGATGCGGGTCAGCGCCTCGGCCCAGGCCAGCGCCGCCTGCTCGCGGGCGCTGAACAGGCCATGCGCTTCGCGCCAGCCGGCGACGCAGTCCAGCCGCTGCTGGCCCTCGCCGTCCTCGCGCAACGCCTTGGAGTGCATGTCGAGGCAGTAGGCGCAGCCGTTGATCTGCGACACCCGCAGGAAGATCAGCTCCTGCAGGGTCTTCGGCAGGTTGGAGCTTTCGAGATAGGCGTGCACGCCCAGCTGGGCCTGCAGGGCACCCGGCGCGGCGGCGGCATAGTTGAGACGCTTGGACATTTCGGAACGGCTCCCGTTTCGGATCGGAGCCGCCGCTCCCCATGGAAACGGCGGCCTCGATCATAAGACGAGATGGTGCTCGCGGATGTGACAGGGGCGGGAGAAGAAGGTTCCGATCCTCCCCTATGCCGCCTCCTGGCCGTCGATCAGGCCCATCGCCTGGTGCTCGAACAAGGCGCGGTAGTGGCCGCCCTCACGCTTCACCAGCTCGGCATGGGTGCCCTGCTCGACGATGCGGCCGCGGTCGAACACCAGGATGCGGTCGACCTTCTGCACCGTCGATAGCCGGTGGGCGACGATGATCGTGGTGCGCCCGACGATCAGCTTCTCCACCGCCGCCTGGATCAGCGATTCCGACACGCTGTCCAGGCTGGACGTCGCCTCGTCCAGGATCAGGACCGGCGCGTCGGCCAGGATGGCGCGGGCCAGGGCCACGCGCTGCCGCTCGCCGCCCGACAGCTTCACCCCGCGCTCGCCGACCGGCGTCTGGTAGCCCTGCGGCAGGCGCTCGATGAAGTCGTGGGCATAGGCCTGCTTCGCCGCATCGATGATCTGCTCCAGCGTCGCCTCGGGCCGGCCATAGGCGATGTTCTCCGCCAGCGAGCGGTGGAACAGGATCGGCTCCTGCGGCACCAGCGCGATCTGGCGGCGCAGGCTCTCCTGCGTCACCGCGGCGATGTCCTGGCCGTCGATCCGGATGGCGCCGCCATCGATGTCGTACAGCCGCTGCACCAGCTTGACGAAGGTGCTCTTGCCGCTGCCGGAATGGCCGACCAGGCCGATCTTCTCGCCCGGGGCAATGGCCAGCGAGAAGTCGTCATAGATCGGGTCCCGCTGCCCCTGGTAGCGGAAGGTCACGGCGTCGAGGTCGATGCGCCCGGCTGCGACGGCGATCTCCGGCGCGCCCGGGCGGTCCTCGACCCCGAGCGGCTGGTCCATGAAGTCGACCAGCTCCTCCATGTCGTTGACCGCACGCTGCAGGTTGCGGACATGCATGCCGACGCCGCGGAGATAGCCGTGGATCAGGGCGTAGGTGCCCAGCACATAGGTGATGTCGCCCGGCGTCGCCTGGCCGCGGCTCCACAGCCACAGGGCGATGCCCAGCACCATGCCGTTCAGCGCCACCATCAGCAGGTTCTGGGTGGTGCCGGAATTGGTGCCGCGGTGCCAGGTGCGGATGGTGCGGCTGCGCCAGATCTCGACCGTGCGAGCGATGAAGGCGTCCTCGCGCCGCTCGGCGCCGAAGGTCTTCACCACAGCGTTGCAGCCGATCGAATCGGCCAGGTTGCCGCCCAGCTTCGAATCCATCTCATTGGCCAGCCGCGCCGCCGGGGCGACGTAGCGCAGCACCAGGATCAGGCTGAGCAGCAGGAACAGGGCGACGCCGAACGCCACCGCCACCCCCATGATCGGCCAGCGCGCCGCCAGCAGCGCGGTGGCGCCGAGCAGAACCAGCACCGAGGGCAGCAGCTCGACCAGGATGACGTCGTTGAGCAGGTCCATTGCCCAGGTGCCGCGGTTGATCTTGCGCACCGTGGCGCCGGCGAAGCTGTTGGCGTGCCAGTCGGTCGAGAAGCGCTGGACCCGCCAGAACGCCTCCTGCGTCATCGCCTGCATGATCCGGGTGGTCAGCCGGATGATGGCGCGGAACACGGTGTCGCGCAGCGCGACATAGACGATGCCGAGCCCGACGATGGTCAGCAGCGCCGTCAGCGCCGCGTCGAAGCCGCCGCCGCCCGCCGCGATGGCGTCGACCATGCGGCCGGCGAAGATCGGCAGCACCACGTCGATCGCGGTCGAGGAGACCACGGCGCCGATGGCGACCGTCACCGCCAGCGGATGGCGGCGCCAATGGGCAAAGGTGAAGCGCAGCACGCGCGCGAGGGGATTCTGGGTGTTCTGGTCTACGGCCACGGTCGTTCCGACACCGCCAAAGCGGCATCCTCCCGGCTGAATCGTTCTGGCGAATCGACAACGGCGCGAACCGGCATCGACGGCGATCTGGAGGGGTTTCGGGACGGGACGCCGGTTTCGGAAGTCGTCGGGCGTCCTCGGCGTGGATCCGGCGGCCCCCGGGGCCAAACCTGCCGGGAGCGCGGGGCGGGACCTACCTAGTGACGGAGGTCCGGGGAGCTGGCGAAGCGTGTTGGTGTCACTGCAACTCCCCCTTTGTCGTTTCGTGAACGCCGATCGACCCGCCGCACGGGACGGGAGGATCTTGATACCAGCGACAGATTGTTTCGGCAAGCCGGCATGGGAAGAATGTCGGGACGGGCCGGATCGCGGGCATGAAAAAGGGGCCGGGCGTCGCCGCCCGGCCCCTCGGGATCCGGCTGCCGCGATCAGCGCTGCAGCATCGGGCCCTTGTACAGCGGGCCGCGCTTGGCCGAGGCGGCGCGCTTGGCGGCCGAGGCCGCGAACTCCGCGGTGTCGGCCACCGGGTCGCGCCGCATCGCGAAGGTGATCACCGAGTTCGCCACCGCGTCCGAGAACTGGTCCAGCGCCGTGTTGCTGATGTTGGCGATGCCGTCGCAGGGCTGGTGGTAGCAGGCATCGTAGGGCTGGCCGGCGGTGCCGCCATAGATCCGCGCCTCGGCCTCGGACTTGACGTTCTCGGCGCCGCTGAAAAGGCCGCCGGCCGGGATGCCGTTCTCGATGAACGGGCCGTAGTCGGACCGGCCGTCGAAGGCGGTGGGGGCGGTGGCCAGGTTCTTCCGGGCGAAATGGGCCAGGAACACGTTCTCGATCAGGCCCGAGCCGTTCGGCCCGGCATCCGGCGTGTCGGAGCCGTTGCCGTCATAGACGAAGCGGACGTAGTTGGGCGACGCCAGCATGTCGAAGTTCAGGTTCAGCAGGATCTTCGCCTTCTCGGCGGCGCTGAGCGACGCGACGTAGTGGGTCGAGCCGAGCAGCCCCAGCTCCTCGCCGCCCCAGAAGGCGAAGCGCACCTTGTTGCGCAGCAGCAGCTGGCGGCGGCCCACCTGCTCGGCGACCTCGAGATTGGTCGCGGTGCCGCTGCCATTGTCGTTGATGCCCGGGCCGACCTGCACCGAATCGAGATGCGCCCCGACCGTGACGACCTTGTTCGGGTTGCCGAACCAGGTGTCGGCGATCACGTTCCAGTTCGTCCGCCGCTCGTTGACCGCCTGGACCTTGATGCGGACGGTGACCGGGCCGGACTGGGCCTGGGTGTACAGCTCGTTGCCGACCTCGAAGGTGGTGAACACCCCCGGATACGGCCGCGGCCCGCCGAGGCCGACGCCCTCGACCACCTCGGTGCGGCCCGGCTGGCCCTCATTCATGATGATGACGCCGATGGCGCCCGCCGCCTCCGCCATCTCCGCCTTCTGGGCGAAGGGGCAGGTGCCGCGCTGGATCAGCGCGATGGCCCCGGCCGTCTCCGGCGGATAGTCGGCGGCCTCGCAGCCGCTGGCCGAGCTCGGCGTCGGCGTTGGCGGCAGGACGATGTTGTTGGTCGGCACCACCCGGCCGGTGACCTCACGCGAGGCGGAATAGAGCGTGGTCGCGAAGTCGGCATGGGGTGCGTAGGTGCGCGGCGACGGCGACACCCGCGCCAGCTCCGGCGTCCCGGTCTCCTGAAAGAAGTCGAACGGGAAGGGCTGGACGGTGACCTGGTAGCCGGCGCGCTGCAGCCGCTGCTTCACATAGTCGACCGAGGCCTTGTAGCCCGGCAGTCCGGCGGCGCGGTTGCCGCCATTGGCGGTGGCGATCGCCTGCAGCGCGGTCAGGTGCTGGCGGATGCCGGCGACCGTGACCGCGCGCTGCAGGTCGGCGCTCATCAGCCCGGTGATCAGGTCGCCGATCGGATTGCTGCTTTGGGCGGATGCCGTGGCGGCCAGGGCCGAAGACGCAGGAATCGCGATGGCGGTCGCCAGCAGGGCGGCCGCCAGACAGCGGATTTTCACGATGGTCCCCCTTCAATTCGTTGCGGAGGGGCTTGTGCCGCCCGAGTCGCATCGAATGGCCCCGCTTGGCCAGCCCCCTCTTGACTGCACTGTCCGGCACCGCTGCGAGAGACGTCAAATGATTTGTTGAATTTCGTTTTGGGAAATCTTTGAGAAAATTTTATCTGATCTCAATTTATGCTTTAAGAACCTTGGATTCTCAAAATTACCCTTTCCAATTGCCGGACAATATCCGGTTTTCTCTTGGCGAGACTGAGACAAAGAAAAGGGCCGGACGCAAGCGTCCGGCCCCCTTCATGGTCTGGCTTGCAGCTCAGCGGATGAGCAGCGGGCCCTTATAGAGCGCACCGCGCGTCGCGGCGCGGGTCGCGGCACGCTTGGCGGCCGAGGCCACCAGGCCGGCGGTGTCGACGACCGGCTGGCTGCGCTGGGCGAAGACGACGACCGAGTTCGCCACCGAATCCGAGAACTGGTCGAGCACGGTGTTGTTGATGTTGGCGATGGTGTCGCAGGCCTGGTGATAGCAGGCGTCGTAGGGCTGGCCGGCGGTGCCGCCGTAGATCCGCGCCTCGGCCTCGGTCTTGATCCCCTCGGCGCCGGTGAAGATGCCGCCGGCCGGGATGCCGGCGTCGGTGAAGGCGACGTAGTCGGACCGCCCGTCGAAGGCGGTCGGGCTGGTCGCCAGGTTGCGCTTGGCGAAGAACGCCAGGAACACGTTCTCGACCACGCCGGAGCCGTTCGGGCCCGCCGCGTCCGGGAAGGTCGACCCGTTGCCGTCATAGACGAAGCGCACGTAGTTGGGCGACGCCAGCATGTCGAAGTCCAGCATCACCTTGACCTTCGCCCGCTCGGCGTCGCTCAGCGTCTCGACATAGTGGAACGCGCCGAGCAGACCGAGTTCCTCCGCGCCGAAGAAGGCGAACCGCACCTTGTAGCGCAGCAGCAGCTGGCGGCGGCCCAGCTGCTCGGCAACCTCGAGGTTGGTCGCGGTGCCGCTGCCGTCGTCGTTGATGCCCGGGCCCGCGGGCACCGAATCATTGTGGGCCCCGACCACCACGACCGTGTCGGGCCGGCCGAAATACGTCTCGGCGATGACGTTCGAGGTCGGACGGTTCTCGGACAGCGTGTTGGTGGTGACATGCACGGTCACCGGGCCGGCCTGGGTCTGGGCATAGAGGTCGGCGCCGACCTGGAAGGTGGCCTTCAGCACCGGAATGTCGATCGGCACATCCATGGCGGCGGTGGGGAACAGGTCGGTCCGGCCGGGCTGGCCTTCGTTGAAGATGACCACGGCCCTGGCCCCGGCCGCCTTGGCGTTGGCCGCCTTGGTGCTGAAGTCGCAGGTGCCGCGCTGGACCAGCGCGATCTGGCCGGACACCGCGGCCGGGAAGTCCGCGGCCTCGCAGCCGCTGCTCGAATTCGGCGCCGGGGCCGGCGGGATTTCGATGTCGTTGGTCGGCACCAGCCGCCCGGTGACGTCGCCCGACCCCGAGAACGGCATCGTGGTGAAGTCGGTCAGGTCGACATAGGTCTTCGGGGTCGGCGCCGTCTCGGCGAAGCTGCCCGGGCCGAGCTCCTTGTAGAACGGGATGTCGAAGTTCTGCACCGTCACCCGGTAGCCGGCGCGCTGCAGCCGCTGCTTGAGGTAGTTGACCGTGGCGACGTTGCCCGGCGTGCCCGCGGCGCGGGTGCCGTCATTGGCGTCGGCGATCCGCTGCAGGGCGTTGAGGTGCTGGCGGATGCCCGGGACGGTGACCGCCCGCTGCAGGTCCAGGCTCATCAGACCGGTGATCAGGTCGCCGAGCGGATTGCCCTGGGCGGAGACGTTGGTGGCCGTGGCGGCCAGGGCAGAAGACGCAGGAATGGCGATGGCGGACGCCAGCAAGGCGGCCGCCAGATGACGCACTTTCACAATGGTCCCCCTTCGTTTCGTTGCGGTGGGGCTTTTGGCCGCCCGGATCGCATCGAATGGCCTCGGTCCAGGCCAGCCCCCACTTGCCGACACTGTCAAACAGCGCAGAGACAAAGGTCAATAGACCAAAGTTGAATTCATTTTATCCATCTTTGAGCAAACTTGACGTCAGATTGATGGATTTTGCCCTTCTCTTGTCCTAATCTTATACTGCTTACTCAATTGCCAGACAAAACGTCAAACGATCTGTGGAAAGGACTGCATAACCGCGTCCTCACTACCGGCATCTCAGTCGAAATACTGGGCCCAGGTCTCGGCCACGACAGGGTTCGCCAGCATCCGGTCCCAGGCGGTGCCCAGCGGCGGCATCTCCTCGCGGAAGTCGTACCAAGTCAGCAGCATCAGCAGGTACAGGTCGGCCGCCGTCATCTGGTCGCCCAGCAACAGCGGGCCGGGATCGAGCGCGTCGGCGATCAGCGCCCAGCAGCGGTCCACGGCGCGGTCCGCCACCTCCTTCACCCCCGGCGCGCCGGCGGGGTCGGTGGTGTAGCGCTCGGGGTGGAACTGCCGCAGGGCGGCGCCATACAGGTTCACCGCCATGAACAGCAGCCAACGGTCGAACCGGGCGCGGTCGGCGCTGCCGGGCGGCGGCGCCAGCCCGGCCTGGGGATGGGCGTCGACCAGATGCAGCAGCATCGCCGCCGATTCGGTCAGCACCGTGCCGTCGGGCAGCACCAGGGTCGGCACCTCGCCCATCGGGTTCAGCCGGAGATAGTCGGGCCGGCGGTGCTCGCCCTGGAGATGGTCGATCCGGATCCGTTCGCAGGGCACGCCGGCCAGGCGCAGCACCACATCGGGCGCGAAGGCGCCGGTGTCCTTGTTCCAGTACAACCTGTACATCGCCGACATCCTCGCCCCAGGGGACCACCGCGGAGCATTGTATCACCGCGGCGGGACGATGGCCGGGATCAGCGAGCCCGTCGCCCGCGGTTTTGCTGCATTGCGGCGACTCGGTTGCCCGCTGCGATTCAGGTGCTATTGTGCCGCCCGTTTCGCGGGCGGCCTCAGGCGCCGCGCTCTCACCCAGGACGGACGGTCCATGAACATCCACGAATATCAGGCGAAGGCGCTGTTGGGACGGTACGGTGTCCCGGTGCCGCGCGGCGGGGTGGCGTACACGCCGGAGGAGGCGGTTCGCGTGGCGGAGGGTCTCGGCGGCGGTGTGTTCGTCGTGAAGTCCCAGATCCATGCGGGCGGCCGCGGCAAGGGCCACTTCAAGGAGGATCCGGCGGGCAAGGGCGGCGTCCGGGTGGTGAAGTCGGTCGAGGCGGTGAAGGCCGAGGCCGAGGCGATGCTGGGCCGGACGCTGGTGACGGTGCAGACCGGGCCTGCGGGCAAGGAAGTCGGGCGGGTCTATGTCGAGGAAGGCTGCGACATCGCCCGTGAGCTGTACCTGTCGCTGCTGGTCGACCGCAAGAGCGGCCGGGTGACGGCGATCGCGTCGACCGAGGGCGGCATGGCGATCGAGGAGGTGGCGGAAGCCACGCCGGAGAAGATCCTGACCATCGCGATCGACCCGGCGACGGGGCTGTCGGACTTCCACGCCCGCAAGGTGGCCTTCGGGCTGGGCCTGGAGGGCAAGCAGGTCGGCGCCGCGGTCGGCTTCCTGAAGAGCCTGTACAAGGCCTTCACCGAGCTCGACGCCGCGCTGTTGGAGATCAACCCGCTGGTGGTGACCGGGGCCGGGCAGATCATCGCGCTCGACGCCAAGATGGGCTTCGACGACAACGCGCTGTTCCGCCACCAGGAGATCGAGGAGCTGCGCGACGAGAGCGAGCAGGACCCGACCGAGACGGCGGCGGAGAAGGCGTCGCTGAACTACGTCAAGCTGGACGGCAACATCGGCTGCATGGTCAACGGCGCCGGGCTGGCGATGGCGACCATGGACATCATCAAGCTGGAAGGCGGCGAGCCGGCCAACTTCCTGGATGTCGGCGGCGGCGCCACGCGGGAGCGGGTGACCACGGCGTTCAAGCTGATCCTGTCGGACCCGAATGTCGAAGGCATCCTGGTCAACATCTTCGGCGGCATCATGCGCTGCGACGTGATCGCCGAGGGCGTGGTAGAAGCCGCGCGCGAGGTGGCGCTGCACGTGCCGCTGGTGGTGCGCCTCGAGGGCACCAATGTCGAGCGCGGCAAGCAGATCCTGGCCGAGAGCGGGCTGCCGATCCTGTCGGCCGACGACCTCGGCGACGCCGCGACCAAGATCGTCCGTGCCGTGAAGGAGGCCGCATAATGGCCGTGCTCGTCGACAAGACCACCAAGGTGCTGTGCCAGGGCTTCACCGGGGCCCAGGGGACGTTCCATTCCGAGCAGGCGATCGCCTACGGCACCCGCATGGTCGGCGGCGTGACGCCGGGCAAGGGCGGCACCAGGCACCTGGACCTGCCGGTGTTCGACACCGTGGCCCAGGCGGTGGACCAGACCGGGGCCAACGCCAGCGTGATCTACGTGCCGCCACCGTTCGCGGCGGATGCGATCCTGGAGGCGATCGACGCCGAGATCCCGCTGGTGGTGTGCATCACCGAGGGCATTCCGGTGCTGGACATGGTGAAGGTGAAGCGGGCGCTGGCCGGGTCGGGCACGCGGCTGATCGGGCCGAACTGCCCGGGGGTGATCACGCCGGGTGAATGCAAGATCGGCATCATGCCCGGCCACATCCACCGTCGCGGCAAGATCGGCATCGTCAGCCGGTCGGGCACGCTGACCTATGAGGCGGTGGCGCAGACCACGGCGGCTGGGCTGGGCCAGACCACCTGCATCGGCATCGGCGGCGACCCGGTGAACGGGACCAGCTTCGTCGATGCGCTGGAGCTGTTCCTGGGCGACCCGGAGACCGAGGGCATCATCATGATCGGCGAGATCGGCGGCGACGCCGAGGTGATGGGCGCCGAGTTCCTGAAGGCCAGCGGCACCAAGAAGCCCGTCGTGGGCTTCATCGCCGGGCGCACCGCGCCGCCGGGCCGCCGCATGGGCCATGCCGGGGCCGTGATCTCCGGCGGCCACGACACCGCCGACCACAAGATCGAGGCCCTCAAGGCCGCCGGCATCGCCGTCGCCGCCTCCCCCGCCGATCTCGGACGCACCATGCTCGCGGCGATGAAGGGCTGATCGGCCCGTCACCGCACCACACCAGCCCCCGACCGGCGTGCCGGTCGGGGGCTTTTTCTTGGCCGGACGGGATCGCCGCGCCACCGGAGAGCGGCGGGCCACCTGGCGTCGGCGCGATCGAATCCGCCAGCCGCACCGCCGATCCGGACCGATTCGACCTTTCTGTTCCCGACACCATGTCGCGTTTGCGTTCTTTGCGTGGGTGATCTGTCGTAATGACGCCGGAAATTGCTCGTTCCGCGCCCGACATATCTTTCATCGCCAACACTTTCGGCGTAGGTTGCGCGCCACTTGGACCCGTCCCGCAAGGGACCGCCCGGTCGCGGCGTCAACGCGACAGCCGACCGCCAGGGAAACGGCCGGACACCGGCCGTTGAGAATGATGGGTAGCCCGTCGGAACAAAGTTCCTTCCTTTTCGCCCCGAACGCAGAATTCATCGCCGAGCTGCATGACCGGTACAGGGCCGATCCGGCCTCGGTCGACGGCAGCTGGCGTGCGTTCTTCGACGGCCTCGACGAAGCCGCGCCGGAGACCGAGGCCGGACCGTCCTGGGGCCCGCGCAACGGCGCGATCTCGGCGGTCAGGCTGAACGGCCTGGGCGAGGCCTTCGGGCTGGAGGCGCCGACCGAGGCGCCCGCCAAGGGCCAGAAGCCGGGCAAGGCCCCGGCGACGGCCGCACCGGTCGGGGCCGATGCCGATGCGGTCCGGCGCGCCGCGCATGACACGCTGCGGGCGATGCAGCTGATCCGCGCCTACCGGGTCCGCGGCCACCTGCTGGCCGATCTCGACCCGCTGGGCCTGACCGAGCACAAGTCGCACCCCGACCTCGATCCCGCGACCTACGGCTTCACCGAAACCGATTTGGAGCGGCCGATCTATGTCGCCGGCCAGCTCGGCCTCGACACCCCGACGCTGCGCCAGATCGTGACCCGGCTGCGCGCCACCTATTGCGGCCATATCGGCGTCGAATACATGCACATCCAGGACCCGGCGGTCCGCGCCTGGATCCAGGAACGCATCGAGACGATCGAGAACCGCACCGAATTCACCCCACAGGGCAAGCGCGCCATCTATGAGCGCCTGACCGCGGCCGAGACCTTCGAGCGCTTCCTCAACGTCAAGTACACCGGCACCAAGCGCTTCGGCCTGGACGGCGGCGAGGCGATGATCCCGGCACTGGAGCAGGTGCTGAAGCGCGGCGGCCAGCTGGGCCTCGAGGACGTCGTGTTCGGCATGGCCCATCGCGGCCGGCTGAACACCCTGACCAACGTCATCGGCAAGCCGTTCACCGCGATCTTCTCGGAGTTCCAGGGCAACCCGGCCAACCCCGAGGACGTGCAGGGGTCGGCCGACGTCAAATACCATCTGGGCACCTCGTCCGACCGCGAGTTCGACGACAAGGTCATCCACCTCTCGCTGACCGCCAACCCGTCGCATCTCGAATGCGTCAACCCGGTGGTGGTGGGCAAGGTCCGCGCCAAGCAGACCCAGCGCCGCGACGAGGACCGCAGCCGGGTGCTGCCGCTGCTGATCCACGGCGACGCCGCCTTCGCCGGCCAGGGCGTGGTGGCCGAGACGCTGATGATGTCCGACCTCAAGGGCTACCGCGTCGGCGGCACCGTCCATTTCGTCATCAACAACCAGATCGGCTTCACCACCGCGCCGGTCTATTCCCGCTCGGGCCCCTACTGCACCGATGTGGCGCGGACGGTCCAGGCGCCGATCTTCCACGTCAACGGCGACGATCCGGAGGCGGTGGTCCACGCCTCGCGCATCGCCATCGAGTTCCGCCAGGAATTCGGCCATGACGTGGTGGTGGACATGTTCTGCTACCGCCGCTTCGGCCACAACGAGGGCGACGAGCCGGCCTTCACCCAGCCGCTGATGTACAAGACCATCGCCCAGCACGCCTCGGTGCGCGAGCTGTACGCCAAGCAGCTGGTCGAGGAAGGCCTGCTGAAGGCCGAGGAGGCCGAGGGCATCGTCCGCGACTTCCAGAAGCATCTGGAGGACGCGTTCCAGGCCGCCACCTCGTACAAGCCGAACAAGGCGGACTGGCTGGGCGGCGCCTGGTCGGGCTTCACCATCGCCGCCGGCGACGAGCGGCGCGGCGCCACCGCGGCGCCCGACGCGCTGCTGCGCGAGGTCGGCCGCGCCATCAGCAGCGTACCGGACAGCGTCAAGGTCAACCCCAAGGTCGCGCGCCAGCTCAAGGCCAAGGCGCAGATGATCGAGACCGGCCGCGACATCGACTGGGCGACGGCCGAGGCCCTGGCCTTCGGCACGCTGGTGGCCGAGGGCATCCCGGTGCGGCTGTCCGGCCAGGATTCCGGCCGCGGCACCTTCAGCCAGCGCCATTCGGTGCTGGTCGACCAGGAGACCGAGGAGCGCTACGTCCCGCTGAACCATGTCCGCGAGGGTCAGGCGACCTTCGAGGTGCATGACAGCCCGCTGTCGGAATTCGCGGTGCTGGGCTTCGAGTACGGCTATTCCCTGGCCGAGCCGCGGGCCTTGACCCTGTGGGAGGCGCAGTTCGGCGACTTCGCCAACGGTGCCCAGACCATCATCGACCAGTTCATCTCCTCCGGCGAGCAGAAGTGGCTGCGCATGTCCGGCCTGGTGATGCTGCTGCCGCATGGCTATGAGGGCCAGGGGCCGGAGCATTCCTCGGCCCGCATCGAGCGCTACCTGCAGCAATCGGCCGAGGACAACTGGCAGGTGGTCAACCTGACCACCCCGGCCAACTACTTCCACGCGCTGCGCCGCCAGATCCACCGCGACTTCCGCAAGCCGCTGGTGGTGTTCACGCCGAAGTCGCTGCTGCGCCACAAGGAATGCGTCTCGACCCTGGCCGATTTCGGCGTCGGCTCGGCCTTCCACCGCGTGCTGCCGGAGACGGCGGAGCTGGTGGCCGGCGGCGAGGTCAAGCGCGTCGTGATCTGCTCCGGCAAGGTCTATTACGACCTGAAGAAGGAGCGCGACGAGCGCGGGCTGAAGGACGTCGCCATCATCCGCCTGGAGCAGCTGTTCCCATTCCCGCGCAAGACGCTGGGCGCGGAGCTGGCGAAGTATCCGAAGGCCGAGGTGGTGTGGTGCCAGGAGGAGCCCGAGAACCAGGGCGCCTGGTACTTCGTCGACCGCAAGATCGAAGCCGTGCTGGGCGACATCGGCCGCGCCGGCGCCCGCCCGCGCTACGCCGGCCGGCCGGAGGCCGCGGCCCCGGCCACCGGCCTGCTGCGCCGCCACAACCAGGAACAGGCCAAGCTGGTCGACGAGGCCCTGTCGGTCGGCTGACCCCCGGACTGCCGCCGCCCCGGTCGAAGGAATGGAGACTCTATGAGCGTCGAGATCAAGGTGCCCGCGCTGGGCGAATCGGTGACCGAGGCCACCGTCGCCCGCTGGCTGAAGAAGCCGGGCGAGGCGGTCGCCATGGATGAACCCCTGGTCGAGCTCGAGACCGACAAGGTGACGCTCGAGGTCAACGCCACCGCGGCCGGCGTGCTGGAATCGGTGACGGCCGAGGAAGGCGCCAATGTCGAGGTCGGCGCCCTGCTGGGCAGCATCGGCGAAGGTGCCGGCGCCCCGGCCGCCAAGCCGGCGGCGAAGGCCGAGGCTGCTGCCCCGGCCCCTGCGGCCAAGCCTGCCGCGGCCGCCCCGGCTGCCAAGGTGAATGGTGGCGACGCCCCGATCGTGATGCCGTCGGCGGCCAAGATCATCGCCGAGACCGGCCTCGACGCCGCCGCCATCGCCGGCAGCGGCAAGGGCGGGCGCATCCTGAAGGAGGACGCGCAGAACGCCGCCGCCTCGGGCACCAAGCCGGCGGCCGCGCCTGCGACCGGCAGCACTATCGAGATCCCTGCCTTCACCCGCCCCGACAGCGGCCCGCGGCCGCAGAAGGACCGGGAAGAGCGGGTGCGCATGTCCAAGCTGCGCAAGACCATCGCCTCGCGGCTGAAGCAGGCCCAGAACAACGCCGCCATGCTGACGACCTTCAACGAGGTCGACATGACGGCGCTGATGGCGCTGCGCAACCAGTACAAAGACAGCTTCGAGAAGAAGCACGGCGTGAAGCTGGGCTTCATGTCCTTCTTCCTGAAGGCCTGCATCGTCGCGCTGAAAGAGCTGCCGGCGGTCAACGCCGAGATCGACGGCGACGACCTGGTCTACAAGAACTACTACGACATCGGGGTCGCGGTCGGCACGCCGAACGGGCTGGTGGTGCCGATCGTACGCGACGCCGACGCCCTGTCCTTCGCCGAGGTCGAGAAGACCATCGGCGACCTCGGCCGCAAGGCGCGCGACGGCAAGCTGTCGATCGCCGACATGACCGGCGGCACCTTCACCATCTCCAATGGCGGGGTCTACGGCTCGCTGATGTCGACGCCGATCCTGAACCCGCCGCAATCCGCCATCCTAGGCATGCACAAGATCCAGGAGCGGCCGATGGCGGTGGCCGGCAAGGTCGAGATCCGGCCGATGATGTACCTGGCCCTGTCCTACGACCACCGCATCATCGACGGGCGCGAGGCCGTGACCTTCCTGGTCCGGGCCAAGGAGTGCCTGGAGGATCCCCAGCGCATCCTACTCGACATGTGATCGTCACGAAGGGCACGCTGGGCGTGCCCTTCTTCGTTTCGGAGCCCCGCCTTGGTCCGCGCCGCCGTCCTCGCCCTGCCTGTCCTGCTTGCCGCCACGGCCGCCGCCGGCGCACAGGAGGCCGAGGGCTGGGGCACCAACTACCATCTCGGCACCTTTTACGCCGGCCTGACCAATGCCGGCGGCGCCCATCTCGGCGTCTACTGCGCCGAGATGGTGGGCGTGGCGGGATCGGCGGCCCCCACCGGCCCCTATGTGCTGTTCTCGGTGCCGCGCAAGCTTGCGGTGGCCGGGCCGAAGGCGACCGTCACCTTCCGCGTCAACGACAAGCCGATGCCGGTGCCGATGACGGCCACGGTCGAGGAGGCGTCGACCAGCTTCGACTGGCGCCCGGGCAAGGCCTACACCGCCGACCAGATGAAGGCGCTGGTCGAGGCGCTGCGCCACGGCAAGACGCTGCGCGTCGATCTGGCCGACCCGGCCGTGGCCGAGCCCTTCACCCTCGCCGGTTCCGGCGCCGCACTGAACGGCATCCTCGACTGCGGCAAGGGCTGACGGCCCGCCGTCGTTCTTGACAGCGAAGCGGCTTGCCGGCTAACTAGAACGAACGTTCGATCGAGTACAATTCATGGATGGCGACAGCAAACGCGGCGCGATCCTGAAGGCAACCCTGGAGCTGGTGGCGGAGCGTGGCTTCCACGACACGCCGATGTCCTTGGTGGCCAAGCGGTCGGGCGCCAGTCCGGGGGTGATCTACCACTACTTCACCAGCAAGGACGAGCTGATCCGCGACCTCTACAGCGAGGTCAAGGCGGTGAAGGGGCGGGCCCTGGTGCAGGGCGATTTCGAGGGTCTTTCGCCGAAGGAGACGTTCAAGCGCACCTGGCTGAACGCCTATGCGTTCTACCGCACGCATCGGCAGGAGGCCCAGTTCCTCGACCAGTACGAGAACTCTCCCTATCACCGGCCCGTCGAACTGGCGGCGCTGGCGGCCGAGGACCCGAACTTCGCCTGCCTGGCGCAACGGCTGAGCCTGAGCGACGGCAGCAGCCCGTTCAAGGCCCTGCCGTCGGACATCGTCCAGGACCTGACCTTCGCGGTGGCGGCACGCCTGGCCAAGCGGACGACGGAGACGCCGCTGGACGACGCGGCGCTGGACGACATTGCCGAGGGCTGCTGGCGCGCAGTGGCCCGTTGAGTCGATTTTTTGACCGGAACCAGATCGAACATTCGATCTAGGACAAAGATCCGCCTGATCAGAGCGGACAGGACCAGCCTCGGCGCGGTGCCCGGTTCCTTGCACCGCACACTCAAATTGGGACATCGACCATGGTGAAACTGAACATCAATGGCGCGGACCACGAGCTCGACATCGATCCCCAGATGCCGCTGCTGTGGGCCTTGCGCGACCACCTCACGATGACCGGCACCAAGTTCGGCTGCGGCCAGGCCTTGTGCGGCGCCTGCACCGTGCATCTCGACGGCCAGCCGGTGCGGTCGTGCCAGACCTTCGTCGGCGATGTCGGTGACAGCAAGGTCACCACCATCGAGGGCGTCTCCGGCAAGGTCGCCGAAGCGGTGCGGGCCGCCTGGACCAAGCTGGACGTGGTGCAGTGCGGCTACTGCCAGTCCGGCCAGATCATGTCGGCGATCGGCCTCTTGACCCAGACGCCGAAGCCGACCGATGACGACATCGTCTCGGCGATGGACGGCAACATCTGTCGCTGCGGCACCTATCAGCGCATCCGCGCGGCGATCCACGACGCCGCGTCGACGCTGGCATAGGGAGGACGCATCCATGTTCGCCAAGCCAATCGCCACCTCGGCCCTCGCCGCGTCCAGCGTCGCCGCCGAGCCCGCCGCGCCGAACCGCCGTTCCTTCCTCAAGGGCGCCAGCGCCCTGGGCGGCGCGCTGGTGATCGCCACCCACCTGCCCCTCGTCCGCCGCGCCATGGCCGCGGCCGGGGACGCGCCCTTCGCCCCCAACGCCTTCGTCCGCATCGCGGCCGACGACACCGTGACGGTGCTGATCAAGCATTGCGAGATGGGCCAGGGCGTCACCACCGGCCTGACCACCATCGTCGCCGAGGAGCTGGACGCTGACTGGGGCCAGATGCGCTTCGGCTTCGCCCCGGCGGACGCCAAGACCTACAACAACACGCTGTTCGGGCCGATCCAGGGCACCGGCGGGTCGACCTCCACCGCCAATTCCTGGGACCAGCTGCGCAAGGCCGGCGCCACCGCCCGCGCCCTGCTGGTGGCCGCGGCGGCGGCCGCCTGGAAGGTGCCGGCTGGTGAGATCACCGTGCTGAAGGGCGTCGTCGCCCATGCCGCCTCCGGCAAGTCGGCCCGCTTCGGCGAGCTGGCGGCCCAGGCCGCGACGCTGACGCCGCCGGCCGAGGTCACGCTGAAGGACCCCAAGGCCTTCACCCTGATCGGCACCCGCGTGCCGCGGCTGGACACGCCGGCCAAGATCACCGGCAAGGCCGGCTTCTCGATCGACGTGCGCCGTCCCGGCCAGCTGACCGCGCTGGTCGCCCACCCGCCGCGCTTCGGCGGCACGCCAAAGAGCGTCGACGCCGCGGCGGCGAAGCAGGTGCCGGGCGTGGTCGACGTGGTGACCATCCCGACCGGCGTCGCCGTGGTCGCCCAGGACACCTGGGCGGCGATGAAGGGCCGCGAGGCGCTGAAGATCGAATGGGATGCGGCCGCGGGCGAAGGCCAGTCCAGCGATGCGATCATGGCCGGCTACAAGGCCGCGGCGCAGACGCCGGGCCTGACCGCGGCCAAGCGCGGCGATGCCGAGGCGGCGCTGAAGAAGGCGGCCAAGGTGGTCGAGGCGGAGTTCGAGTTCCCATACCTCGCCCATGCGCCGATGGAGCCGCTGAACGGCGTGCTGGAGCCGACGGCCGACGGCGCGGTGTGGTGGGCCGGGTCGCAGTTCCAGACCGTCGAGCAGGCCACCATCGCCGCCATCCTCGGCCTGAAGCCGGATCAGGTGACGATCAACTCGACCTACACCGGCGGCTCCTTCGGCCGGCGCGCCACCCCGACCGCGGATTACGCGGCCGAGACGGCGATGATCGTCAAGGCCACCGGCATGAAGGCGCCGATCCACCTGATGCGGACGCGCGAGGACGACATGAAGGCCGGCTACTACCGGCCGATGGCCTACCACAAGGTCCGCGCCGGGATCGACGCCGCCGGCGCCATCAGCGGCTGGGACCATGTGGTGGTCGCCAAGTCGATCATGATCGGCACCTCGTTCGAGGCCTTCGCGGTGAAGGACGGCATCGACGCCACCAGCATCGAGGGCGCGTCGGACACCGCCTATGCCGTGCCGGACCTGACCGCGACGGTGCACAACGCCAAGGAGGGCGTGCCGGTGCTGTGGTGGCGCTCGGTCGGGCACACCCACACCGCCCATGCGGTGGAGACCATGGTCGACGAGCTGGCCCATGCCGCGGGCCAGGACCCGGTGGCCTTCCGCACCGCGCTGCTGAAGGACCAGCCGCGCCATGTCGGCGTGCTGGCCCTGGCGGCGGAGAAGGCGGGCTGGGGCCAGGCCATGCCGGCCGGGACGGGACGCGGCGTCGCCGTGCACCAGTCCTTCGGCACCTATGTCGCGACGGTCGCCGACGTCTCGGTCAAGGACGGCGCGCTGAAGGTCGAGCGGGTGGTGGCGGCGGTCGATTGCGGCATCGCGGTCAACCCCGACGTCATCCGGGCCCAGGTCGAGGGCTCGGTCGGCTTCGCCCTGTCCGTGGTCCTGCGCAACAAGATCACGCTGAAGGACGGCGAGGTCGAGCAGGCCAATTTCGACACCTATGAGCCGACCCGGATGTCGGAGATGCCGAAGGTCGAGGTCCACATCGTGGCATCGGGCGAGGCGCCGACCGGCATCGGCGAACCCGGCGTGCCGGGGCTGGCCCCGGCGATCGGCAACGCCGTCTTCGCCGCCACCGGGCAGCGGCTGCGGTCGCTGCCGCTGGACCTGAGCAAGCTGACCAGCACCTGAGCCGTCGGCCGCAACGGATCGGCTGAACCCGGATCACGGCCCGCGCTCACCCGCGGGCCGTGATCTGTTTCCGGCGCCGGCGCTGCCCTGGATTGCGCGACTCGGCGGGCTCCGTGGCAATTCGCACCTGACCCCGCGGAACAAAAGGTCTACAAACGCGCCTCGCGGAAGGCGCGGCCCCGATCGTCAGGCCCGCCTGGCATCGCCGGATTGGTGGCATGGGCTACGTCGTCAAAGAGATCTTCAAGACCCTCCAGGGCGAGGGCCGCAACGCCGGGCGGGCCTCGGTGTTCTGCCGCTTCGTCGGCTGCAACCTGTGGACCGGCCGCGAGGCGGACCGGGCCGGGGCCGTGTGCAAGTTCTGCGACACCGATTTCCTCGGCACCGACGGGCTGGGCGGCGGCCGCTTCGACGACGCCGAGGCTCTGGCCGACGCCATCGAGGCCTGCTGGGCCGGGGCGGCGGCCGACCGCTTCGTCGTCTTCACCGGCGGCGAACCCCTGCTGCAGCTCGACCCCACCCTGCTCACGGCCGTGCGGTCGCGCGGCTTCACCGCGGCGGTCGAGACCAACGGCACCATCGAGCCGCCGGCCGAGCTGGACTGGGTCTGCGTCAGCCCCAAGGCCGGCGCCCCGCTGGTCGCCCGCCGCGGCGACGAGCTGAAGCTGGTGTTCCCGCAGCCCGGCCTGATGCCGGACGCGGTGTCGGGTCTCGATTTCACCCATTTCTGGCTGCAGCCGATGGATGGGCCCGACCGGGTGGCGAACACCGCCGCCGCGGTGGCCCATTGCCTCGCCCACCCGCAATGGCGGCTGAGCCTGCAGACCCATAAGCTGATCGGTATTCCATGAGGATCACCCAGGCCTTCACCTTCGAGGCGGCGCACCGGCTGCCGCATGTGCCGGCGACCCATCGCTGCCACCGGATGCATGGCCATTCCTACCGGGTCGAGCTGCGGCTGGACGGCCCGGTCGACCCGGTCACCGGCTTCGTGGTCGACTTCTTCGATGTCGAGGCCGCCTTCGCGCCGCTCTTGGCCCGGCTGGACCATTATTGCCTGAACGAGATCGAAGGCCTGGAGAACCCGACGGCGGAGCACATCGCGATGTGGATCTGGACGCGGACCAAGCCCATGCTGCCGCTGCTGTCTGCCGTCGCGGTCTATGAGACACCCCTTTGCTGGGCGGAATACGATGGTCACTAACAAGAAGGACGGCGCCCTGGTGCTGTTCTCCGGCGGCCAGGATTCGGCCACCTGCCTGGCCTGGGCGCTCGACCGCTTCAAGCGGGTGGAGACGGTAGGCTTCGACTACGGCCAGCGGCACCGGGTCGAGCTCGACGTCCGACCCAGTATCCTCGAGGTGTTCCGCACCGAGTTTCCCGACTGGGCGGGCCGGCTAGGCCCCGACCAGCTGCTGCATCTCGCGGCGCTCGGCGAGGTCAGCGAGACGGCGCTGACCCGCGACGTCGAGATCGCGATGGAGGACAGCGGCCTGCCGAACACCTTCGTACCCGGCCGCAACCTGATCTTCCTGAGCTTCGCCGCCGCCCTGGCCTATCGCCGCGGCCTGCGCCACATCGTCGTCGGCGTCTGCGAGACCGACTTCTCCGGCTATCCCGACTGCCGCGACGACACCATGAAGGCGATGCAGCTGGCACTCAACCTGGGCATGGACCGGCGCTTCGTCGTCCACACCCCATTGATGTGGATCGACAAGGCCGAGACCTGGCGGCTGGCGGCATCGCTGGGCGGCCCCGCGCTGGTCGAGCTGATCCGAGACGAGACCCACAGCTGCTATCGCGGCGACCGCGGCACGTCCCACCTGTGGGGCCATGGCTGCGGCGAGTGCCCGGCCTGCAAGCTGCGCGCCGAGGGCTGGCGCCGTTACCGCGCCGCCCCCGCCGCCGGCGTCACCGTGCGCTGCTAGCCGACCCGGCCGGCGACGGCCGGCGCTGCAGGCTGCGGTGGATCGCCCAGTTGGCGACCGCCCCGGCCAGCATCAGCGCGCTGGTGGCGAAGAACACCGAGCGCATGCCGAACTGCGCACCGACGAAGCCGCCGACCAGCGGGCCGGTGATCTGGCCGAGATACTGGGCCGACTGGGAATAGCCCAGCACGCCGCCCGTCACCGTGTCCGGCACGCTGTGGCGGATCAGCGAGGTGATCGAGGGCAAGAGCCCGGCCAGCGCCAGCCCCATCAGGAAGCGCAGGCCCACCAGCTGCCAGGCATCGGTGACGAAGGCCTGCGGGATCAGCAGCAGGGCGCAGGCGGCGAGGCAGCCGATCACCACGCCCCAGGCGCCGATCCGGTCGGCCAGCCGTCCGATGCGCGGGGCGGCGATGATGCTGGCCAGCGCCGCCGCCGCCATCACCAACCCCGACATCAGGGCGATGCGCCCGCCCTCCGGCACCAGCTGGGCGACATAGACGGTGATGATCGGTTCGATCGACATGTTGGCGAACATCAGCATCAGCGCCGTCGCCAGCATGGCCAGGACCGGGCGCCGGTCCGGGATCGCCGCCCAGGTGCCGATGCGCGGCGCGCCGGAGGCTCGCCGGGCGGCCAGCGCGCCGTGATCCTCGCGGATCAGGAAGCAGGTCGCCAGGAAGGCGATGAAGATGGTGCCGCCGGCGGCGAAGAAGGTCTGCCGCAGCCCGATCAGGTCCGGCAGCACGCCGCCCACCAGCGGCCCGACGAAGCTGCCGGCCATGACGCCGATCGACAGCGTGCCGAGCGCCCAGGCGGAGCGGTCCTTCGGCGTCTGCATCGCCACCAGGATGACGGCGCCGGAGGCATAGCCGCCGGCCAGGCCGGTGAGCAGCCGCAGCGCCACCAGCTCATAGACATTGTGCGCCAGCCCCATCATCGACATCACCACGGCCATGCCCAGGCTGGCGCGCACCAGCATCAGCTTGCGGCCATAGCGGTCGGCCAGCCGGCCCCATAGCGGCGACACCAGCGCCGCGGCCAGGAAGGTGATGCCGAAGGCGACGCCGGACCATTGCACGATCGCCGCGGGCGACCGCACGCCGAGATGTTCGACATAGAGCGGCAGGAACGGCAGCAGCAGCGTCATGGCGATGATGGTCGTGAACGACCCGAACAGGCAGACATAGAGATTCTGCCGCCAATGGGCCGCTTCGGTCGAGGTCGTGGCGGCGGGAGTGTCAGAGACCATGGGATGCCAAGTGGTCTGCTTTGCCGGGCACTGTCAACGCGTCGGGACCGGTGTATCTGCCATGCCGATGCAATCGGCGGGACGTCGGTTGAGGTCCCCACAACAAGGCATCCCGGACAAACCTCGCCTACAGCCGTAACCCGATGCCCCGATGAGGACATCACGACGTAACGGAGCGGCGACACGCTTGGTCCTCAACCGATCGATCCCGGCGAGGAAAAGCATGACGACTCCAAGGCTGAAGCGGCGCGACGGCGCCGTCATCGACACGGCGCTGATCGCGGCGTTTGCGGAAGGGTTCAGCGGCGCGGTGATCCAGCCCGAGGGCGCCGGCTACGACGCGGCGCGGCGGATCTGGAACGTCAGCATCGACAAGCATCCCGGCCTGATCGCCCGCTGCCAGGGCGTGGCCGACATCGTCCGCGCCGTCCACTTCGCCCGCGACAACGACCTGCTGGTCGCGGTCCGCGGCGGCGGCCACAATGTCGGCGGCCGGGCGGTGTGCGACGACGGCATCGTCATCGACCTCTCGGCGATGAAGGCCGTCTTCGTCGACCCGCAGCAGCGGACGGTGCGGGTGCAGGGCGGGGCGACGCTGGGCGACCTGGACCGCGAGACCCATCTGCACGGCCTGGCGGTCCCGACCGGCGTGGTCTCGCGCACCGGCATCGGCGGCCTCGCCCTCGGCGGCGGCGTCGGCTGGCTGGTGCGCAAGCACGGCCTGACCTGCGACAACATCCTGTCCTGCGAGGTCGTCACCGCCGCGGGCGAGATCGTCACCGCCAGCGCCGACTCCAATCCAGACCTGTTCTGGGGCCTGCGCGGCGGCGGCGGCAATTTCGGCATCGTCGCCTCGTTCCTGTTCCAGGCGCATCCGGTCTCGATCGTGCTCGGCGGGCTGGTCCTGTACCCGCGCGACCAGGCGGCGGCGCTGCTGCGCCACTATCGCGGCTTCATGGCCACCGCGCCGGACGAGCTGACCGCCTATTGCGGCCTGATCTCGACCCCGGACGGCATGCCGGCCGCCGCCGTGGCCCTGTGCTACAGCGGCGACATCGCGGAGGGCGAGAAGCTGCTGCAGCCGCTGCGCGGCTTCGGCACGCCATTCCTCGACATCGTGCAGCCGATGCCGTTCCCAGCGATGCAGCAGCTGGCCGACGGGTCCTTCCCGGACGGCACCTACAACTACTGGAAGTCGACCTTCCTGGCGGATCTGAGCGACGAGGTCATCGACCTGATCGTCGAGCACGGCAACCGCGCGACGTCGCCGCTGTCCGGCGCCCTGGTCGAGTTCTACGGCGGCGCCGCCGGCCGGGTCGCCCCTGGCGACACTGCCTTCGCCCAGCGCCAGTCGGAGTTCAATGTCGGGATCACGGCGCAGTGGACCGACGCGGCCGAGGCCCAGCAGCACATCGCCTGGGTCCGCGAGGCATGGGACGCGCTGCAGCCCCATTCCAGCGGCGGCTACCTCCTGAACTTCCTCGGCGAGGAGGCCCCGACCACGATCCAGGCGGCCTTCGGCGCCAACCACGCCCGGCTGGTGGCGCTGAAGACCAAATACGACCCGACCAACTTCTTCAGCCTCAACCAGAACGTGGCGCCGGCGCGCTGAACCGCGCCCGGTTCGGCACGGCGGCTATGGTAAGCCTGTTAATGATTATACCTGTATAATCTCACGACTTTAATAGGATCAACTATGGAGCGACATGACTCTCCGAACCAATCGGAGAGTCTCCCATGCGAGTGTTTCTCACAGGCGCGACCGGCTTCATCGGATCCCGCATCGTGCCCGAGCTGCTGGCCGCCGGGCACCAGGTCCTGGGCCTGACACGATCCGATGCCGGCGCGCAATCCCTCGCGGCCGCCGGTGCGGAGGCGCATCGCGGCACCCTCGAGGATCTCGACAGCCTGCGCGCCGGGGCGGCACAGGCGGACGCCGTGATCCACACCGCCTTCGATCACGACTTCGCGCATTTCGTCGCGAACTGCGAGAAGGACCGGCGGGTGATCGAAGCCCTGGGCACCACGCTCAAGGGCTCCGACCGGCCCCTCATCATCACATCGGGCACCGGGATGGGCGGTGCCGGGCTGGGCGGCCTCGCGACGGAAGATGTGCTCGACCGGAGCCACCCCAATCCGCGCATCGCCTCCGAGCTGGCGGGCCAGGCGCTGCTGGAGGCGGGCGTTGACGTGCGCGTGGTGCGGCTGCCGCAGGTCCATGATCCGGTCCGGCAGGGGCTGATCACGCCCCTCATCGCGATCTCGCGGCAGAAGGGCGCCGTGGCCTATGTCGGCGACGGCGCCAACCGCTGGCCGGCGGCCCATGTGCTCGATGTGGCGAAGCTCTACGCACTCGCCTTCGACAAGGGCCGCAGGGGCGCCCGGTATCATGCCGTCGCCGAAGAGGGCGTCGCGGTGCGCGACATCGCGGCGGTGCTCGGCGCGGGTCTCGGCCTGCCGGTGGTGTCCCTGTCGCCTGAGGAGGCACAGGCGCATTTCGGATGGCTTGCGATGTTCGCCGGGCTGGACCTTCGCGCCTCCAGCGCCTGGACCCGCGACCAGCTGGGCTGGGACCCGACCGGCCCGGGACTGATCACCGACCTCAAGCGGATGGACTATTCCGCAGCGTGAGCTGGCCGGCGGCCGCCCTACCCCGAGGCCTCGGCCACCAGCCAGTCGCGGAAGGCGGCGCGCAGGGGGTCGGGGCGGTCGGCGAGGGGCTGGGCCAGGAAATAGCCACGCTGGGTGCGGTAGGGCGCGGGCAGGCCGGCCACCAGCTGGCCCGCCGCCAGCAGGTCGTCGACCAGCGGCCGCCAGCCCAGCGCCAGACCCTGCCCGGCCAGCGCCGCCTGCAGCACCAGCGGATAGTTGTTGAGGCGCAGCGACCGGCCCTGCGGCGCGCCCTCGACCCCCTGGCCGCGGAACCAGCCGGGCCAGTCGAGCCAGCGCGACGGGTCCGGGCTGTCGAGATGCAGCAGCGGCAACCCCAGCAGGTCGGCCGGCGCCGCGATCCGCGGCAGGCGCGCCAGCAGGACGGGGCTGCAGATCGGCAGCACCACCTCGGGGAACAGCCGGTCGACGGTGCAGCCGGGCCAGCGCCCCGCCCCGAAGGCGACCACCGCGTCGACGGCGCGGTCGCGCGGGTCGATCACGTCCTGGCTGGCCAGGATGCGGATCTCGACCCCGCCCAAGGCCGCGCGCAGCCGCTCCAGCCGCGGCAGCAGCCAATAGGTGGCGAAGGCGAAATCGGTGGCGACGGTCAGCCCGCCGGGGTCGCGCGCCTGCCGGATCTCCGCCGCGGTGTCGGCGATGGCGTCGAGCGAACGCGTCACCACCTGCAGCAGCCGCTCGCCGTCGGGGGTCAGGGCGACGCCGCGGTGCAGCCGCCGGAACAGGGCGGTGCCCAGCCGTGCCTCCAATGCGGCGATCTGATGGGAGACGGCCGGCTGGGTGGCCCCGAGCTCGCGCGCCGCGGCGCTGAAATTCGACAACCGGCCTGCGGCCTCGAAGGCCAGCAGCGCCGGCATGGGCGGCAGGTCCCGGCGACGCGTTGCCATAAATCCAGCTAATGCCTCCATGAGCGGCGCCGGTCTTCACCGGCCGGCCGGCCGCGCCCCATCCTGTCGGTTGAACTGAGACACGCCGCCGGCCCGGACGCAAGCAGGGCCGCGGTGCCAGGAGGGGCTGATCGTGACAGCGCGGCGACCGAACATCCTGATCCTGATGGCGGATCAGCTGACGCCCTTCGCCCTGCCCGCCTATGGCAACCGGGTGGTGCAGGCGCCGGTGATGACGGCGCTGGCGCGGGACGGGGTGGTGTTCGACGCCGCCTATTGCAACAGCCCGCTCTGCGGTCCCTCCCGCGCCGTGTTCATGTCCGGCCGGCTGCCCTCGGCGATCGGCGCTTATGACAACGCCACCGAGTTCCCCTCCGACGTGCCGACCTTCGCCCATGGGCTGCGGGCCCAGGGCTATCGCACCATCCTGGCCGGCAAGATGCATTTCTGCGGCGCCGACCAGTTGCATGGCTTCGAGGAGCGGCTGACCACCGACATCTACCCTGCCGATTTCGGCTGGACCCCGGACTGGGACCGGCCGGAGGCGCGGCCGAGCTGGTACCACAACATGGCCTCGGTGCTCGACGCCGGGCCCTGCATCCGCACCAACCAGCTGGATTTCGACGACGAGGTGGTGTTCGCGGCCGAGCGCCGGCTGTACGACCTGGTCCGCCGGGTGCCGGGATCGGCCGATGACCGGCCGTTCTGCCTGACCGTGTCGCTGACCCATCCGCACGACCCCTTCGCGGTGCCGGAGCGGTACTGGGCCCTGCATCGCGACGAGGACATCCCGCTGCCCGAGGACGCGCCGGCCGACGACCCGCATTCGCGCCGGCTGCGTGCGGTGTGCGAGCTGGACCGCACCCCGGTGACGCCGGAGCAGACCCGCCGGGCCCGCCGCGCCTATTACGGCGCCATCGCCTATGTCGACGAGCAGTTCGGCCGGGTGATGGAGGCGCTGCGCCGCACCGGCCTGGCCGAGGACACGGTGACCATCATCCTGTCCGACCACGGCGAATTCCTGGGCGAGCGCGGCCTCTGGTACAAGATGAGCTTCCTGGAGGGCGGCAGCCGCATCCCGCTGATCGTGCATGCGCCCGGCCGCTTCGCCCCGCGCCGGGTCGGCGCCGCCGTGTCCTCCGCCGACCTGCTGCCGACCCTGATCGACCTCGCCTCGCCCGCAGGCGCGGCGCCGCACCCGACCCCGCTGGACGGCCGCAGCCTGCTGCCGCATCTGGCCGGCACCGGCGGCCATGACCTGGTGCATGGCGAATACCTGGCCGAAGGCGCGGTGGCGCCGATGGTGATGGTCAGGCGCGGCGCCTGGAAGTTTATCCACAGCCCGGCCGACCCCGACCAGCTGTTCGACCTCGCCACCGATCCGGGCGAGCGGGTGAACCGCGCCGGCGACCCAGCTGAGGCCGCCCGCATCGCCGCCTTCCGGGCCGAGGTGGCGGCGCGCTGGGACCTGCCGCGTCTGCATGAGCAGGTGCGCGAAAGCCAGCGGCGGCGGCACTTCGTCGACACCGCGCTGCGCCAGGGCGCGGCGCATGGCTGGGACTGGCAGCCGCGCCAGGACGCGACCCGGCAATACATCCGCAACCACATGGATCTCGACGACCTGGAGGCATCCGCCCGGTTCCCGCGCGTCACGCGCGGCGGCTGACGACACCGGCGACAACGATAACAACGGGGAGACTGCATCATGTCCGGACCACGTCTCATCATCCTCGCCCTGGCCGGCCTGCTGCTGGCCGCGGCGCCCGCGGCGGCGGCCGAGCCCGAGAGCTGCGCCACCGTGCGCATGTCCGACCCGGGCTGGACCGACATCACCTCGACCAACGGCATCCTCGGCACCCTGCTGGCGCCGCTGGGCTACACCCAGAAGGTCGACACCCTGGCCGTGCCGGTCACCTTCGAAAGCCTGAAGAACCAGCAGATCGACGTGTTCCTCGGCAACTGGATGCCGGCGCAGAAGCGCTTCATCGAGCCGCTGACGGCCGAGAAGGCGATCGAGGTGATCCGCCCCAATCTGGACGGCATCCGCTTCACGCTGGCGGTGCCGGCCTATGTCGCCGAGGCCGGGATCAAGGATTTCGCCGACCTCGCCAGGCATGCCGACCGGTTCGACCACAAGATCTACGGCATCGAGTCGGGGGCGCCGGCCAACCAGAACATCCAGAAGATGATCGACGCCAAGGATTTCGGCCTGGACGGCTGGTCCCTGGTCGAATCGAGCGAGCAGGGGATGCTAAGCCAGGTGGACCGGGCCACCCGGAAGAAGGATTGGATCGTGTTCCTGGCGTGGGAGCCGAACCCGATGAACACCAAGTATCCGCTGAACTATCTCAGCGGCGGCGACGCCTATTTCGGCGCGAATTACGGCGGCGCCACCGTCTACACCGTGACGAGGCGAGACTTGTCCCAGAATTGCCCCAATCTCGCCCGGCTGCTGTCACAGCTGACATTCACGGTGGAGATGGAAAATCAGATCATGGGGTCGATCCTGGACCAGGGAGAGGACGGCAAGACCGCCGCCACCCGCTACCTCAAGGATCATCCCGATCTTCTCGCCGGCTGGTTGGCCGGTGTCACCACCCGCGACGGACAGGATGGGCTCACCGCCGTCCGCGCCGCATTGACCAAGGGTTGAAGGAGGCCCGACGCGCATGTGGACCGTGATCCGGGGTTGGATCGACCAGCTGATCAAGCCGCGCTATCGCCCGGAGCGGCACTACATGCGCGGCCGCCCGTCCAACACGGCCTCCCGCTGAGAGCCGTCGCCCCGGCGACAGGCCCAGAATAACTCGTCATCGCGAGCCCCGCCCTTACACTTGATTGGGGCCGTGGCGATCCGGCGGCACCGACCTCTGGATCGCCACGGCGCTGCGCGCCTCGCGATGACGGTTCTTACTTATCGGCAGACCGGCGGTCAGCCCTTGACGAAGGCCAGCAAGTCCGCGTTGAGCACATCGGCATGGGTGGTCAGCATGCCGTGCGGATAGCCCTTGTAGATCTTCAGCGTGGCGTTTTTCAGCAGCTTGGCCGAGAGCACGCCCGCGTCCGCGTACGGCACGATCTGGTCGTCGTCGCCATGCAGGACCAACACCGGCACCTCGATCGCCTTCAGATCCTCGGTGAAGTCGGTCTCCGAAAATGCCTTGATACAGTCGTAATGGGCCTTGGCGCCGCCGATCATGCCCTGGCGCCACCAATTGTCGATCACGCCGGGATAGACCTTCGCGCCCGGGCGGTTGAAGCCGTAGAACGGCCCTTCCGGCAGGTCGCGGTAGAACTGCGCCCGGTTCGCGGCCAGCGCGGCGCGGAGGCCGTCGAACACCTCGATCGGCAGGCCGCCGGGGTTCTTCTCCGACTTCACCATGACCGGCGGCACGGCGCTGACCAGCGCTGCCTTGGCCACCCGGCCGTTGCCGCCATGCCGGGCGACATAGCGCGCCACCTCGCCGCCGCCGGTGGAATGGCCGATATGGACGGCGCCCTTCAGGCCGAGATGCTCGAACAACTGGGCCGCGTCCGAGGCGTAGGTGTCCATCTCGTTGCCGGTGTCGGTCTGGCTGGACCGGCCATGGCCGCGCCGGTCATGGGCGACGACGCGGTAGCCCTGGCCCAGGAAGTACAGCAGCTGAGCGTCCCAGTCGTCGCTGCTGAGCGGCCAGCCGTGATGGAACACGATCGGCTGCGCGGCACGCGGGCCCCAGTCCTTGTAGAAGATATTGGTGCCGTCCTTGGTCGCGAACAATCCGCTGCTCATGGTGCTGTCTCCCGATGTTGGCCGTGTGGGTGCGGCGCCATTCTGCGCCAGGGAAGAATGCGGCAGGGCCGCCACGGCGGCGAGTCCAACCCCCGCCGCCAGAACGAGCCGGCGCGAGATTCCGTCCGTCCCATACTCGCTGTGAACCATCTGCGGCTCCGTTGGTATCACCATAATGAATAGGTTACATCGCGATAATTATTATCGCGATAAACAAAGAGATAGCCGACCGTTCTGCCCGCGTCCAGCGAAATTTTTATCGCGATATTATTTTTCGTGATAAATATGATCGCGCATCAGGAACAGGAGGGCGCCGCATGCCCTTGCCGAAGGACCGCCCGCTCGCGCTCGACGAGCAGATCTGCTTCACGCTGTACCGCACCGCCATGTCCATCAACCGGACGTACAAGCCGATGCTGGACGAGATGGGCATCACCTATCCGCAGTATCTCGTGCTCAACGTGCTGGGCGAGGAGGACGGCCGGACGATCGGCACCATCGCCGCCCGCCTCGCCCTCGATTCGAGCACGATCACGCCCCTGGTGAAGCGGATGGAGGCGGCCGGGCTGGTGCAGCGGCGACGCGGCCCGGACAATGAGCGCGAGGTCCAGGTCCGGCTGACCGAGGCGGGTCGCGCCCTGTTCGCCCGCAGCCGGTGCCTGGGCGAGGCGCTGCTGCAGCGGTCGGGCCTGACGCTGCCGCAGCTCGACGCCCTCAACCGCGAGATCCAGGCGCTGGGAGCCGCCCTTGATGACCAGCGCGGCCGGGGCTTCGGACCATAGGCCCGCATATCATCGCGAGATGGCAGAACTCCGCTCGACGCAGTTGCGGCGGCGGCCCCGCTCATGCAGGGTGCGGCCACCCTTTCCGCCACGCTGAGTGCGAGCGATGACTGACCCCGTTGCCTCCTATGACGTGATCGTGATCGGTTCCGGCCCCGGCGGCTATGTCGCCGCCATCCGCGCCGCCCAGCTGGGACTCAAGACTGCCTGCGTCGAGAAGATGCCGACCCTCGGCGGCACCTGCCTGAACATCGGCTGCATCCCGTCCAAGGCGCTGCTGCACGCCTCGGAGAAGTTCGAAGAAGCCGGCCATGCCCTGGCCGCCTTCGGGGTCAAGGTCGCGGGGGTCGAGCTCGACCTGCCGGGCATGATGGGCCACAAGGACAAGGTGGTGAAGTCGAACGTCGACGGCGTCGACTTCCTGTTCAAGAAGAACAAGATCGACCGGCTGAAGGGCACCGCCCGCTTCACCGCCAAGGACCGCATCGAGGTCGAGGGCAAGGCCTACGCCGCCAAGAACGTCATCATCGCCACCGGCTCCGACTCGACCCCGCTGAAGGGTGTCGAGGCCGACGAACAGCGCATCGTGACCTCGACCGGCGCGCTGTCGCTGCCGGAGGTGCCGAAGCATCTGGTGGTGATCGGCGGCGGCGTCATCGGGCTCGAGCTCGGCTCGGTCTGGTCCCGCCTGGGCGCCAAGGTCACGGTGGTGGAGTTCCTCGACCGCATCCTGCCGACCAATGACGGCGAGGTGTCGAAGCAGATGCAGCGCATCCTGACCAAGCAGGGCATGGCGTTCAAGCTGAGCTCCAAGGTCACCGCCGCGCAGAAGACCGACAAGGGGGTCACCCTGACGGTCGAGCCGGCCAAGGGCGGCGATGCCGAGACCATCGAGGCCGATTACGTGCTGCTGTCGATCGGCCGCCGCCCCTACACCGAAGGGCTGGGGCTGGACGCGGCCGGCGTGGCGCTGGACGAGCGCGGCCGGGTGAAGACCGACAAGCACTTCCGCACCAATGTCGAGGGCATCTACGCCATCGGCGACGTCATCGCCGGGCCCATGCTGGCGCACAAGGCCGAGGATGAAGGCATCGCCGTGGCCGAGATCCTGGCCGGCCAGGCGGGCCATGTGAACTACGACGCGATCCCGAGCGTGGTCTACACCTGGCCCGAAGTGGCCTCGGTCGGCCGCAGCGAGGAAGAGCTGAAGCAGGCCGGCGTCGCCTACAAGAGCGGCAAGTTCCCGTTCCTGGCCAATGGCCGGGCGCGCGCCATGAACGCGACCGACGGCTTCGTGAAGATCCTGGCCGACGCCAAGACCGACCGGGTGCTGGGCGTGCACATCATCGGCGCCGAGGCCGGCACCATCATCGCCGAATGCGTGCTGGCGATGGAGTTCGGCGCCTCGGCCGAGGACATCGCCCGCACCTGCCACGCCCACCCGACCCTGAACGAGGTGGTCAAGGAAGCCGCCCTCGCCGTCGACGGCCGCCCGATCCATATCTGAGGCCGGCCGCGGCGGCCCTCGGAGGGCGGTCGGGACACAACGCGTCGGCTCTCCCGCCTCTCTCCTCCGTCATTGCGAGCGCAGCGAAGCAATCCATGGCGCCGTCCGGCATGGATTGCTTCGTCGGCTACGCCTCCTCGCAATGACGAAGAGGGGGCGGCGCGCTCCCTCTGGTGGCCCCCCTCGCCCCTACCCCAGCGCCGGTTTCAGCCTGGCGGTGGCGGCGTGCAGCAGGACCAGGGCCCGGTCTCGCGCCGGGGCGTCGAAGCGGGCGGCGAGGCCGGAGACCGCCAGGGCGCCGCGGAACCGGCCGGCGCCGTCGAACACCGGCACCGACACCGCCGCCACCAGCGGGTCGCGTTCGCCCAGCGAGACGGAATGGCCCTGTGCCCGGACCGCCGCGCTCGCCGCATCTTCTGGCGCATCCTGCGGGGCCGTGAACGCCATCAGGATGCGGGCGCTGGCGCCGGCGGTCAGCGGCAGCTGCGCGCCCTCGTCGAGATGGTGGCGTGCCGCCTGCGGCGAGTTCTGGCGGTACAGGCACACCCTGGTGTCGCCGTCGCGGACATAGAAGGACGCGGTCTCGCGCGTCGCCTCGACCAGCCGCGCCAGCTCGGGCCGGATCGCGTCGGCCAGGTCGAAGCCGCTGCGGTAGACCGTGCCCAGCCGCCCCAGCGCCGGCCCCAGCCGCCAGGCGCCGTCCTCCTGGCGCAGCAGGTAGCCGCAGTGCTCCAGCGACCCCGCCAGCCGCAGGATGGTGCTCTTGTACAGGCCGGTCGCCGCCGCCAGCTCGGCCAGCGTCCGCCGCGGCTGCGCCGCATCGAAGGCGCCGAGGATCGCCAGGGCACGCTCCACCGCCTCGACCCTGTCCTGCGTCATCCCGCCCTCCGTCGCCGTGCCCGCGCAGTGTCGCGCAACATCGTTCTGACTGCCAGAACGATGTTGCGCCTGACGGAATTCCAGATTAATAGAACATCATTCTATCAGTCGGAATGACCGCCCGGAAACAGGGCGGTCCCGCGGGAGGGCACCTTGGGTCTGCTGTCGGGCGTGCGGGTTCTCGATCTGACCAATGTGCTGGCCGGGCCCTTCGCCGGCTATCAGCTGGCCCAGCTGGGCGCCGACGTGATCAAGGTCGAGACGCCGCAGGGCGGCGATCTGGCCCGCCAGCTGGGCGCCGACCCCGAGCTGAACCGCCGCCACATGGGCGTGTCCTTCCTGGCCCAGAACGCCGGCAAGCGGTCGATCACCCTGAACCTGAAATCGCCCAAGGGCGTCGCCGCCTTCAAGCGGCTGGTCGCCACCGCCGATGTGGTGATCGAGAACTTCCGGCCCGGGGTGATGGACCGGCTGGGCCTGGGGCCCGCCGTGCTGATGGCGGCGAAGCCCGACCTGATCTACTGCGCCATCTCCGGCTTCGGCCAGGACGGGCCGCTGCGCGACAACCCGGCCTATGACCAGATCATCCAGGGCCTGTCCGGGGTGATGAGCGTGACCGGCGACGCCGACAGCGCGCCGCTGCGGGTCGGCTATCCCGTCGCCGACACCATGGGCGGCATCACCGCCGCCTTCGCCGTCGCCGCCGCCCTGGTGCAGCGCGGCCGCACCGGCAAGGGCGAGGTGATCGACGTGTCGATGCTGGAATCGACCCTGGTGGCGATGGGCTGGGCGGTGTCGAACTGGCTGATCGCCGGGGTGGCGCCGCGGCCGATGGGCAACGAGAACATGACCGCCGCCCCGTCCGGCACCTTCCGCACCGGCGACGGGCTACTGAACATTGCCGCCAACAAGCAGGAGCAGTTCGTGACGCTGTGCCGGCTGATCGGCCGCGACGACCTGGCCGCCGACCCCAGGTTTTCCGAGCGCGAGGAGCGCAAGCGCCATCGCGCCGCCCTGACCGCCGAGATCGAGGCGGCGCTGGCGGACAGGCCCGCCGCGGAATGGTCGCCGCTGCTGAACCGCCACGGCGTGCCGGCCGGCGAGGTGCTGTCGGTGCCGGCGGTGCTGGAGCACCCGCAGCTGGTCGAACGCGGCCTGCTGCAACGCTTCGAGACGGTGCCCGGGGTCGACCGGCCGGTCCGGGTGGTGCGCAGCGGCTTCCGCCTCGCCAGCGGCGATCCCGCCCCATCCGGCCCGCCGCCGGCGCTGGGCGCAGATACCGGTTCGATTCTGGCCGAACTCGGATACTCTGCCTCCGAGATCGATGCCCTGAGGGGAGAGGGGGCACTATGAGCGGACGTCCGGAGAAGACGCCCCAGGACTGGTGGGCGACCGGCATCATCGAGATGCGGCCGGGCCATATCGCCATGCGCGGCTATGCCATCGAGGACCTGATCGGCCGCGTCTCCTATGCCGAGATGGTCTATCTGATGACCCGGGGCGAGCTGCCGGGCCGCGAGGCCGCGGCGCTGCTGGAGGCGGCGCTGGTCGCCGCGGTCGACCACGGGCCGCAGGCGCCGTCGATCGCCGTCGCCCGCATCGCCGCCACCTGCGGCGTGGGCATCAACAACGCCATGGCCTCGGCCATCAACACCCTGGGCGACGTCCATGGCGGCGCCGGCGAGCAATGCGTCGCCCTGTATGGCGAGATCGCCGCCGCGCTGCCGGAGGGCGAGATCGACCCCGAGGCGCTGCACCGGGCGGCCGGGGAGGCGATCGACGCCCTGGCGGCGCGCGGCATCCGGCATGTGCCGGGCTTCGGCCACCGCTTCCATCCGCTGGACCCGCGCGCCCCGCGGCTGCTGGGCCTGGTCGATCGCGCGGCCGAGGCCGGCACGGTGACCGGGCGCTTCGCCGCCATCGCCCGCGCGGTCGAGGCGGTGCTGGCGGCGCGCAAGGGCAAGCCGATCCCGATGAACATCGACGGCGCCACCGCCGTGGTGTTCGCCGAGCTGGGCTTCCCCCCGCCCCTGTGCCGCGGCCTGTTCGTGCTGTCGCGGTCGGTCGGGGTGCTGGCCCATGCCTGGGAGGAGATGCAGTCGGGCGAGCGCAACAAGGGCCCGATCCCGCGCCACCTGATCTGGAGCTACACCGGCCAACCCGCGCGGCCGGTGCCCAAGCCTCGCGAGGACCAAGACGAGGCGTCGACACACTGAGAACCGCGCCGGCCGGCCGCCGGACAAGGACGCCCGAGAGCGTCCGGCTTCACTATCGACACGGGGGAGACCTGATGATCAACCGACGCCACCTTCTGCTCGGAACCCTCGCCGCCCCGGCGCTGGCCGGGCTGGCGACGCTGCTGCCGGCCGGACGGGCCGAGGCCGCCATCGACCTGCTGAAGATCTTCGTGCCGGCCGCGCCCGGCGGCGGCTGGGACCAGACCGCGCGCACCATCGAGCAGGTACTGCGCGCCACCGGCGCCGTCGGCGGGGTGCAGATCACCAATGTCGCCGGGGCCGGCGGCGTGGTCGGCCTGCCGCAATTCGTCAACCAGTGGAAGGGCCAGGGCAACGCCCTGATGGTCGCCGGCATGGTGATGGTCGGCGCCATCGTCGCCAACAAGAGCTCGGTCGACCTGACCAGCACCACGCCGATCGCCCGGCTGACCGGCGAGTTCCTGGCCCTGGTGGTGCCGGCGGAATCGCCGTTCAAGACCGCCAAGGACTTCGCCGACGCGCTGAAGGCCGACCCCACCAAGGTGCCGGTGGCCGGCGGTTCGGCCGGCGGCTCCGACCACATCCTCCTGGGCCTGATCGCCAAGGCGGTCGGCGTCCAGGCGTCGCAGCTGGGCTATGTCGCCTTCGCCGGCGGCGGGCCGGCCACGGCGGCGCTGCTGGGCAACCAGGTCGCCGCCGGCATCTCCGGCTACGGCGAGTTCTCCGAGCAGGTCAAGGCCGGCAAGCTGCGCATCCTCGCCATCTCGGCCGACAAGCGCCAGCCCGGCATCGACGCCCCGACCCTGATCGAGCAGGGCATCCCGGTGGACCTGTTCAACTGGCGCGGCGTGTTCGCCCCGCCGGGTGTCGACGACGCCGAGCGCGCCGCGATGATCGAGATGATCAAGGCGCTGGCCGCGGCCCCACAATGGGCCGAGGCCTGCAAGACCCGCGACTGGACCCCGATCCCGCTGTTCGGCGACGAGTACAAGGCGTTCCTCGAGACCGAGACGGCGCGGATCGCCGGCATCCTCAAGGATCTCGGGCTGGCCTGATGAGCGGGCAGCAGGCGGACCGGCCGGTGCCGCGGCACCGGCCGGTGGGGGAGCTGGTCATCGCGCTCGGCGTGATCGCCCTCGCCATCGTGATCTACTGGCAGACCATGGCGATGCCGGTGTCGCCGATCTACGCCCAGGCCGGGCCGACCATCGCGCCGAAGATCTCGGCCGCGGGCCTCGGCCTGCTGGGCCTGGCGCTGCTGGCCTCCGCCCTGCGCGGCGGCTGGCAGCCGGAGGATGAGCGCGAGACGGCGCCCGACATGCCGGCCCTGCTGTGGGTCCTCGCCGGGCTGGTGCTGAACGTGCTGCTGATCGGCGTCGCCGGCTTCACCGTCGCCTCGATCCTGCTGTTCGTCTGCGTGGCGCGGGGCTTCGGCTCCCGCGCCTTCCTGCGCAACACCCTGATCGGCGCCGCCTTCGCCCTGATCGCCTATTTCGGCTTCGCCGAGGCGCTGGGCATCAACATCGGCGCCGGCTGGGTCGAGAACGGCCTGGATTCGCTGCTGCGCGGCAGGGGGCATTGAGATGGACAGCTTCAACCAGCTGCTGCACGGCTTCGCCGTCGCGCTGACCCCGGTCAACCTGCTGTGGTGCCTGCTGGGCACCACCGTCGGCACCGCCATCGGCGTGCTGCCCGGCATCGGCCCGGCGCTGACCATCGCGCTCTTGCTGCCGATCACCTTCCAGGTCGAGCCGGCGGCCGCCTTCATCCTGTTCGCCGGCATCTATTACGGCGCGATGTATGGCGGCTCCACCACCTCGATCCTGCTGAACACGCCGGGCGAGAGCGCCACCATCGTCACCGCGCTGGAGGGCAACAAGATGGCCCGCAAGGGCCGCGGCGGCGCAGCGCTGGCGACCTCGGCCATCGGCTCCTTCGTCGCCGGCACCATCGGCACGCTGGGCATCGTCTTCCTGGCGCCTGTCGTGGTCGACTTCGCGCTGAGCTTCGGCCCGGCCGAGTATTTCTCGCTGATGGTGTTCTCCTTCGTCACCGTCTCGGCGGTGCTCGGCTCCTCCGCCATCCGCGGGCTGACCTCGCTGTTCGCCGGCATCTTCCTCGGCCTGGTCGGCATCGACCTGCAGACCGGCCAGGCGCGCTTCACCTTCGGGGTGCCGGAGCTGCTGGACGGCATCAATGTCATCGTCGTCGTGGTCGGGCTGTTCGCGGTCGGCGAGACCTTCTACGTCGCCTCGCGCTACCGCCACGGCAAGGACGAGATCATCCCGCTGAAGGGGTCGATCTGGATGACGCGGGACGAGTGGAAGCGGTCGTGGAAGCCGTGGCTGCGCGGCACCGTCATCGGCTTCCCGATCGGCGCCATGCCGGCCGGCGGGGCCGAGATCCCGACCTTCCTGAGCTATTTCGTCGAGAAGAAGCTGTCGTCGAAGCCGGAGGAGTTCGGCCATGGCGCGATCGAGGGCGTGGCCGGGCCCGAGGCGGCGAACAACGCCTCCACCGCCGGCGTGCTGGTGCCGCTGCTGACGCTGGGCCTGCCGACCTCGGCCACCGCCGCCATCCTGCTCTCGGCGTTCCAGAGCTACGGCATCAACCCCGGGCCGCTGCTACTGGAGAGCCAGCCGACGCTGGTGTGGGGCCTGATCGCGTCGCTGTTCATCGGCAACGTCATGCTGCTGGTCCTGAACCTGCCGATGATCGCGCTGTGGGTGAAGATGCTGCAGATCCCGGCGCCGCAGCTCTATGCCGGCATCCTGGTCTTCGCCACCATCGGCACCTACGGCATCACCCAGTCGCCGGTCGACCTGGTGCTGCTCTATGTCGTCGGCGCCATCGGCTACGTCATGCGGCGCTACGACTTCCCGACCGCGCCGGTGATCATCGGCATGATCCTGGGGCCGCTGGCGGAGCAGAACTTCCGCCAGGCGATGACGATCTCGGCCGGCGACATCTCGGCGCTGGTGACCCGGCCGCTGTCGGCCACGCTGCTGGCGCTGGCGGTGCTGGCGCTGTTCGGGCCCAGGCTCTACGCCCTGGCCACCCGGCCACGGCAGCCGAGCCGCACACCGGGCTGACCGGTCACGCCGCCCGCCGCGGCGGCGGACAGCGATCCTGCATCGGGGACGGCACCGCGCCGTCCCCGATCGCGTTTCCGGGCGGGGCCGCAGGCCTCGCCGCAGCCGCGGCCTCCTGGTCCGCCGCGAACGCCTCCAGCTCCGCCGCCACCGTCGGCGGCAGGTGCGAGAACCGACCGGCCAGCCTGCGTTCCATGAGATAGCCGACCAGCGGGAATCCGGTCATGAATGCCATGACGGTCTCCTTTGAATCGATTTTTTGAATCGATTCATATTTGGTACGGACGGTCCCGTGGTCAAGCAGAATTTGAATCGGTTCAAAGCAGCCGGTAGGGTGTCGCCATGACCGCCGACGCCCCCCTTCCCAAGCCCAAGGCCCGGCTACGCGACATCGCCCTGGCGGCGGGGGTGGCGCAGGGCACCGTCTCCAATGTCTTCAACCATCCCGAGCGGGTCAGCGACGCGATCCGCGGCAAGGTGATGGCGGCGGCCGAGGCGCTGGGCTACCAGGGCGCCGACCCGCTGGCACGGATGCTGCGCACCGGCCATATCGGCACCATCGCGGTGGTGATCCCGGAGGGGCTGGGCTACGCCTTCGGCGACCCGGCGGCGCTGGCCCTGATCCAGGGCGTCGCCGCGGTGTGCGACGAGACCGGTCGCGGCATCTCGGTCTACGCCGCCGCGGATGTCGAGGCGGCGCGCAAGGCCCTCGCCTCGGCCGCGGTCGACGGCTTCATCATGTACTGCATGGAGGAGGAGCCGGGCGTCCTCGACATCATCCGCGGCCGCGGCCTGCCGGTGGTGACGGTCGACCAGCCGCTGCTGGAGGGCTGCCGCACCGTCACCGTCGCCGACCGCAGCGGCGCCGCGGCAGCCACCCGGCACCTGCTGGGCCTGGGCCACCGCCGCATCGGCGTGCTGTCGATGGAGCTGATGCCGGATTCGCGCGAGGGCGAGGTGTCGCTGGACCGGATCCACGGCTCGATCTACGCCGCCGGCCAGGAGCGGCTGTTCGGCATTCTCGACGCGGCGTTCGCGGCCGACATCCCGGCCGCGCGGCTGCCGATCGAGGAATGCCTGTTCGACGTGGAGTCAATCGAGCGCGGCACGGCGCGGCTGCTGCAGCGCCAGCCCGGCCTGACCGCGATCCTGGCCACCTGCGACCGGCTGGCGCTGGGGGCGATGGGCTGGCTGGCGCGGCAGGGACTGGCGGTGCCGGGCGACGTCTCGGTGATCGGCTTCGACGACATCCCGGCCGCCGCGACCGCCACCCCGCCGCTGACCACCATCCGCCAGCCGCTGGTCGGGAAGGGCCGCGCCGCCGCCGGACTGCTGATCGACCCCGGCGACCGCCGCGAGATCCATTTCGAGACCGAGCTGGTGCTGCGCGGCTCGACCGGCCCGGCCAAGGGCTGACCCGGAACCATTCCCGCCACAACGGGTTTTTCCGGCGTCCGCGATGTGGCGCGGAATCCCGAGAGAGCCCAAGGGGAGCCCTTCCGTGAAGAGCCTCTTTCTCGCCGCGACCCTGACGCCGCTGCTGGCCCTGCCGGCCTTCGCCGACTGCACCGCCGATTTCACGGCGCAGACCAGCAAGATCCCGGCCCTGCAATCCGCCTCGCTGTTCAAGCTGGGCGCGCCGCCGGCCGAGAAATGCGCGGCGCAGAAGGACCTGCTGGACGGCTACATCAGGCTGAGCGAGATCTACAAGACCTGCCAAGCCGAACTGAAGATCCCGGAGTCGGACATCAAGGACCAGGACCAGGTCATCGCCGACCAGCAGCAGAGCTACGCCCAGGATTGCGGCGGCTGATCCGGGCCGGTCCGCGGAGTCTCAAGCCCCGACCAGGGCCGGCAGCTCCGCCAGCGACGCCACCTGCCGGTCCGGCGCACCGGGCAGGCGTTCCGGCCGCTGGCCGTAGCGGTTGCACCACACCACGCGCAGGCCGAAGGCCGAGGCGGCGAAGGCGTCCCAGGCGTTGGACGACTGGAAGGCGATTGCCCCGGCCGGCAGGCCGAGCGTGTCGAGCGCCAGCTGGTAGACGCTGGGATGCGGCTTGTAGACACCGACCTGCTCGACCGACAGCACCGCGTCGAACTGGTCCTGCAGCCCGGCGCCGGCGACCAGCGCCTCCAGCATCGCCGGCGTGCCGTTGGACAGGATCGCCGTCTTCAGCCCGGCGGCACGCAGCCGGCGCAGCACCGCCGGCACCTCCGGGAACGGTTCGAGCGTGAGGTACAGGTCCATCAGCCGGTCGCGCAGGCCGGGTTCGCGGATCCCCTGCGTCTCCAGCGCGAAATCGAGCGCGTCGCCGGTGACCTGCCAGAAATCGGCGTGGCGGCCCTGCACCGCCCGCAGCCAGGAATAGCCGAGCTGCTTGTCGCGCCACAGCGCGGCCAGCGGGCCGACCCGGTCGCCCAGCGCATCGGCGCAGCGCCGGGCGGCCGAGACCAGGTCGAACAGGGTGCCATAGGCGTCGAAGACGCAGGCCTTGACCCCGGTCAGTGGCACCCCGGTCAGCGGATCGGTGTCCATGCTGTCACTCGCTCCTCGGTCGTGGCCCCCCGGACTCCGTTCGTGTCAGCCCGCCGCCGGGTCAGCCGCCGCGTCGTCCGGCCGCAGCTCCGCCCATCGCAGGATCTCGTCCAGCGCCGGGCACAGCGCCTGGCCCCAATCGGTCAGCCCGTATTCGACCTTGGGCGGCACCTGGTGATGGACGATGCGGCGGACCATGCCGTCCGCCTCCATCCCCCGCAGCTGCTGGATCAGCATCTTTTGCGAGATGGCGGGGATCGCGCGCTCCAGCTCCGAGAAGCGCAGCACCTTGCCGCCGAACAGGTGGAACAGGATCAGCAGCTTCCACCGCCCCTCCAGCATCTTCAGCGCCTGTTCGATGCCCTCGGCCGCGCTGCCGGCGGTGTAGGCCGGGCGCTTACTTTCCGGTGGGTACCTTACTTTTTCGTGCGTTCTTGCCATTGCGAAACCGTATTCCCATCCTTGGCGTCATGCAATCCGCCCGCCGAGGAGCCGTCATGACCCTGTCGCTGCCCGAACCGATCGCCACCTACATCGCCGCGGAAAACGCCGATAATGCGGCGGCGCTGTCGGCTTGCTTCGCCGCCGACGCCGTGGTCCGCGACGAGGGCCGCACCATCCGCGGCCTGGAGGCGATCACGGCCTGGAAGGCCGAATCCAAGCGCAAATACCAGCACACGGTCGAGCCCCTTGATGTGACCGAGGCGGACGGCAGGACCGTGCTGACCGCCCGGGTCACGGGCCAGTTCCCCGGCAGCCCGGTCGAGCTGCGCTTCGCCTTCGGCCTGGCGGGCGACAGGATCGCGTCCCTGGAGATCGTGGGATGACCAGCCGTCGTCCCGTCTTCACCGCCGACCCGCGCGAGCTGGCAGGCCGGCGCGCCCTGGTGACGAGTGGCAGCCGCGGCATCGGCGCCGCGGTGGCGGCGCGGCTGCGCCGGGCCGGGGCCAGGGTCCTCGCCGTCGCCCGCAGCCGGCCCGCCGAGCTGGACGATGGCGAGCCGTTCGTGGCGGCGGACCTGGCCACGGCCGAAGGCTGCGCCGCCGTGGCCGATGCGGTGCGCGGCGATCTCGGCGGCGCCGACATCATCGTCCACGTCCTCGGCGGGTCGAAGGCGCCGTCCGGCGGCTTCGCCGTGCTGGACGACCGGGAATGGCAACGCGCCTTCGACCTGAACCTGCTGCCTGCTGTGCGACTGGACCGGGCGCTGCTGCCGGAGATGCTGGACCGGGGGTCGGGCGTGATCGTCCATGTCGGGTCGATCCAGAGCCGGCTGCCGCTGCCCGAGGCCACCACCGCCTACGCCGCGGCCAAGGCGGCGCTGTCCACCTATAGCAAGGCGCTGTCGAAGGAGGTCGGCCCCAGGGGCGTGCGCGTGGTGCGGGTGTCGCCGGGCTGGGTCCAGACCGACGGCGCCACCGGGCTGATCGCGGAGCTGGCGGCCAAGCTGGGCACCGACACCGAGGGCGCCCGCCAGGCCCTGATGGCATCGCTGGGCGGCATCCCGATCGGCCGCCCCGCCTGGCCGGAGGAGGTGGCGGAGCTGGTGACCTTCCTGGCCTCCGACCGCGCCGCATCGATCCATGGCAGCGAGCATGTGATCGATGGCGGCACCGTGCCGGTGGCCTGAGAGCCTGTTTGATAATGCACCTGGCGCGGCCGTCTGACGGCGGTTTCTGCACTTCCGGTGCTCACGGACCCAAACGTCCGCTGCGCGCCGGGTCTCGAAACCACCGCCAGCCGACTCACGCCAGCGTATTTCCAAACAGTCTCTGAGCCGCAGGCCGCCGCTTTCGTCAGCGCGCGTTGGTCAGGGGCCGGCCGGCGAAGAAGTTGTCCAGGCTTTCGATCGTCATCCGGCACATCTCGCGATGCGCCGCCTGGGTCATGCTGGCGATGTGCGGCGCCAGCACCACATTCTCCAGCCGGATCAGCGCCTCCGGCACCGCCGGCTCGTGCTCGAACACGTCGAGTCCGGCGCCGGCGATGGTGCCGGACTCCAGTGCCGCGATCAGCGCCGCCTCGTCCACCACCTCGCCGCGGGCGATGTTGACGACATGGCCCTGCGGCCCCAGCGCCGCCAGCACGCTGCGGTCGACGATGCCGCGGGTGCTTTCGTCGGCGCGGCAGGCGACGACCAGGATGTCGGCCCATTCCGCCAGCGACGCCAGCGTGTCGTGATAGGCCCAAGGGGCATCCGGCTTCGGCCGGCGGTTGTGGTAGGCGACCTCCATGTCGAAGGCCGCCGCCCGGCGCGCGATCTTCTCGCCGATCGAGCCGAGGCCGAGGATGCCGACGCGACGCCCGGCCATGCCGGTCGAGATCAGCGCCGGCGGTGCCGCCGGCTTGGTCCAGCGCCCGGCGCGCAGGAAGCGTTCGCCCTCGCCCAGCCGGCGGACGCTGGCCAGCAGCAGCGCCAGCGCCATGTCGGCGACGCAGGCGGCGTTGGCGCCGATGTTGCTGGTGACGACGATGCCGCGCTCCCGCGCCGCGACGATATCGATCCGCTCATAGCCCGAGCCGTAGCAGGCGATGATGCCGAGGTTGGGCAGCCGCTCGATCAGCGCGCGGTCGATGCCGATCACGCCGATGGTGACCACGCCGCGGATGCGGTCGGCCTGCGGCAGCGGGTCGGCGGCGATGCCGGCGAAGGCCCGCTCGACCAGGTCGTAGCGCTCGCGCAGCGGGCGGAGCGACGCTTCCGGCATGCCGGGATGAAGGTTCAGGACGGTTTCGGGCACGGGCGTGGATCCATCGCCGGGGAGGTCCGGCCGAGATCCGTCCTAGCACGGGAGGCCGGCCGCGGCGACCGGCCGCCGATGCGGCCGGCGCAGATCCGCCATCGCCGGGCCGCGGGCGGCGAACAGGGTCTTGTCCGGCGCGGCCTGACGGTGCAGCGTGGCGGGACGATCCTGAGATCGTCATCCGGACCGCCCGGCGCGGCGTATCCATACGGACGACGTGGCTTGGAGATCCCGCGATGCTGGCCCGATTCCTGCTCCTGGTGCTGATCATGACCACGACCCCCGCCGCGGCCACGCCGCTCGACTGGTCCGCCTTGCCGCTGCCGAAGATCGAGGGCGGCGCCTTCACCCCCGACGCCTTCGCCGGCAAGGTGGTGCTGGTGGTGAACACCGCATCCTTCTGCGGTTACACCAAGCAGTATTCCGGGCTGGAGCAGCTGTGGGCCGGGCATCGCGACCAGGGCTTCGTCCTGCTCGGCGTGCCGTCGAATGATTTCGGCGCGCAGGAGCCGGGCAGCGCCGACGAGATCAAGGATTTCTGCGAGACCACCTTCGGCATCGACTTCCCGATGCTGGCCAAGCAGGTGGTGGTCGGCGACGCCGCCCATCCGCTGTATCGCTGGGCGGCGAGCCAGGCCGCCGGCGCCGTGCCGAAATGGAACTTCCACAAGCTGCTGATCGGCCGCGACGGCACCCTGCTGGCCGCCTTCCCGAGTTCGGCCGAGCCGACCGGGCCGGAGGTGACGAAGGCGGTCGATGCGGCCCTGGCGCGCTGATTCACCACCTCCCGCATCTTCCCGGCGACCTATTTGTCCGATCTGTCGCAACGGACGCTTGCAGCCGCGTCCGGATGCGGCTTACGATCGAAATACCTTAAGCTTAAAACAATTGGCAGGGCTGGAGACGGCCGTACCGCGCAACCGCGGTGACGGCCAAACTCGGCCCGGCGATCCGACGTCGGGCCGGCACCCGTCCAGGGCCTGTCCCGCCGTCCAATGCGGGGGGCAGGGCATGTCGGCAGACGCAGCAGCAGTCGCGGTCTCGGCGCGCGATGGCGGGACCCTGAGACGGGCCGTGATCGCCTCGGTCGTGGGCAACACGCTCGAATGGTACGATTTCTTCCTGTACGGCACCGCCGCCGCGCTGGTCTTCGGCCGGCTGTTCTTCCCGGCCGGCACCGACCCGATGGTCGGCACCCTGGCGGCCTTTGCCGGCTACGCCATCGGCTTCATCGCCCGGCCGCTGGGCGGGCTGGTGTTCGGCCATCTCGGCGACCGCCAGGGCCGTAAGGTCGCCCTGGTCTGGACCCTGTCGATCATGGGCTTCGCCACCTTCGCTATCGGCCTGCTGCCGGTCTATGCCACCGCCGGGATCTGGGCGCCGGTGCTGCTGGTGGCGCTGCGCCTGCTGCAGGGCGTGGCCGCCGGCGGCGAATGGGGCGGGGCTGTGCTGATGACGACCGAGAACGCACCGCCCGGGCGGCGCGGCTTCTACGGCGCCTGGAGCCAGGTCGGGGTCGGCGGCGGCTTCATCCTGTCCGCGCTGGTGTTCTACCTGGTGCAGCAGCTGCCGGAGGCCGACTTCCTGGCCTGGGGCTGGCGCATCCCGTTCCTGCTGAGCGTCGCGATCTTCGGCGTCGGCATCTACATCCGCTTCAGCGTTCAGGAGAGCCGCGACTTCCAGGAGGCGGCCGAGCGCACCGGCGTCCCGCACCAGCCGATCCTGGAGCTGTTCCGCAGGCATCCGCGCGAGATGCTGGTCGGCATCGGCGCGCGGCTGGCGGAGATGGGCGGGTCGCACCTGATGATCGTGTTCTCGCTGGCCTATGGCAAGTTCGTCGGGGCGCCGACCGATGTGCTGCTGCTGGGCGTCGCCCTGGCCATGGCCGCCGATGCCGGGATGATGCTGGTGTTCGGCGCCCTGTCGGACCGCTACGGGCGCCGTCGCATCTACCTGTTCGGCATCATCACCATGGCCGCCTTCGGCTATCCCTTCTTCCTGATGATCGCCAGCCAGTCGACCGCCCTGATCCTGCTGGCGCTGCTGGTCGGCAACGGCGTCTGCCACGCCGCCATGATCGGGGTGCAGCCGGCGCTGTTCACCGAGCTGTTCCCGACCGAGCTGCGCTATTCCGGGCTGGCCGTGGCGCATGAGGTGTCGTCGGTGGTGGTCGGGGCGGCGCCGCTGATCGCCACCGCGCTGTTCGCGCATTACCAGTCGGCCGTGCCGGTCGCGATCTACCTCGCCGTGCTATGTCTACTGTCGGCCATTTCCGTGCTGTGCGCCCGGCCGGCGCGGCGTGATACCGGAGTTTAGGATGACCGAGGCGGCGACCATCGCCGATGCCGCAGTGGCGGCCCTGCTGGCGCAGCTGGGGGCGGACCTGGTCCGCACCGGCGACGCGATCGACCCCCGCTTCCACCACGACTGGGCCGACTATCCGGCGACGCGGCCGAAGGCCCTGGTGCTGCCCAGGACCACCGAGGACGTGTCTGCCGCCCTGCGGATCTGTCACGCGCATCGCCAGGGGGTGGTGACGCAGGGCGGCCTGACCGGCCTGGCCGGCGGCGCCCACCCCGGCCCCGATGACGTTGCGCTGTCGCTGTCGCGCATGGTGGGGATCGAGGAGGTCGACGCCTCCAGCGCCACCCTGACGGCGCTGGCCGGCACGCCGCTGGAGCAGCTGCACCAGGCGGCGGAGGCTGCGGGCTTCACCTGCGGCATCGATCTCGGCGCCCGCGGCAGCTGCACCATCGGCGGCAACGTCGCGACCAACGCCGGCGGCATCAACGTGCTGCGCTACGGCATGACCCGGCAGAATGTCCGCGGGCTGGAGGTGGTGCTGGCGGACGGCACCGTGGTCCGGTCGCTCAACAAGCTGATCAAGAACAACACCGGCTATGACTGGCCGCAGCTGTTCATCGGCGCGGAGGGCACGCTGGGCGTGGTCACCCGCGTGGTGCTGGCCCTGCACCCGCCGGTCCGCAGCCGGCAGACGGCGCTGTGCGCGATCCGGGACTTCGACGCGGCCCTGGCCATCCTGCGCTTCCTGGAGCAGGAGATCCCCGGGCGGCTGCTGGCCTTCGAGGCGATGTGGCCGGACTTCTACCGCTTCGCCACCCGGACAGCGGGGATATCGGCGCCGCTGCCCGGCGACGCGCCGCTGTACCTGCTGGTCGAGACCAGCCTGCCCGACCAGGAGAGCCTGGAGGCGCCGCTGGCCGTGCTGCTGGAGCGCGGGCTGCTGCACGACGCGGTCCTGGCCAAGTCGGAGGAGGAGCGGCGGAAGCTGTGGGCCATCCGCGAGGTGCCGGCGGAATACGCCCGGCATTTCCGGGGCGGCAGCGTGAAGTTCGATGTCGGCATCCCGCTGGGCCATATGGGCGAGGCGGTCGGCACGCTGCGCGACCTGATCGACCGCAACTGGCCGGAGGCCACCGCCGTGTTCTACGGCCATGTCGCGGACAGCAACCTGCATCTGGTGCTGGGACGGCTGGACGGCGCTGTCCTGCCGCAGCACGAGATCGAGGACGCGGTCTACGGCATCGTCTCGCGCTTCGAAGGGTCGGTGTCGGCGGAGCACGGGATCGGCCGCAGCAAGAAGGCCTACCTGCCGCTGTCGCGGTCGCCCGAGGAGTTGGGGCTGATGCGCCTGATCAAGGGCGCGATCGACCCGCTCGGCCTGCTCAACCCCGGCAAGGTGCTGTAGCTACCCCTCCGTTCCCAGCCGGGCCAGGAGTGCTGCGAGCGAGGGCCCGAGGCGGCGCAGCTCGTCGCGATGGATCGCCGACAGGCCGGCCAGCACGGCTTCGGCCTGGTCGGTCAGCGCGACATGGATGCGGCGGCGGTCCGCCGGATCGGCCTCACGCCGCACCAGCCCCAGCGCCTCCAGCCGGTCGACCAGCCCGACCGTGCTGTGGTGGCGCTGCACCAGCTGCTCCGCCAGTTCGCCGATCGTCACCGAGTCGCGCCCGGGGAAGCCCTTGATCGCCAGCAGCGCCTGGTGCTGCTGGGGCGTCAGCCCTTCCGCCTTCGCCGCCTCGCCGCTGAAGTCGAGGAAGCGCCGCAGGGCGTGGCGGAAGGCGGCCAGCGCCTCGTAATCCGCCTTGGTCAGGGCCGTCTCGGGGGCCTCGGTCATCGGGTCGCACTTCCTGCTCTTGAAATTATATCGTACTGCGATATTTATTTTCCATCCGGGCTCAGCGTCGGATACCCCTTTGATCATCCGGAATCCGGCCTCATGTCGAGACCCGCAGACCAGGCGGCGCCATCCCGCGCCGCATCGGCCCGTCCCGCCCCACACCCGCCCGGCCCGGCGGACCGCGCCGTCAGCCGGCCCGTCCGCATCCTCGGCGACTTCACCGTCGATCCCGGCGTGCTGCGGCTGGTCGCCATGGCGCCGATCGTCGGCACCGCCGGCACCGCGGCCGCCTGGGTGCTGCTGCAGCTGATCGCGCTGGTCACCAACCTCGCCTATTTCGGCCAGCTCTCCACCGCCGCGGTCGATCTCGGCCAGTCTCCCTGGGGCATCGCCGCAGCGCTGGTGCCGCCGGCCGGCTGCCTGATCATCGGGCTGATGGCCCGCTACGGGTCGGAAAAGATCCGCGGCCACGGCATCCCCGAGGCGATTGAGGCGATCCTGATCGGCAGCAGCCGGATCCAGCCCAAGGTGGCGATCCTGAAGCCGCTGTCCTCCGCCATCTCGATCGGCACCGGCGGGCCGTTCGGCGCCGAGGGGCCGATCATCATGACCGGCGGCGCGCTGGGGTCGCTGTTCGCCCAGCTGTTCCACCTGACGGCGGCGGAGCGCAAGACGCTGCTGGTGGCCGGCGCCGCCGCCGGCATGACTGCGATCTTCGGCACCCCGGTCGCCGCCGTGCTGCTGGCGGTCGAGCTGCTGCTGTTCGAATGGAAGCCGCGCAGCCTGATCCCGGTCGCCACCGCCGCGATCGTCGCCGCGGCGTGGCGCCCGCTGGCGTTCGACGCCGGCCCCCTGTTCGCCTTCCACGGCATGGTCGACCTGTCCGGCCCGGCCCTGGCCGCGGTGATCGGCGTCGGCATCGTCGCCGGCCTGGGCTCGGGCATCCTGACCGCGTTGGTCTATGGCTTCGAGGACCTGTTCGAGAAGCTGCCGATCCACTGGATGTGGTGGCCGGTGCTGGGCGGCGTCGCCATCGGCGTCGGCGGCCTGATCGACCCGGCGGCGCTGGGCGTCGGCTATGATTCGATCCGCGCCCTGCTGGCCGGCAGCCTGTCGCACCAGGAGGTGCTGCGGCTCTTGATCGTCAAGGCGCTGATCTGGTCGATCGCGCTCGGCTCCGGCACCTCCGGCGGCGTGCTGGCGCCGCTGCTGATCCTGGGCGGGGCGCTGGGCGCGCTGGAGGGGCTGGTGCTGCCCGGCGGCACCGGCGTGTGGGCCCTGCTGGGCATGGCGGCGATGATGGGCGGTACCATGCGGTCGCCGCTGACCGCCGCGGTGTTCGCGGTCGAGCTGACCGGCGACCTGGCGATGCTGCCGGCGCTGCTGGCCGCCTGCATCGCCGCCTACGCCGTGACGGTGCTGCTGCTGAAGCGGTCGATCCTGACCGAGAAGATCGCCCGGCACGGCCACCATGTGCTGCGCGAATACATCGTCGACCCGTTCGAACTGACCCGCGTCGCCGACGTCATGGTGGCGCCGGTGGACACCCTGCCGGCGGCGATGACGGTGCAGGACACCATCGCCTTCTTCACCAGCGACGCCGGCCAGCCGCGGCACAAGAGCTATCCGGTGGTCGACGCGGCCGGGCAGGTGGCGGGCATGGTGGCCCGCGCCGACGTGCTGCGCTGGACCGTCGCCGGCTGGCCGCATGGCACCACGCTGGGCGAGACGCTGGCGGACGGCCCCCTGCTGGCCGGGCATCCCGACGAGATGGTGGGCCGGCTGGCCGACCGCATGGCGGAAGCCGATATCGGCCGCGTGCCGGTCACCCGGCGCGAGGACGGGACCCTGGTCGGCATCGTCGCACGCAAGGACCTGCTGCGGGTGCGCGCCAAGCTGCGGAGCGAGGAGATCGAGCGCGCCAGGCTGCTGCGCCCCGGCGGGCAGCGCTGAGGCCTATTCCGCCGCGGCGCGATGGGCGTCGCGGTCGGCGACGTAGCGGCGGATCGCGACGCCGAACGCCTTGAACAGCGCCGTCGAATCCGGGTTCTCGCGGAAGCGCCATTCCGGGTGCCACTGGGTGGCGAGGCCGAAATAGGGGGCGGCCTCGATCCGCACCGCCTCGATCTGGCCGTCCGGCGCCGTGGCCTCGACCGCCAGGCCGGCGCCGAGCCGGTCGATGCCCTGGGCGTGGATGGTGTTGACCGTGGTCCCGGCCTTGCCGAACAGCGCGGCCAGCGCGCCGCCTTCCGCCAGGGCCACGTCATGCGCCGGTCCGTACTGGACCTCGACCGCCTTGCTGTCGTCGGCCCGGTGGTCGACCCGGCCAGGCACCCGCTCGACATGCTGGTGCAGCGTGCCGCCGCAGACCACGTTCAGCTCCTGCAGCCCGCGGCAGATCGCCAGCACCGGGATGCCGCGTTCGATGGCGCGGCGGATCAGCGGCAGGGTGGTGGCGTCGCGGTCCGGATCGTGCAGCGTGCCGGGCTCACTGGCCACGCCGTCATAATGCTTCGGCTCGACATTCGACGCGCTGCCGGTGATCAGCAGCCCGTCCAGCCGGTCGAGCACGGCGTCGATGTCGTACCAGCCGCCCAGCGCCGGGATCAGGAAGGGCAGGCAATCCGCCCCCTCGGACACCGCGCGGATGTACTTGTCGCCGACCGCGTGGAAGGGGTGGGCCCCGACCGGCTTGATGCAGGCGGGAATGCCGACGACGGGACGGGACGGGGCAGGCATGCGATGGCTCCAGGACCGGGCGCCGCGCAGCGCTGCGGCGACAGCCCTATATTTCGGCCCGCAGCCGGTTTCGACCAGCCCTGCGCGGGCGGGAATGGCCCTGCGGCGGGCGCATGGCTCGCGCGCCGCTACAATGCCTTGTTCTGCCCCCTATCGGCCGGCCGGCTTCCGTGGTTATAAGCGATTCAGGACAGTGAGACAGCGGGGGCCCCATGTTCCTGGTTCCGACCTATGTCGCGCCGAGCGCCATCCACGGCCTGGGCGTCTTCGCCACCGCGCCGATTGCCCGGGGCACGCCGATGTGGCGGTTCGAGCCGGCGCTGGACAAGGTGGTGCCGGAGGATGTCGTGGCCGCCCTGCCCGACGTGCCGCGGCGTTTCTTCGAGACCTATGCCTACCTGTCGCCGGACATTCCGGGCGGCTTCGTGCTGAACGGCGATGATGCCCGCTTCCTGAACCATGACGACGACCCCAACACCGACAATTCCGGCCCGGTGACCCTGGCGGCGCGCGACATCGCGGCGGGTGAGGAGATCACCTGCGACTATCTGGTGTGCTGCCTGGAGGAGCGCGACGGCCCCCTGGCGCGCCGGCTGGAAACCACGGGGTCGTGAGCGGCGACCTGACGGTCCGGCCGATCCGCGAGGCCGATCTGGAGGCGGTGCGCCGGCTGCAGGCCGATTCCTTCGCCGCCCTGGCCACCGCCCTGCACAGCCCGGCGCAGATCGCAGCCCATGTCGCGATGATCATGGCGCCGGACTATGCCGGGGACCTGCTGTCGAACAACATCCTGGTGGCCGAGGCGCCGGGTGGCGCGCTGGTCGCCACCGCGGGCTGGTGCCGGGTGCCGGACGACGCCGCCGTGGCCCGGCTGCGCAAGGTCTTCGTCGCCCCGGACCGGGCCGGCCAGGGCCTGGGCCGCCGCATGGTCGAGGCGGCGGAGGACGCCGCCCGCGCCGCCGGCTTCCGCCGCTTCCGGGTGCGCGCCAACGCCAATGCCGAGGCCTTTTACGCCAGGCTGGGCTACCGCGCGATCCGGCACGAGGAGATGCCGACACCCGCGGGCGTCGCCATGCCGACCGTGATCATGGTCAAGGACTGAGAGCAGGCTCTGCGCGTCAGGCCCGTGCCGGGGCGGAGTGGACCGGGATGGTCACCGCCCGGTCGTTGATCGGGAAGTGCAGCGCCGCCGCCACCAGCCCTGCCGCCGCGGTGGCCGCCCAGATCAGCGAGTAGGAGCCGGTGACGTCGAAGACGAAGCCGCCCAGCCAGGCGCCCAGGAACGAGCCGATCTGGTGGCTGAGGAAGCAGACGCCGAACAGCGTCCCGAGATGGCGCGTGCCGAACACCTTCGCCACCAGCCCGCTGGTCAGGGGCACCGTCCCCAGCCAGGTCAGCCCCATCACGGCCGCGAAGATGACGACCGAGGCGCTGGATTTCGGCAGCAGGAAGAAGGCGGCGATCGCGACGCCCCGGATCAGGTAGAGCCACCCCAGCACATATTGCTGGCGGTAGCGCCCGCCCAGCCAGCCGCAGGCCCAGCTTCCCGCCATGTTGAACAGCCCGATCAGCGACAGGGCGGTGGCCCCAAGCCCGATCGGCATGTGGCAGAGGACCAGGTACCCCGGCAGATGGGTTCCGATGAAGGCCAGCTGGAACCCGCAGGTGAAGAAACCGATGGTGAGCAGGCGATAGCCGCTGTGGCGACAGGCCTGGGAAAGCGCCTCGCCCAGCGACGGCGGCGGCGGGCCCTGCACCGGCGCGGCGCTCGGCTCGCGCCGGTCGAGGATGATCCCGAGCGGCGCCGCCGCCAGCACCAGTAGCGCGAGCACGAGAAGCGATGCGGCGATGCCTGAGGTTTCCGTCACCACCTGCGCCAGGGGCACGATCAGGACCTGGCCGAGCGACCCGCCGGCGCTGGCGAGGCCCATCGCCATGCTGCGCTTCTCGGAGGAGGCGACGCGGCCGACCGCGGTCAGCACGACGCCGAAGGTGGTGCAGCTGACGCCGATGCCGACCAGCACACCCATGCCGACAACCAGCATGATCCCCGACGGCGCCACGGCCGCGAGCACCAGCCCGGCGGCGAAGGCGACCGCGCCGAAGGCCACCACCGGCGCGGCGCCGTAGCGGTCCGCGGCGGCGCCGGCGAAGGGCTGGGCGAAGCCCCACACCAGGTTGTGCAGGGCGATGGCGAAGGCGATCAGGGTCACCGGCAGGCCGCGGTCGAAGGAGAACGGCCCGATGAACAGCCCGAAGGTCTGCCGGATCCCCATCGCGGCGCTGAGGATCAGCGCGGCCGCCAGGACCACGAGCGTGGCCTTGTTCCTGAACGTGCCAAGATATGGTCGATGTGCCGCCGGCATGCTGGGCCCTCCCTCGACCGGACAATGGCAAGGGGCGGCCGCAGCGGCAAAGGAGAAGGTTTCGACGATGGATGAAGGATCTTCACCTGTCGCCCGATCCGTCAGGGCTCCCGGCAACCCTCGAAGGCTTCGGCCTCGCGCAGCAGCCATTGCTTGAAGCCCAGCAGGTCGGGCCGGTGGTCCGCCCCGTCCGAGCTGACCAGCCAGTAGGCGGTCTGGGCGATCCTCTCTTCCGGGCTGAGGGCGACCAGCGTCCCGGCAGCGAGGTCGCGGTCCACCAGCGGGCGCCGCCCCAGCGCCACGCCGAGGCCCTCGATGGCGGCCTCGAACGCCAGCTGGATGGTGTCGAAGCGCAGGCCCCCGGCGGATTCGACGCCGGCGATGCCGCTGCCGTCCAGCCAGGCCTGCCAGTCCTCGCTGGCGGGGGTGACATGGATCAGGGTCGCCCGGCGCAGATCGATGGCCCCGGCCTCATCGACCAGGGTGTCGCGATAGGCCGGGCTGCACACCGGCACCAGCCTTTCGCCGAACAGCCTGGTCCAGGCCGCCCCGGCGACCGGGGCCCGGCTCATCCGCAGGGCGAAATCGAAGCCGTCGACGGGAAAGCCGACCTGGCCCCGCGAGGTATCGACGCTGACGCTGACATTCGGCCAGCGCTTGCTGAAGCCGTGCAGCCGCGGCAGCAGCCAGCGCGAGGCGAGGGTCGGGGCGCAGCTGACCGCGATGGTGCGGTTGGCGCGGTGGTTCGGCAGGCGCTGCGTCCCCATCGCGATCAGGGACAGCGCCTCGGAGACATAGGGCAGGTAGTCCGCGCCCTCCGGCGTCAGCGACAGCCGACGGGGCTCGCGGATGAAGAGTTCGACGCCGAGGGCCTGCTCCAGCCCCACGATGCCGTGGCTGACCGCGCTCGGCGTCACGTTCAGCTCCGCGGCGGCGAGCTTGAAGCTGCGATGCCGTCCGGCGGCCTCGAAGAAGCGAAGGGGTGACAGCGGTGGCAGGCGCAGCGGCATCACATGTCCCCGACGTCGGCTCGACCGATACCCACCCCAACAGCCCGCAAGGCCCGCGACAGGAGCTTACGTCAGCGCGACGGCCGGCGGCCGCGTGGCACGATGAACAGCTTGTTGTCCAGCTCCACCCCTGGGCGGATGCCGGTCAGGTCGACCTGGGTGACGGTGCCTTGTGGGTCGACCGCCACCCAGCTCTGCAGCAGGATCGGCGTGGCCGTGAAGTTCAGGGTCAGGCTGCCGTCGTCCGGCTTGTCGGTCTGCACCAGCTGGACGCTGAGCAGGTTGTTGCCGCGGGTGACCTTGGTGACGGTGACGTCGCCCGACAGCTTGACGTTCGCCCGGGTGATGAAGTCGGCGATGGTGGAGCCCAGCGGCACGTCCTTCCGCTGGTTGAGCTCGGCATCGTAATAGGTCAGCCAGGTGCCGTCGGCGATGTACATGAACGAGATCGGCGGCTCGTATTCCAGCCGCATCTTGCCCGGCCGCTTCAGGTAGAAATGGCCGCGGTAGAGGTCGGTGTTGTTGGTGGTCTGGACGAAATCGGCCTGCACCGTGGTCAGCCCGCCGAGATACTGCTCGACCCGCCGCAGGTCGGCCTGGTCCTGGGCGGTTAGCTGCGCCGGCTGGACCGCGGCGACGGCGGGGCCGGCGGCGAGGAGGAAGGCGGCCAGGGCCGCGGCGATGAGGCGTGCGATCGTCATGTCGGTCCGATTAGCCCGGTTGTGTGTTCCAAGTTGGGCACGGATCGCCGGAAGTCCAGTGCGGCCTTTGCGGATGGCCGGCAGTTCACCATCCCGCCAGGATCGAAAGCCCGCCGGGATCGAGAGAACGTCGCGCCTGAGGCAGCGGCGTTCGAACCGAGGCGCAAACCCGGACACCGCACTGTTAGGATGGGCCCGGTTTCGCAGCAGCCGAGGCACCGCATGAAGATCGCATCGCTCCAGACCCATGTCGTCGCCGTGCCGCCGCCGCATATCGGCGGCATGTACTGGATCTTCGTGCAGCTGAAGACCGATGACGGCATCGAAGGCGTCGGCGAGATCTACTCGACCGCCTTCCACCCCCGGGCGATGGTGCCGCTGATCGACGACGTGTTCGAACGGCACCTGCTGGGCCACGACCCGCACCGGATCGAGCGGTTCTGGCGGTCGGCCTATTCCAGCGGCTTCACCCAGCGCCCGGACCCGACGATGATGGGCATCGTCTCGGGGCTGGAGATGGCCTGCTGGGACATCATCGGCAAGGCGGCGGGCCGGCCGGTCTACGACCTGCTGGGCGGCCTGGTGCATGAGAAGCTGCGCGCCTACACCTATCTCTATCCGAAGAACGCGGCCGGCGAGTTCGACTTCAACGACCCCGATTTGGCCGCCGAATGCGCGGTCGAGATGGTCGGGATGGGCTTCACCGGGGTGAAGTTCGACCCGGCCGGCCCCTACACCGCCTATTCCGGGCACCAGGTGTCGCTCGGCGTGATGGACCGCTGCGAGACCTTCTGCCGCAAGGTGCGCGAGGCGGTGGGCAGCAGTGCCGACCTCTTGTTCGGCACCCATGGCCAGATGGTGCCGTCCTCGGCCATCCGCCTGGCCAAGCGGCTGGAGAAATACGACCCGCTGTGGTTCGAGGAGCCGGTGCCGCCGGGGCAGGAGGAGGCGATGGCGCAGGTGGCGCGCGCCACCTCGATCCCGATCTCGACCGGCGAGCGGCTGTGCACCAAATACGAGTTCCAGCGGGTGCTGGAGCTTGGCGCCGCCTCGATCCTGCAGCCCGATATCGGCCGGGTCGGCGGCATCCTGGAGACCAAGAAGATCGCCAGCATGGCCGAGGCCTACTACGCCCAGATCGCGCCGCATGTGTATTGCGGCCCGGTGGTCGCGGCCGCCAGCATCCAGATCGGCGCCTGCTCGCCGAACTTCCTGATCCAGGAATCGATCCTCGATTACGGCGGCTTCCACGGCGAGATCCTGAAGACGCCGCTGACCTTCGACGACGGCTATCTGATCCCGTCGCGCGAGCCCGGGCTGGGGGTCGAGCTGAACCTGGACGTGGTGGCGAAGCATTCGCCCTACACCGGCGACCGGCTGCACCTGCAGATGGCGTCCGAGCCGGCCGACGTGAAGCAGTTCGCCCCGGCGCGGGGGTGAGAGCCGACCCATGACCTACGACTACGTCATCGTCGGCGCCGGTTCGGCCGGCTGCATCCTGGCGGCACGGCTGAGCGAGAACGGCCGGCACAGCGTGCTGCTGCTCGAGGCCGGCGGCCGCGATGATTCGGTCTGGTTCCGCATCCCGGTCGGCTACGCCCGCAGCTACTACAACCCGCGGGTCAACTGGATGTACTGGTCGGAGCCGGAGGCGGCGCTGGGCGGCCGCCGCATCTACTGCCCGCGCGGCAAGGTGCAGGGCGGGTCGGGGTCGATCAACGCCATGGTGTTCGTGCGCGGCGCCGCCGCCGATTTCGACGACTGGGCCGCGGCCGGCAATCCCGGCTGGACCTATGGCGACGTGCTGCCGCATTTCCGCAAGCTGGAGCGCCATGCTGGCGGCGCCTCACCCTGGCATGGCGGCGACGGGCCGATCCATGTCACGCCGATGCGCGGCGCCACCCATCCGGTGACCGACGCCTATCTCGCCGCCTGCCGCGAGCTGCAGCTGCCGGCAAACCCGGACTTCAACGGCGCCGCGATCGAGGGCGCCGGCGTCTACGACGTCAACACCCGCAACGGACAGCGGTCCTCCTCCAGCTTCGAATACCTGCACCCCGCGCTGCAGCGGCCGAACCTGACGGTCGAGCGCGACGCCCTGGCCCGGCGGATCATCCTGGATGCCGACCGCCGCGCGACCGGGGTCGAGGTGCGGCAGGGATCGCAGACCCGGGTGTTCACCGCCCGGCGCGAGGTCATCCTGGCCGCCGGCGCGGTCGACACGCCGAAGCTGCTGCAGCTGTCCGGCATCGGCGACGGGGCGCAACTGGCCGCGGCCGGCATCGCCACGGCGCATCACCTGCCGGCGGTCGGCCAGAACCTGCAGGACCATCTCTGCGCCAGCTTCTACTACCGCTCGCGGGTGCCGACGCTGAACGGCGACTTCGGCAGCCTGTGGGGCCAGGCCAGGCTGGGCCTGCGCTGGCTGCTGACCCGCAAGGGTCCCTTCGCCATGAGCGTCAACCAGGCAGGCGGCTTCTTCCGCGGCGCGCCGGACGAGAAGCGGCCGAACATCCAGATGTATTTCAACCCGCTGTCCTACCGCATCCCGGACAGCCCGAAGGCCGGGCTGAAGCCCGAGCCCTATCCCGGCTTCCTGCTGGCGTTCAACGCGTGCCGGCCGACCAGTCGGGGCACCATCTCCATCGCCTCGCCCGACGCATCGGCGGCGGCGAAGATCCGGCCGAACTACCTGTCGACCGACCGCGATATCGAGGAGGTGCTGCAGGCCAGCCGGCTGGCGCGCCGGATGATGGCGGCGCCGAGCCTGGCCGCGATCACGGTGGAGGAGATGCCGCCCTCGGCCGGGGCCGAAAGCGACGCGGCGCTGCTGGACTGGTTCCGCGCCAACAGCGGCTCGATCTACCACCTGTGCGGCAGCTGTGCGATGGGGCCGGACGCGGGGACTTCGGTGGTCGACGCGACGCTGCGGGTGCACGGGCTGGCCGGGCTGCGGATCGTCGACGCCTCGGTGTTCCCCAACATCACGGCCGGCAACATCAACGCCCCGACCATGATGGTGGCGGAGAAGGGCGCGGCACTGATCCTGGCCGACGCCGCCTGAGGCGACGTCGTCAGGGCCGAACGGAAAGAGGCCCGGCCGCATCTGCGACCGGGCCTCTGTTATCGCGTGGTCACGCCGCCGGGGCAGCGCGGGATCGGCTGGATCACTCGCCGTCGGTCGACGGCGCGTCTCCGGCAGGCGCGCCCTGATCGGCAGGCATCTGGCCCGACGGCGCCATCTGGTCCTGCATGCCCTGCCCCTGCATGCCCTGGGCCGGGGCCGGGGCGCCCCCACCGCTCAGCTGAGCCTGGTTCAGCTGCCGGGTCTGTTCCTCTTCGGCGCTCGAGGCCTTCGAGCCGCGGCGGTGATGGGTGGTTGCCTGGTCGTCGCTCGAGGTCCGGGCGTGATGGCGGCGGTGATGCTGGGTCTTGTGGTCCATCGAATCCATGGACTGCGACGGCGAGGCGGCGGGAGCCTCGACGCCAGGCGCCGCGCCGGGGCTCGGCTCGGTCGTGGTCTGCGCCATGACGGGCGCCGCGAACAGCACCGGCAGGGCGAGGGCGGCGAAGACAAAACTCCTGCGCATAAAGATCTCCATCGAAGGGTCCAAGAGACCGGGGCTGCGACGGCGGACCGACCGCAGCATCTGGTCCGATCAGATCCTCAACAAGGAACGGCGCCGAATGGATCCCGGAAAACGACATCATGAACGATGTTTCACGTTACAGATGTAGAACCGAGGCCTCCGCGGCCGGATCTGCCGCGGCCATAAAAAGAGGCCCGGCTGCTCGCGCAGCCGGGCCTCTGGGGCCGCGGGATCTCGTCTCGGAAGGGGGGGGTGGGGACGAGGTCCTTTGGGGCGGCCCTAACCGGTTACGGGGCCTTGCTGAGCTGGCCTTCGTTCAGCTTGCGGGTCTGATCCTGCTCGCTAGTCGCCGTCGTGGCGCGCTTGTGGTGGGTGGTCCGCGCCGCGTGGTGATGGGACTTCACCATGGTGGTGGCGCCGGCGGCGGTCGGGGCCTGCGACGCCGCAAAGGCGGGGGCCGCGGCGAGAACCGGCACCGTGAGCACGGCGAACAGAAGGCTCCTGCGCATAACGATCTCCATCGAGAGTCAACGAAGATCGGAGGAGAGGCGAGGCGGGAGGCCGCGTCTTGGCTCCGATGAGGAGACGGTAGCGCGACCCGGATGACGCCCCGGTGGGCTGGACATGAAATCCACGTAACCATCCAGCCCGAACGAGGCGGCAGACACCCAGCCCTAGTGGTTGCCCGCCAGGACCTCGCGCTTGCCGACATGGTTGGCCGGGCTGACCACGCCCTCCTGCTCCATCCGCTCGATCAGCCGCGCCGCGCGGTTGTAGCCGATCTGCAGGTGGCGCTGGATGAAGCTGGTCGATGCCTTGCGCTCGCGCGCCACCAGCGCCACCGCCTGGTCGTACAGGTCGTCGCCGGAGCCGCCCTCGCCGTCGAGGCCGAGCGAGTCGAAGGCGCCGCCGTCGTCCTGGTCCTCGAGCACCGAGTCGTTGTAGGCGGGCTCGCCCTGGGCCTTGAGGTGGCGCACCACCTCCTCGACCTCGCCATCGGACACGAAGGGGCCGTGAACGCGGGTGATGCGGCCGCCGCCGGCCATGTACAGCATGTCGCCCTGGCCCAGCAGCTGCTCCGCCCCGCCTTCGCCGAGGATGGTGCGGCTGTCGATCTTGGAGGTGACCTGGAAGCTGATGCGGGTCGGGAAGTTGGCCTTGATCGTGCCGGTGATGACATCGACCGAGGGCCGCTGCGTCGCCATGATCAGATGCAGGCCGGCGGCGCGGGCCATCTGCGCCAGGCGCTGGATCAGCGCCTCGATGTCCTTGCCCGCCACCAGCATCAGATCGGCCATCTCGTCGACGATGATGACGATGTAGGGCAGCTCGGTCAGGTCGATCGGCTGGTCCTCGAACAGCGGCTTGCCGGTGTCGGGGTCGAATCCGGTCTGCACCCGCCGGGTCAGCACCTCGCCCTTGGCCTTGGCCTCGCGCAGCCGCTGGTTGTAGCCCTCGATGTTGCGGACGCCGACCTTGGACATCGCCCGGTAGCGGTCCTCCATCTCGCGCACCGCCCATTTCAGCGCCACCACCGACTTCTTCGGATCGGTGACGACGGGGGCGAGCAGGTGCGGGATGCCCTCGTAGATCGAGAGTTCGAGCATCTTCGGGTCGACCATGATGAAGCGCACCTTGTCCGGCGGCAGCCGGAACAGCAGCGACAGGATCATGGTGTTGATGGCAACCGACTTGCCCGAGCCGGTGGTGCCGGCGACCAGCAGGTGGGGCATGCGGGCGAGGTCGGCGATGATCGGGCCGCCGCCGATGTCCTTGCCCAGCACCAGGCCGAGCTTGGACCCCGCCTTCTCCATCTGGTCGGAATCGAGCAGCTCGCGCAGCAGCACCATCTCGCGCTTCGGGTTCGGCAGCTCGATGCCGATGACGTTGCGGCCGGGCACCACGGCGACGCGGACCGACACCGCGCTCATCGACCGGGCGATGTCATCGGCCAGGCCGATGACGCGGCTGGACTTGGTGCCGGGCGCCGGCTCCAGCTCGTACAGCGTGACCACCGGGCCGGGATTGACCTTCACGATCGAGCCGCGGACGCCGAAATCGCTCAGCACCTGCTCCAGCGCCGCGGCGTTCTGCTCCAGCACCCGCGGGTCCATCACCGCCGGCCGCTTGGTCGGGTCGGGCAGGGTCAGGAGGTCGAGCGGCGGCAGCTCGTAGGTGTCGGACGGCGCCAGCTCGAAGCTGGTCTGGCGCGGCGGTTGCGGGGTCGGGCGTCGCGCCGGGGGCTCGATCGCGGCAGGGGCGACGCGCTGCGGCGGCACCGGGCGGCGTGGCGGTTCCACCACCGGCCGGGCCGAGGGCAGGTCGATCAGGTCGTCGTCATCCTCCTCCGGCCCGTAATCGTCGTCGATCGCAGGACGGTCGCCGCCGCCGATGATGATCGGCGGGCGCGACGGCGCGGGCTCGTCGCCCGGCTCGAGGTTGCGCGGGGCGGGCGGGTTGGCGCGGGCGAAGCGCGGCCGGGCGGCGGGCCCCGCCTCGGGCATGGCGAAGGCCGGCGCGGTGGCGGGGGCCGGCTCGCGCCGCATCATGCTGCCGGCGACGGTGCCGGCGCCCTCCAGGGTGCGTAGGCCGAGCCAGCGCAGCACCCGGCCGAGCGTGCGGGTCATGCTGGCGCTGACCGCCCAGCCGGCGCGGGTGACGGCGCGGATCACCGCCCCGACGCTCTGCCATTCGGTCGGCGACAGGCCGAGCGCGATCAGCACCAGCAGCAGGCCGAGGGCGCCGACGGCGAGCGCCAGCCAGAAGGTGGCGACCGGCCCGGCCGAGAGGATGATGGTGTCGGAGATGCGGTGCAGCAGCATGCTGCCGACCACGCCGCCGAGCGACCCGCGCGCGGCCCAGCCTTCGATCGCCGGCAGCGGCGACAGGCCGGCGGCCAGCAGCAGCACGCCGAACAGCATGCTGGTGACCCGCCACCACAGCCGGTCGAGCGGCTGGTGCCGCATCAGCCGCCACGCCCAGAACAGCGGCAGCACGGCGAGCAGGAAGGCGCCAATGCCCAGCGTCTGGATCAGCAGGTCGGCGAGATGGGCGCCGGGCCGGCCGAGCAGGTTGTTGGCCATCCCCGCCTTGGCGGTGTTCCAGGACGGGTCGGCATGGTCGTAGCTGACCAGCGCCACCAGCACGCCGCAGCCGAGGGTGGCGATGCCGAGGCCGCTGAGCTCGCGCACCCGGTTGCGCAGGAAGTCGCGCACCACGGGCGGGAGGAAGGAGCGCTTGGCCGGGGCGCCGCGCGAGCTGCGCGTCACCGCGGTGCGGTTGCCGCGGGAGGGGGTTCCGGCCATCGTCATGCGGCCCTCGTCATGCTGCGGCCCCAGGCTGGCCCTGGGACAGGATCTCGCCGAGCCGGGTCAGGGCCCGGCCGACGGTCTCGGAATCATGCACCACGGCGATGCGCAGGTAGCGGCGGCCGATCTCCGGCCGCACCGAATGCGCGATATAGCCGCCCGGCAGGGTGCGGATCGCGGCCTCGGCCCACAGCCGGCGCGCCGCCGCCTCGCCGTCGCCGACATCCAGCCACAGGAAGAACCCGCCCTCGGGCCGGCGGAAGCCGAAGCGGCCGCCCAGCGCCGCCTCGGCGGCATCGAACTTGGCGCGGTACAGCGCGCGGTTGGCGACGACATGGGCGTCGTCGGCCCACAGCGCGGCCGAGGCCGCCTGGATCGGCAGCGGCATCCCGGCGGCGGAGTGGTTGCGCAGCCGCAGGAAGGCGGCGACCAGCGCCGGGTCGCCAGCGACGAAGCCGCTGCGCAGCCCGGCCGCGTTCGACCGCTTGGACAGCGAATGGAACACCAGCAGGTTGTCGAGCGACCCGCCGTCCCGCGCCGCCGCGACCTCGAGCACGCCGACCGGCGGCGTCTGGTCGTAGATCTCGGCGTAGCACTCGTCCGCCGCCAGGATGAAGCCGTGGGCGCGGGCCAGGCCGATGGCGCGGTCGAGATAGGCCCGGCTGGCGACGGCGCCCTGCGGGTTGGTCGGGTTGCAGAGATAGAGCAGCTTCAGCCGCGCCAGCAGCGGGGCGTCGGCCTCCAGCGCGTCGAGGTCGGGCAGGAAGCCGGTGGCCGGGCCTGCCGGCAGGAACACCGGCTCGGCCCCCGCCATGGTCGCCGCGCCCTCATAGGGGGCGTAGAACGGGTCGGGCAGCGCCACCGCCGGCACCTGGTTGGCACCGGGCCTGTGGTCGACCGCCAGCTGGGCCGCCAGGAACAGCGCCTCGCGGGTGCCGGACAGCGGCAGGATGTGGGTGGGGTCGATCAGCCCGGCCGGCAGGGAGAAGCGGCGCTGCAGCCAGGCGGCGCAGGATTCGCGGAAGGCCGGGGTGCCGGCGATGCCGGGATAGCGGTTCCAGCTGTCGGTGTTCGCGGCCAGCACCTCGGCCAGGAAGGCCGGCGGCTGGTGCTGCGGCTCGCCCACCGACATGGCGAGCGGCGCCAGCCCCTCGGGCGGCGTGACGCCGGCCAGCAGGGACGCCAGGCGCGCGAACGGATAGTCCGCGAGCCGTTCCAGTGCCTCGTTGAGTCGAACGCCCCGCATGCTCTTCTGCAACACCCGCTTCCGTGCCGGACCGGCCGTCGCCGGCCTTTCCCCCTCGCCTCCGGCAGCCCAAGGCCGCCGCGAAACAGCTCTTAGATTCCAACTACTTTATCCGTTCTTCTGACCTCTCCTGTCAAATCAAGCGTGGCGCCGCGGCCGGCGCCGGACGCTTTTCCGGCCACAGTGTGGCCGGGTCGGCACGCTTTGAGAACGAACGGACGAATCACGAACGAATCAGGATCGGCATGCGACTCGCGGCAGCGCCTGGGGTCAGGGGCCGATGGGAATCGACAGCGCCATCATGCTGCCACTGCCGCCGGAGGAGCCCCAGCTGCCGCCGCCGGCCACGCCGACGCCCCGCCGCTCGGAACATGCGGCCACGAGGATGAGGGAGGTGAGAAACAGGATCCGGACCATGCCATCGCTCCGACCGCCGACATCAACCCTATCACAATGCGGCGGCAGAATGGAGCCGACGCGACATGGCGCCACTGGACAGCGGGGCGCGGCGCACCGATTCTGCGCGGCATGAACGACAGCACTTCCCTGCGCACCCAGGTGGTCGTGGTCGGCGGCGGCCTGGCCGGGGCGACCATGGCGGCGGCGATCGGCCAGGCCGGCATCGATACCGTCATCCTCGACCAGGAGCCGGCGGCGACCCGGACCCTGCCGGAATTCGACGGCCGCACCACCGCCCTGTCCTTCGGCTCGCGCAAGATCGTGGCCGGGGCCGGACTGTGGGACCCGGTGGCGGGCCAGGCCGAGCCGATCCTGGACATCCGCATCGCCGACGGCCGGGCGCCGGTGTTCCTGCATTTCGACCACCAGGAGATGGCGGCGGAATCGGACGGCGCGCCGTTCGGCCACATCGTCGAGAACCGGCTGCTGCGGCTGGCGCAGTTCGAGCGGCTCGAATCGCTGCCGACGGTCCGCCACATCGCCCCGGCCAAGGTGGTGGCGGTCGAGACCGGCGCCGGCCATGCCGCGGTGACGCTGGCCAACGGCCGCGTGGTGCGGGCCGATTTGGTGATCGGCGCCGACGGCCGCGCCTCCTTCACCCGCCAGGCCCTGGGCATCCCGGCGCGCAGCCACGCCTACCGCCAGAAGGCGGTGGTCTGCGTCATGGCCCATGCCGAGCCGCATGACGGCATCGCGGTCGAGCATTTCCTGCCGGCGGGCCCCTTCGCGGTGCTGCCGATGACCGACGACGCCGCGGGCATCCACCGGTCCTCGATCGTCTGGACCGAGGAGCCGGACACGGCCGACGATTTGGTGCACCGCCCGGTCGCCGCCTTCGACGCCGCGCTGCAGGCCAAGGTCGGCGACTGGCTGGGGCCGGTGCGGGTGCTGGGCAAGCGCTTCACCTACCCGCTCGGCGTGGTCCATGCCCGGCACTACAGCACCCGCCGCGCGGCGCTGATCGGCGAGGCGGCGCACGGCATCCACCCGATCGCCGGCCAGGGCCTCAATCTCGGGCTGCGCGACATCGCCGTCCTCGCGGAGCTGCTGGTCGAGCGCAGCCGGCTGGGCCTCGACCTCGGCGATCCCACCCTGCTGCGCCGCTACGAGCAGCGGCGCCGGCCGGACAATGTCGCCATGATCCTGGCGACGGACGGGCTGAACCGGCTGTTCTCGACCGACCTGGCCCCGGTGCAGCTGGCCCGCGACATCGGCCTCGCCGCCGTCGGCCGCCTGCCGCCGGTGAAGCGCTTCTTCATGCGCCAGGCGATGGGGCTGGGGATCAGGCCGCGGTGAGCGTGTAGGTTGGGTTCGCGAATGCGAACCCAACCTACGATAGCGGATAGCTTTCCAGGATCTCGTAGACCGCGCCCTCGCGGCCGAGATGGCTCTGGTAGAGGTGGAAGGCGTCGACCGGGAACGGGTCGGCGCGGAACAGCCCGTGCTCCAGCAGCCAGCGCTCCACCCGCTCCGCCGGCGCCTGTCGCAGCCGGGCCAGGGTGACGTGGGGGGCGTAGCTGCGGTCGTCCGGCGGCTGGCCGGCGGCGACCAAAGCGCGGTCGATCTTGGCGTGCAGGAAGCGCAAAGCCGGCTCCGCCGCCACCCCGGCCCACAGGATGGTGGCCGCGCGCTTCGTCCCGAAATGGCCGACGCCGTCCGGCGCCAGGGTGAACCCCGGCGCGGCGACGGCACGCAGCGCCTCGTCGATCTCCTCCGCCTCCAGCGCGTCGACTTCGCCGATGAAGCGCAGGGTCAGGTGGAAATCCGCAAGGTTGGTCCAGCGCGCCCCGGGCACGCCGCCCTGGAGCAGGGCCAGGCGCTGGCGCAGGACTTCGGGGATGGCGATGGCGACGAACAGACGGAACATGGCGTTGCCCCGGCTCAACCGAGGCTGAAGCCCGCGCGGTACCGCGCGGGACTGGTGGCGAGGCGGCGGCGGAAATGGTGGCGCAGCGTGTCGGCCGAGCCGAAGCCGCATTCGGTGGCGATGCGTTCGACCGGCAGTTCCGTGGTCTCCAGCAGGTCGCGGGCCAGCGCCAGGCGTTCGCCGACCAGCCATTCCGCCGGGGTCATGCCGGTGGCGTCGCGGAAGCGGCGCAGGAAGGTGCGCAGGCTCATCCCGGCCTGGTCGGCGAGGCGATCCAGCGGCAGGTCCCCGGCCAGGTTGCGCCTGATCCAGTCGAACAGCGCGGCCAGGCGCGGCCGGTCCTCGACCTGCACCGGCCGGTCGACGAACTGGGCCTGGCCGCCCTCCCGGTGCGGCGGCACCACCAGGCGCCGCGCCACCTGGTTGGCGATCCGCGCCCCCCAGTCGCGCCGCACGATGTGCAGGCAGAGGTCGAGCCCGGCGGCGCTGCCGGCCGAGGTCAGCACCTGGCCCTCGTCGACATACAGCACGTCGGGCACCACGGAGATGTCGGGATAGCGCGCGGCCAGCGCCTCGGCGTAGCGCCAATGGGTGGTCACCCGCCGGCCGGCCAGCGCCCCGGCCGCGGCCAGCACGAACACGCCGGAGCAGATCGAGACCAGCCGGGCACCGCGGTCGCGGGCCCGGCGCAGGGCGGCCAGCAGCGGTTCGGGCGGGATCTCGCGGATGTCGCGCCAGCCGGGGACGACGATGGTGCCGGCCTCCTCAAGCGCCTCCAGCCCGGCGGCCGCCGTGACCTGAACCCCGCCGATGGCGCGCAGCGGCCCGGTTTCGACGGCGCAGACGGTGAAGCGGTACCACTCGGCGAATTCCGGCCGCGGCAGGCCGAACACCTCGACCGCGACGCCGAACTCGAAGGTGCACAGCCCGTCATAGGCCAGGACGGCGACGGTGCGGTTCGGCGGCGAGGTGGGGCGGTTGGACGGCGAGGGCATGGCCGGGAGATGGGACGCGATCGGGGGCTGAAGCGTCAAGGGCGGGGGATGTGCAGCGGCTCCGACACGCGCGACGACTCTCCCAGCGGCAAGGTCTCAATCGTCATTGCGAGGAGGCGCAGCCGACGAAGCAATCCATGGAGCCGCCTGGCATGGATTGCTTCGCTGCGCTCGCAATGACGATTAAGGGAAGACGGAAGCGACTCCCCGCCCTGATCGCTACCGCCGCTTGCTGGTGCCACTGCCGGCCAGGCCGGCGCGACGCAGGGCCTCGGCCATGGCGCCATCGGGCTCCGGCGCCGGGGCGCGGGGCTTCTGCTGGTAGGGCTGCTGCTGCGGCCTGGACTGGCCCTCGCGCTGCGGCCCGGACTCCTGCCGTGGCCGGTCCTGCCGCGGCTGGCCTTGTCCGGCCTGGGCCTGGCGCGGCTGCCCCTGCCCGGGCTGCCCCTGGCCCGGCTGGCCTTGCCTCGGCTGGCCCTGGCGGCCCTGGTGCTGCCGCGGCGGGCCTGAACGGTCGCGGCCGCCGGGGGTGCCACCGCCCTCGCGGCGCGGCGGGCGGGCGGCGCCGTCATCGTCCAGCCGCATGGTCAGGCCGATGCGCTTCCGCTGGGGGTCGACCTCCAGCACCTTGACCTTCACCACGTCGCCCGGCTTGGCGATGGTGCGCGGGTCCTTCACGAAGGTCTTGGACATCGCCGAGATGTGGACCAGCCCGTCCTGGTGCACACCGATGTCGACGAAGGCGCCGAAGGCCGCGACGTTGGTCACCACGCCTTCCAGCACCATGCCCGGCTGCAGGTCGGACAGCTTCTCGACGCCGTCCTTGAAGGTGGCGGTCTTGAAGCCCGGGCGCGGGTCGCGGCCCGGCTTCTCCAGCTCGCGCAGGATGTCGGTCACCGTCGGCACGCCGAAGCTGTCGTCGGTGAAGGCCTCCGGCGACAGGCCGCGCAGGGTGGCCGCATCGCCGATCAGCGCCTTTATCTCCCCACCCGTCGCCTCGATGATCCGGCGCACCACCGGATAGGCCTCCGGATGCACGCCGGACGCGTCGAGCGGGTCGTCACCGCCGGGGATGCGCAGGAAGCCGGCGCATTGCTCGAACGCCTTGGGCCCGAGGCGCGGCACATCCTTCAGCGCCGCGCGCAGCCGGAACGGCCCGTTGGCGTCGCGATGCTGCACGATGTTCTGCGCCAGGCCTTCGCCGACGCCCGAGACCCGGGCCAGGAGAGGCGCGGAGGCGGTGTTGAGGTCGACCCCGACCGCGTTGACGCAATCCTCGACCACGGCGTCGAGCGAGCGCGACAGCTTGGATTCGGCGAGGTCGTGCTGGTACTGGCCGACGCCGATCGACTTCGGGTCGATCTTCACCAGCTCGGCCAGCGGGTCCTGCAGCCGGCGGGCGATCGAGACCGCGCCGCGCAGCGACACGTCCATGTCCGGCAGCTCCTGCGACGCGAAGGCCGAGGCGGAATAGACCGAGGCCCCGGCCTCGGACACCATCGCCTTGGTCAGCTTCAGGTCCGGGTGCAGCTTCATCAGCTCGGCGGCCAGCCGGTCGGTCTCGCGGGACGCGGTGCCGTTGCCGATGGCGATCAGGTCGACGGCATGCGTCTTGGCCAGCTCGGCCAGGGTGGCGATCGAGTCGTCCCAGCGCTTCTGCGGCTCATGCGGGAAGATCGCGGTGGTGGCCAGCACCTTGCCGGTGGCGTCGACCACGGCGACCTTCACCCCGGTGCGGAAGCCCGGGTCCAGGCCCATGGTGGCGCGGGTGCCGGCCGGGGCGGCCAGCAGCAGGTCGCGCAAATTGCCGGCGAAGACCTTCACTGCCTCCTCCTCCGCCGCCTGCCACAGCCGCAGCCGCAGGTCGACGTCGAGATGGACCAGGATCTTGGTGCGCCAGGCCCAGCGCACGGTCTCGGCCAGCCACTGGTCGCCCGGGCGGCCCTGGGCGACCACGCCGAAGCGATGGGCGATGCGCTGCTCGTAGAGGCCGGGGGCCTTGTCCTTGAGCGCGGAGTCTTCGGGCGCCTGCTCCGGCTCCAGCGTCAGCGACAGCACCTCCTCCTTCTCGCCCCGGAACAAGGCGAGGATGCGGTGCGAGGGCAGCTTGGTCAGGACCTCGGCATAGTCGAAATAGTCGGAGAACTTGGCACCCGTGGTCTCCTTGCCCTCGCGGACCTTGGACAGCAGGCGGCCGCGCGACCACAGCTCCTCGCGCAGGCTGCCGATCAAATCGGCGTCCTCGGCGAAGCGCTCGACCAGGATCGAGCGGGCGCCGTCCAGCGCCGCCGCCACATCGGCCACGCCCTTCTCGGCGTCGACGAAGGGCTCGGCCGCCACCTGCGGGTCGTTCTCGGGACGGCCCAGCAGCCCGTCGGCCAGCGGCTCCAGCCCCGATTCGCGGGCGATCTGCGCCTTGGTCCGCCGCTTCGGCTTGTAGGGCAGGTAGATGTCCTCGAGCCGCGCCTTGGTCTCGGCCGCCTCGATCTGCGCGCGCAGACCGTCGTCCAGCTTGCCCTGCTCGGCGATGCTGTCGAGGATCGTCTTCCGCCGTTCCTCCAGCTCGCGCAGATAGCGCAGCCGCTCATCCAGCGCGCGCAGCTGGATGTCGTCCAGCCCGCCGGTCGCTTCCTTGCGGTAGCGGGCGACGAAGGGGACCGTGGCGCCGCCGTCGAGCAGTTCGATCGTGGCCGCGACCTGGTTTTCGCGAACCGCAAGCTCGTCGGCGATGCGCTGGCTGATGGAGATCATCGGCTGACCGGAAGGGTTGTGAGGAAGGAACAGAAGGCGCTGCTTCTACCGCGCGGCGAGGCCGCAGGTCAAAAGCCGCTTCCACGGGGCCGAGGGTCGAGGGCCGGATTAAAGTCCCCCTGCGATTCTTGCGGTGGTCCATCGTGACATGATACTGAACCACACAGTTAACAAAAACCGCGCCGCCCCCGATCGACAGATCGGGCGGAGAGCCGGGCCATCGCGTCACGGGCGCCGGGCCGGGACCGGCGCAAGCGAAGGGGAAACGCCATCATGACGGACAGCCGTACCACCGACCGGACCTCCGTGCCCCCGGCGCCGGGCAGCGGGCGCTGGCTGGCGCTGACCATCCTGTGCCTCGGCGTGCTGATGATCGTGCTGGATTCGACCGTGGTGAACGTCGCCCTGCCCTCGATCAAGGCCGATCTCGGCTTCACCGAAGCCAGCCTGGCCTGGGTGGTGAACGCCTATCTCCTGACCTTCGGCGGCTTCCTGCTGCTCGGCGGCCGGCTGGGCGACCTGTTCGGCCACCGCCGGCTGTTCCTGATCGGCCTGGCGGCGTTCACCCTGGCGTCGCTGGCCTGCGGCCTGGCCGGCAGCCAGACCTTCTTGGTCGCGGCCCGCGCGGTGCAGGGGCTGGGCGGCGCCGTGGTCTCCGCCGTGGCGCTGTCGCTGATCATGGACCTGTTCACCGAACCGGCCGACCGGGCCAAGGCGATGGGCGTCTACGGCTTCGTCTGCGCCGGCGGCGGCAGCATCGGCGTGCTGCTCGGCGGCCTCTTGACCGGCGCCTTCAGCTGGCACTGGATCTTCCTGGTCAACCTGCCGATCGGCATCGCGGTCTTCGCCCTGTCGCTGATGCTGCTGCCCGCCGGCCGCGGCGAGGCCCCGTCCAGCCGACTCGACATCGCCGGCGCGGTCACCGTGACCGCCGCGCTGATGCTGGCGGTCTACGCCATCGTCGGCGGCAACGAGGCCGGCTGGACCTCCGGCCGCACCCTCGGCCTGCTGGGCGGCGCGGTGGCGCTGCTGGCGGTGTTCCTGGTGATCGAGTCGCGGGTCAGCGCGCCGCTGATGCCGCTGGGCCTGTTCCGGCTGCGCAGCCTGGCCGTCGCCAACATCGTCGGCGTCCTGTGGGCCGCCGCCATGTTCGCCTGGTTCTTCCTGTCGGCGCTGTACCTGCAGCAGGTGCTGGGCTACGACCCGATGGCGGTCGGCCTGGCCTTCCTGCCGTCCAATCTGATCATGGCCGCCTTCTCGCTCGGCCTGTCCGCCAGGCTGGTGATGCGCTTCGGCATCCGGGCGCCGCTGGGCGGGGGGCTGCTGCTGGCCGCGGCCGGGCTGGCGCTGTTCGCCTGGGCCCCGGTCGACGGCAGCTTCACCCTGCATGTCCTGCCCGGCATGCTGCTGCTGGGTCTTGGCGCCGGCATGGCGCTGAACCCGCTGCTGCTGGCGGCGATGAGCGAGGTGGGGCCGACCGACTCCGGCCTGGCCTCGGGCGTGGTCAACACCGCCTTCATGATGGGCGGGGCGCTGGGCCTGGCCGTGCTGGCCAGCCTGGCCGCGGCGCGCACTGGCGGGCTGCTGGCGGCGGGCGCCGACCGGCTGGTGGCGCTGCTCGGCGGCTACCAGGCCGCCTTCCTGGTCGGGGCCTGCTTCGCGGCGCTGGCCGCGGTGCTGGGCGCCGCCCTGCTGCGCAACCCAGCCACGGCAGCGCCGGACGAAGCCAAGGCCGAGACCGTGACCCCGTAGCTGCCGGCCGCAGAGAGCATGCGGCGAATTAGGCGAACGTCCTGTTCGACCGCGGGCGGGTTGCTATAGTCCCGGTCCGGTCCGGAGAATCGCGATGCCCGTTCCCGTCCTGCATGTCTGCTGCGGCGACAGCGCCGCCGAAGTGATCCGCGCCGGGCTGAACCTGCCCGAAGCGGCGGTGCTGGTCCTGCGCGACGACCTGGCGGTCGGGCCGCTCGGCGATGTCGACAGCGACCGGCCCGACGCCCGCGCCGCCTTCTGGCATGCGGTGTTCCCGGATGAGGATCGCGCGGCGATCGAGACCGGCGGCCGGCTGGTCGACCAGTTGGCGGAGGAGGCGGCGGTGCTGCGGGCGCTGCCGGACGCGGCGGAAACGTTCGTCCTGTGGCATGGCAGCGGCGCCGCCGAGCAGTTGAAGCTGCGCCGGGCGATCTGGGCGCTGCGCGACGCCACCGCGCCGCTCGAGGAGGTGGCGGTCGGCCCGGACCTGCTGCCCGGAGCCTTGCGCCGCGACATGACGGCCGTGGGCATGCTGGAGCCCGAGGATGTCCCGCGCGCCGCGGCCACGGCCCGGCCGGTCGATCCCGATCGCCGGGCCCGGTTGGCCGCCGAGTGGGAACGACTGCGCGCCGATGGCGGCGGGCTGCGGCACCACCGGGGCGGCATCATCACCACCCATCCGATCGACGCGCATGACGCCGAGATCCTGGCCGCGGTCGGGACCGATTGGATGCCCGCTGCCCGCGTGATCGGCCAGCCGATGGGCACGATCGCCGGCTTCTTCGCCACCGACGCCTTCTGCTTCTGGCGGCTGCGCCAGCTGGCGGCGCAGGGCCGGGTGGAGTTCGAGGGCAGCCCGGCCACCATCCGTGGCTGCCGGGTGCGGCGGACACGCTGACAGAGGAACGAAACACCGATGGAACTCGACCGGAACCGGTTCAAGGCGGCGCTGGCCGCCGGGCACACCCAGATCGGGCTGTGGAGCAGCCTGTGCAGCAACATCGTCGCCGAGATCATCGGCGACAGCGGCTTCGACTGGATCCTGTTCGACACCGAGCATTCGCCGAACGAGCTGCCGGACCTGCTGGCGCAGCTGCAGGCGGCGGCGCGCGGCACCGCGACGGGCATCGTGCGGCCGGCCTGGAACGACCCGGTGCTGATCAAGCGCATCCTCGACATCGGCGCCCAGGCGCTGCTGATCCCCTTCGTGCAGAATGCCGAGGAGGCGCGCCGCGCCGTGGCCGCCTGCCGCTACCCGCCAGCCGGCATCCGCGGCATCACCACCAGCGGCCGCGGCAGCCATTACGGCCGGGTCGCCGACTACCTGAAGAAGGCGGATGCCGAGATCTGCGTGCTGCTGCAGGTCGAGACCGGCGAGGCGCTGGCGCGGATCGAGGACATCGCCGGGGTCGACGGCGTCGACGGCGTGTTCATCGGCCCGTCCGACCTGTCGGCCTCGATGGGCCATATCGGCAACCCGGCCCATCCGGAGGTGCAGGCCGCGATCCAGGACGCGGTGCGGCGGCTGACCGCGATCGGCAAGCCGGCCGGCATCCTGACCTCGATCGAGGCCGAGGCCCGGCGCTACATCGAATGGGGTTACCGCTTCGTCGCGGTCGGCTCCGACCTCGGCCTGCTCGCCCGCAACGCCGACGCGCTGGCGCGCAGCTACAAGAGCTGATCTGTCGCACAGCGGCCGGGTTTGCGCCCGGCCGCGGCCGTGATATCCCGGCCGGGCTGAAGGGGGAACGCAGCGACGTGCGGATGAGGCGCAGGCAAGGACGGACATCATGGGTCGCGCTGTGCGCGGCCTATCTGCTGTTCTTCCAGGCCCTGATCGGCGGCTTCGCCATTGGCGCCAGCGCCGCCCCCGTCGCCTTCGACCCCCTGTCCGGCCTGTGCCGCGCCGATGGCGGCCCGTCCACCCCCGACCGCCCGGACCAGCCCGCCGGCCACGGCCACCTGCCCGATTGCTGCACCATCGGCTGCAGCATGTTCGGCGGCCACATGGCCCCGGTCTTCGTCGCGGTGCTGCTGGTGCCGCAGCTGGCCGGCGAACCCGAGGCCACGCCCCTCCGCACCGCGCCGGCCGTCGTCGCCGTGCCGCGGTCGCCGGCCAACCCCCGAGCCCCGCCCTTCCAGGCCTGACCCCGCCCGGACCTTCGGGTCCGCAACGGTTCACGACCGCGCCCCCGCCATCCACCCTAAAAATGGGGTGAATCGGGGGGCGGTCCTGCCTGGAGCACCCCATCATGTCCCTGTTTGCGAAAGCCGCCCTGGCCCTGGCGCTGCTGGCCGCCGGGCCGGCGCTGGCCCAGGAGTTCAAGGCCGGCGCCATCCACATCACCCATCCCTGGAGCCGGGCCACCCCGGCCGGGGCCAAGGTCGCCGGCGGCTATGCCGCGATCGAGAACACCGGGTCCGAGCCCGACCGGCTGGTCTCGGCGACGGCCGAGATCGCCGGCCATGTCGAGATTCACCAGATGGCCATGACCGACGGCGTCATGACCATGCGGCTGATGCCGGACGGGCTGCCGGTGCCGGCCAACGGCCGGGCCGCGCTGGCCCCCGACGGCTACCATCTGATGTTCCTCGAGCTGAAGCGGCCGCTGAAGGCGGGCGAGGACTTCGCCGGCAGGCTGACCTTCGAGAAGGCCGGCACCGTCGATGTCCGCTTCGCGGTCGAGGCGATCGGCGCCACCGCGCCGGACCACAGCGCCGCGACCATGCCCGGGATGGGGAATTGAGATGCGCGCCCGCATCCTGGTCCCGCTGCTGCTCGCGGCCATCGCCATCCTGGTGGGGGCCGCCGGCTTCCTGCTGGTCTATTCGAAGGACCCGTCGGCCACCCGGACCGTGGTGTCCGGGGCGCTGCCGGGCGGCGCGTTCCGGCTGACCGACCAGAACGGCGCCATGGTCAGCGACGCCGACCTGAAGGGCCGGCCCTTCGCCATCTTCTTCGGCTTCACCCACTGCCCCGAGATCTGCCCGACCACGCTGTGGGAGATGTCGCAGGCGCTGGCGGCGCTGGGCCCCGAGGCCGACCAGGTGAAGGTGCTGTTCGTCACCGTCGACCCGGAGCGCGACCGGCCGGAGATGCTGCAGCAGTACCTGCAGTCCTTCGACCCCCGTATCACCGGGCTGACCGGCAGCGAGGCCGAGATCACCGCCGTGGCCAAGGCGTACCGCGTCTACTGGCGGAAGGTCCCGACCAGCGACGGCGACTACACCATGGACCATTCGGCGATGATCTACCTGATGGATCGCCAGGGCCGCTTCGCCGACACCATCGCCTACGGCACCCCCGGCCCCGAACGGGTCGCGGCGCTGCGCCGGCTGATCGCCGGCGCCTGAACCCTTTTCCCATTTTTGAACGCCATCCGACCGGCCGCGGCCGGTCCCATCCTGGAGAATCGACCATGCCGAAATCCTTCCTGCCCGCCTTGGCCGCCGCCGCCCTGGCCGCCGCCCCGGCCTTCGCCCACATCACGCTGGAGACGCAGCAGGCGGCCGTGGGCGGCGCCTATAAGGCGGTGCTGCGCGTGCCGCATGGCTGCGACGGGTCGGCCACCATCAAGATCCGCGTCCAGATCCCGGAGGGGGTGATCGCGGTCAAGCCGATGCCGAAGCCCGGCTGGACCCTGGCCACGGTGAAGGGCAAATACGCCGCCTCCTACGACTACTACGGCACCCCGACCAACGAGGGTGTGAAGGAGGTGGTGTGGAGCGGCGGCAACCTGCCGGACGAGTTCTATGACGAGTTCGTGTTCCGCGGCTATCTGACCGCCGACCTGAAGCCGGACACCAAGCTGTACTTCCCGGTGGTGCAGGAATGCGAAAAGGGGACCGACCGCTGGATCGAGATCCCGGCCGAGGGCAAGGACCCCGACGACTACGAGACCCCGGCCCCCGGCATCCGGCTGCTGCCGAGGCCGTGAGAACGTCCTCGACCTGCCTCCTCGGCGCTTCGCAAAAGGAGTCCCCCCTCCCCTCGCGGGAGGGGGCCAGGGGGTGGGGGTTGCCGATCGTAAGGCGCCGGAACCTGGTCGTGAGACCTGACGAATCCGCCCACTCCTTCGCATTCAGAGGTCGTTCTTTCGGCTCGAACCCCCTCTCCCTGGCCCCCTCCCGCAAGGGGAGAGGGGACAAGAGAAGATTCGCTGCGCTCTGGTTCGTTCTCCTGATCGCCATCCTGGCCGGGCTGATCGCCCCCCATGCCGCCCTGGCCCATGCCTCGCTGATCCAGGCCGAGCCGGCGGACAATGCGGTGGTCGCGGCGGCGCCGGCCGGCTTCTCGCTGACCTTCAACGAGCCGGTGTCGCCGCTGGTGCTGCGGCTGATCGGGCCCGACGGCACCGCCACGGTGCTGGACCACTACCGGCTCGAGGACGCCACGCTGGTGATCGAGGCGCCGCCCGGCATCGGCCCCGGCACCCATATGCTGAGCTGGCGCGTGATCTCCGAGGACGGCCATCCGGTCGGCGGGTCCGTCGTGTTCTCGGTCGGCGCGCCCAGTGCCGGGCCGGTGCCGGGGACGGCGGAAGCGGTCGACAGGCCGGTCCGCGCGGCGATCTGGCTGGCCAAGGTCGCGCTTTACGCCGCGCTGTTCCTCGGCGTCGGCGCGGCGGTGTTCCGCGCCGCGGTGGCGCCACTGCCCCGTGCTACCACGCGGACCGCCGTCGTCCTGATGCTGCTGGGGCTGGCGGCCGCGCCGCTGTCGGTCGGGCTGCAGGGGCTGGATGCGCTGGACGTGCCGCTGTCCGGCCTGGGCCAGCGCATCGCCTGGGCCACCGGCTGGGGCACCAGCTACGGCACCACCGCGCTGGTCGCGGCCTTGGCGCTGGCGCTCGGCCTGCTGGCCCTGGCGCTGCGGCGCGGACCGATGGCGGCCGTGCCGGCGCTGCTGGCCCTGGCCGCGACCGGCCTGGCGCTGGCGGCCAGCGGCCATGCCAGCGCCGCCGCGCCGCAGACGCTGACCCGGCCGGCCGTGTTCGTGCACGCGGTCTGCATCACGGCCTGGGCCGGGGCGCTGCTGCCGCTGGGCCTGCATCTGCGCGCCGGCGGACCCGGGGCGGTGGCGGCGCTGCGCCGCTTCGCCGCCCTGATCCCCTTCATCGTCACGCCGCTGGTGGCTGCAGGCCTGACCCTGGCCGTGGTCCAGCTGGACCATTTCTCGGCGCTGTGGACCACCGCCTATGGCCGGGTCCTGCTGGTCAAGCTGGCGCTGGTGCTGCTGCTGTTCGGCTTGGCCGCGCTGAACCGCTGGCGGCTGACCAGCCGGGCCGAGGCCGGCGACGGACCGGCGGCGCGGTACCTGGCCCGGTCGATCGCGGTCGAGACGCTGCTGGTGCTGGCGATCTTCGCCGTCGCCGCCACCTGGCGCTTCACCCCGCCGCCGCGCGCTTTGGCCGAGGCCGCGGCCCGGCCGGCATCGATCCACATCCACACCGCCCCCGCCATGGCTGACCTGACCATCAGCCCCGGCCGCGCCGGCCCGGTGACGGCGTCGATCGTGGTGATGACCGGGGATTTCGGCGCGCTGGACGCGCAGGAGGTGACGCTGGTGCTGTCCAACCCCGCCGCCGGGATCGAGCCGATCCGCCGGCCGGCGGCCAAGGCCGGGGACGGCAGCTGGCGCGTCGACGGGCTGACCATCCCGGTGCCGGGCCGCTGGACCGCCCGGATCGAGGTGCTGATCTCGGATTTCGAGATGGCGCGGCTGGAGGACGAGGTCGAGATCCGGCCGTAGCCGGACCGCAGCCTCAGGGGCCGAGCAGGCGCATCGCCCAGATGCCGAGGGCCAGCCACGGCCCGAAGGCGATGGCGGTGTGCCGGGTCAGCCCCCCGCGCTGAAGGATCAGCGCCGCCGCCAGCGCGCCGCCGGCGCCGATCAGGATCACGCCGGGCAGGGCCTGCCAGCCGAGCCAGGCGCCGCCCGCCGCCAGCAGCTTGGCGTCACCCAGCCCCAGCCCGTCGCGGCCGCGCAGGCGGCGATAGGCGAAGGCGAGGCCGGCGAACACCGCATAGCCAACCGCGGCGCCGGCGATCCGGTCGATGGGCGGCGCGCCATCCATCGTCACCAGCCCTTCCAGCAGCCCGGCGGCGATCAGCGGCAGGGTCAGCATGTCGGGCAGAAGACCGGTGCGCCGGTCGATGGCGCCGAGCAGCAGCAGCCACCAGCCCAGCAGGCAGGTCGCGGGCATCGCCGCGGGGCTGCCGGCCACCAACGCCAGGACGGCGACGCCGACCGCCGCCAGCTCGATCACGGGATGCATCCGGTCGATCGCCGCGCCGCAATGGCGGCAGCGGCCGCGGAGCGCCAGCCAGCTGGCGATGGGAATCAAATCCCGTGCCGTCAGCGGCTGCCGGCAATGGTCGCAGCGCGAGCGGCCGAGCAGCAGGCCCCGGGCGTCGTCCGGCAGACGCTGCGCCGCCGCAGCAAGGAAGCTGCCGATGATCGGCGAGGCGGCGAGCAGCGCGATCGCGACCGGGGTCACGGCGCCCGGCGGGTCAGAGCGGCTTGGGCGGCCGGGTGGGGGAGCCGGTGCGGGGCCGCAGCGCCTCCATCCGCGACCGCAGCTCCTGGGTGATGGCCGCGGCGTCGGCGGCGTTGCGGATCACCCGCGGGGTGATGAACACCATCAGCTCGGTCCGGACCCGGCTGTCGTTGGTGGAGGAGAACAGGTTGCCCAGCAGCGGGATGTCCTGCAGCACCGGCACGCCGCTGCGCCCGTTGGTCTGGTTCTCCTGGATCAGCCCGCCCAGCGCCACGGTCTGGCCGTTGGCGACCGAGACGATCGAGCCGATGCGGCGGGTCGAGATCGTCGGCGCCAGCGCGTCGTCGGCCGAGGAGGAGGCGTCGGGAACGATGTTCGAGACCTCCTGCTGCACATCCATGCTGACGTCGCCGTTGGAGTTGATCCGCGGCGTGACCTTCAGGATCACGCCGGTGTCCTTGTATTCGATGTTGCTGATGACCGGCGAGTTGCCGGTGTCGGTCGACTGGCTCTGCTGTGTCCGCACCGGCACCTGGTCGCCGACCTGCAGCCGGGCGGTCTGGTTGTTCAGCACCGACAGGGTCGGGGCCGAGATCACCCGCACATCGGTGATCGACGACAGCGCGTTGATGATCACCCGCGAATTGGCGCCGGCGACGACCAGGTTGAGGCCACCCCCGGCGGTCGGCTGGGGCGCGTTCACCGATCCGGCCGCGGGCGTGCCGGTGGTGAAGCCGCCGGAGAAGTTGCCGGATTCGAGGTAGTACTGGACGCCGTATTGCAGCTTGTCGTTCAGCGTCACCTCGGCGATCGTCGCCTCGATCACCACCTGCAGCGGGCTGGCGTCGATCGCGCGCAGCGCCGTCTCGATCATGCGGAACGCCGCTGGCCGGGCCCGGATCAGCAGCGCGTTCTTGTCCTTGTCCGGCACCACCCGGACCTCGCCCAGCTTGTCCAGCTTGAACACCGCCGCCTTGCCGGCGGAGGTGCCCGCCAGGCCGAGGATCGAGGCGTCGCCTTCCTTCGACTGGGCGTTGAAGTCGATCGGGGCGAATTGCGACTGCGACCCGCCTGGCTGCCCGGCCCCGGCCTGGGCTGTGCTGCCCGGCTGGCTGGCGGTGCTGCCGCCGGGCGAGGATTGCTGGCCGGCGCCGCCGCTGGTGCTGTCGGTCAGGCCGAGCCCGGGGGCCGTGGTCGAGCCCTGTTCGTCGTCGAAGGGCGAGCTGCCGTTCTGGTCGACCTTGCCGAAGGCCTGGCCCAGCACCCGCGCCATGTTCGCCGCGGTGCCGTTCTGCACCATGTAGACATAGACCCGCTCTTCGTCGGAATCGCCCTGGTCCAGCCGCTTGATCCAGCGGCCGGCCTCGTTGAGCTTGTCGACCCGCGACGTCACCACCAGCACGGCGTTGAGCCGCTCGACCGGCATGAAGTTGATCAGGCCCTTCAGCGGGCCGCGGTCCGGCGCGCCGCCGAACACCGAGCTCAGCTCGCGGATCACCGCCTCGGGCGTCGCCTGGTGCAGCGGGAAGATCCCCGACGACATGCCGCGCAGCCAGTCGACGTCGAAGGATTCGACGGTGGCGCCCAGCGCCGCACGGTCGGCGCTGGTGCCGGAGATCAACACCAGGTTGCGGGTCGGGTCGACGCGCACCAGCTCCGGGTTGGTCGCCGGCGCGATCAGCGGGCCGATGGTTTCGGCCGAGACGTTGCGCAGCGGGATGATGGTGATGCCGTAGCCGGCCGGCAGCGGCTTCGGATCGGTGCCGAGCTGCAGCACGGTGCGGCCGGCGACCGCCTCGCCGAGCGGCAGGATGCGGTAGCCGGCGCGGCCGTCCTGCACCAGCGCGGCGCCGCTGGCGCGCAGCACGGTCTCGAGCATGGCCAAGAGGTCGTTGGGGCTGATCGGCCCCTGGGTCGACAGCGTCACCGTGCCGGTGACCCGCGGGTCCAGCGTGTAGGGCTGGTGGAGCAGGTCACCCAGCACGCCCTGGACCACCTGCGCCAGGTCGGCGTTGTTGAAGTTGATCTGGTAGCCGCCGGGCTGCGCCTGGATCGGCGCGCCGATGTCCGGCTGGCCGCCGGGGGCGGTGTCGATGCCGGGGAAGACTTGGGCCTGGCGCACCGGCGCGGTGCGTCCCGCCGAGGCCACCACGTTCGAGCGCGACCGATTGTCCCCCGGCGCCGCCAGGGAGCGGTTGGACAGGTCGTCGAACATCGAGGGCTGCCGGTCCTGGCCCTGCGGCTGCGCGCAAGACACCAGCGCGAGCAGCAAGGGAATCCCAAGGATCCTGAAGGAAAACGCCCGACAAATCACTGATGCTATCCCCGCGGCGACGTCGAGCCATAGCCCGTCCGGCCCTGGCTCCACAAGAGCCAAGAGCGGTGGGCCCGGAATCAAGACAGCCTTGTTGCATTAATGTTAAGTTTTATTGAAATCGGCAAAGTAACCCCATGATAAGACACAAACATTTCGGTTGACCGTTACAGTCGGGCGGCCGAGATTGCGCGCGGTCGCCGACGCGCCGATGATGCGGGATCGCGGCCAAGCCTGCCGCCATACGGACCGGAAAGGGCGTCGTGAAACCCCTGTTGGACATTCTCGTCGAACTCGGCAAGCTCGGCCCCGAGGATCGGACGCGGGTGTCGCGCCTGCAGGAAAGTTCCGGCGACGCCGTCCCTGCCCTGCTGTCGAAGCTGGGCCTGGTGTCGGGCCGCGACCAGGCGCTGGCCCTGTCGCTGCAGCATGACGTCCCGCTGGTCGGGCCGGACGCGTTCCCGGCCGCACTGCTGTTCGACGGCAAGCTGTCGGCCCGCTTCCTGCGCGAGACCCGGGTGCTGCCGCTGGCCGAGGCCGAGGACGGCGTCGTCCTGGCCATGGCCGATCCCGGCGACCTCTACGCCCGCCAAGCGGTCGAGCTGGCGACCCGCCGGCCGGTCCGCCCCTGCGTCGCGGCGACCGAGGACCTGGACGACGCCTTCGCCCGCTATTTCGAGAGCGGTCGCACCGCTGTCGAGCGCATCGTCGACGACATCGGCAGCGATCCCGAGGAGTCAGCGCGCGACCCGGATGTCGAGCACCTGCGCGACCTGGCGCAGGAGGCGCCGGTGATCCGCCTGGTCAACCAGATCTTCAGCGACGCGATCCGGCTCCACGCCTCCGACATCCACGTCGAATGCTACCGCGACGAGGTCAAGGTCCGGTACCGCATCCACGGCATCCTGCGCGAGATGAAGGGCCCGCCGGTGCGGCTGGCCCCGGCCCTGGTCAGCCGGATCAAGATCCTGTCGCGGCTGGATATCGCCGAGCGCCGGTTGCCGCAGGACGGGCGGGCCCGCTTCGGCGTCGGCGGCCGCAGCATGGACATGCGCGTCGCCACCATCCCGACCCTGCATGGCGAGAACGTCGTCATCCGCCTGCTCGACACCGCCGGCATGGACATCGCGCTGACCGCGATCGGCTTCGCGCCGGAGGTCGAGGCGGCGCTGCTGCGCCAGCTGGCCAAGCCGCACGGCATCCTGCTGGTGACCGGCCCGACCGGCAGCGGCAAAACCACGACGCTGTACGGCGCGCTGCGGATCCTCAATCAGCCGAGCCGCAAGATCCTGACCGTCGAGGACCCGATCGAGTACCAGATCAAGGGCGTCAACCAGATCCATGTCCGGCCCCAGATCGGCCTGGATTTCGCCCGGGTGCTGCGATCCTGCATGCGCCACGATCCCGACGTGATCATGGTCGGCGAAATCCGCGACGGCGAGACCGCCAACATCGCGGTGCATGCCGCCCTGACCGGCCATCTGGTGCTGTCGACCCTGCACACCAACAACGCCGCCGGCGCGGTCAACCGCCTGCTCGACATGGGCGTCGACAACTACCTGCTGACCTCGACCATCGGCGGGGTGATCGGCCAGCGTCTGGTGCGCAAGCTGTGCCCCGAATGCCGCCGGCCGGTGACGACCCCGGACGAGCTGGTCGAGCGGGCCCAGGCGGTGCGGCCGCTGGCGACGGCCACGCCGCAGCTGTACGAATCGGTCGGCTGCAGCGCCTGCGACGGGCTGGGCTACACCAGCCGGATCGGCATCTTCGAGTATTTCGCGCCGGACGATGCGGTGCGCGAGCTGCTGCGCGACAAGGTCTCGACCACCGCTTTGGCCCAGGCGGCGCGCGCCGGCGGCATGGTCACCATGTTCGAGGACGGGCTGCACAAATGCCTGGCCGGGCTGACCACGCTGGACGAGGTCCACCGCGTCACCGAGGAGTGGTAGGGCGGTGCCGGTCTTCGCATACAAGGCGATCGACGCCACCGGCGCCCTGGTCGAAGGCCGCGCCGAGGCCGCGGACGAGGCCAGCCTGGCCACCCGGCTGCAGGCCACCGGCATCCTGCCGCTGGACGTGGCGCCGGTGCGCGCCGGCAAGGGGCCGGCCACCGGCCGTCGCAGCGGCCGCGCGCCAAAACCCGGCGACATCACCACCCTGACCCGCGAGCTGGCGATCCTGCTGGCCGCCGGCCAGCCGCTGGAGCAGGCGCTGGTCACCCTGTCCGAAGGCGCCGGCGTGATCTCCGCCCTCTCCGCCCGGATCCTGGCGCGGGTGCGGGCCGGGGCCAGCCTGAGCACGTCGCTGGAGGAGCAGGGCGCCACCTTCCCCAAGCTGTACGTCAACATGGTCCGCGCCGGCGAAAGCTCCGGCACGCTGGACGTGGTGCTGGAGCGGCTGGCCGAACTGCGCGAGCGCGGCGAGAAGACCCGCGAGATGGTGGTCTCGGCGATGCTGTACCCGGCGATCCTGGTGGTCGTGTCGCTGTCGTCGGTGTTCCTGCTGCTGGCCTTCGTGGTGCCGCAGTTCGAGACCATCTTCAAGGATGCCGGCGCCGCGCTGCCGACGCCGACCGCCATCGTCATCGCCGTGGGCCGCTTCGCCCAGAACTACGGCTGGGTGGTCGGCCTGGGCATCGTGGCGGCGGTGATCGCGGTGCGGCGGCTGCTGGCGATCCCCGGGCCACGCTTGGCCTGGGACAAGGTGGCGCTGCGCCTGCCGCTGTTCGGCCCGCTGCTGCGGCTGCTGGTGACGGCCCGGTTCTGCCGCACCCTGTCGACCCTGGTCGGCAACGGTGTCGACCTGCCGACGGCCATCGCCCTGTCGCGCGACGTGATTTCGAACACCGCGGTGGCCACTGCGATGGAGACCGTCATGAGCGGCGTGCGACAGGGCCGCGGACTGGCCGAGCCGCTGGCCGAGATCGGTGTGTTCCCGCCGCTCGCGGTGCAGATGCTGCGGGTCGGCGAAGAGACCGGCAGGATCGACATGACCGCTGCGCACATCGCCGACGCCTATGAACGCAAGCTCGAAGCTGCCATCAAGCGCCTGGTCACGCTGGTGGAGCCGGCCCTGATCATCATCCTCGGCCTGGCCGTGGGCGGCATCGTCATGTCGATCCTGCTGGCCGTCATCAGCATCAACGACCTCGCCTTCTGAGATCCCGCATGCAGAACACCCCGCACGACACGCCCGCCCTTCCCGCTGCCGCCGAACCGGACCGGCAGGCCGGCTTCACCCTGATCGAGCTGCTGGTCGTGCTCGTCATCCTCGGCCTCCTGGCCGGGCTGGTGGGCCCCCGCGTCCTGGCCTATCTCGGTGGCGCCCGGTCCGATTCGGCGCGGCTGCAGATCGAGAACTTCAAATCCGCGCTCGACCTCTACGCCATCGATGTCGGCGGCTATCCGACCACCAGCCAGGGGCTGAAAGCCCTGCTCGTCTCTCCGGGCGGGCTGCGCGGCTGGAACGGCCCCTATCTGCGCACCACCGATCTGCCGCAGGATCCCTGGGGCGTGGCCTATGGCTATCGCGCGCCGGGGCAGCACGGGGCGTTCGACCTCTACTCCTTCGGCGCCGACAAGCGGGAAGGCGGCAGCGGCGATGACGCCGACATCACCAGCTGGTGAGAGGGCCCGTGACCGGGACAGCCGCGGCTTCACCCTGCTGGAGCTGCTGGTGGTTCTGGTCATCCTCGGCGCCATGGCGGCGCTGGTACCGCCGATGCTGTCGCGCGGCGCCGCCCAGGCGTCGCTGAAGCGCACCGTGGCGACGCTGGCGTCGGAGCTGCGCCAGGCCCGCAGCGACGCCATCCTGCACGCCGACCCGCGCGGCGTGGTGATCGACCCGACCGGGCGGACCTTCGGCCCGGTCGACGCGCCGCTGCGCAACCGCATCGCCGACGGCATCGCCGTCCGCGTCACCGCCGCCGACATCGCCGCCGACCCCGACGGCCGGCCCGGCATCCGCTTCCTGCCCGATGGCCGGTCGACCGGCGGCACCATCTTCCTGGGCGACCAGCGGCGAACCTACCAGGTCGAGGTCAACTGGCTGACCGGCCGGGTCCGCATCGGCGAGGCCGGCGATGGCGCATAGGCGAGGACTGCGCGACCGGACGGCGCCCCAGCGCGGCTTCACCCTGATCGAGGTGGTGGTCTCGCTGGTCATCCTCGGCCTCGTCCTGACCGTCATCTTCCGCATCTTCTCGACCGGGCTGACCGGGCTGGCCCGCGCCGACGGGCTGCAGCGCGCCGCTTTCGTCGCCGAAGGGCTGTCGGCGCAGCTGGGCGCCTCAAGCACGCCGCTGAAGCTGGGCGACCGCCTGGCCGGCGAGGCCGACGGCTATCGCTGGCGGATCGACGCCGACCGCTGGGCCGATGCGCCGCGGGAGAAGGTCAAGCTCGGCGGCCGCGATGCGGTGCTGGCCCAGGTGCGCATCGCGGTCGAAAGCGCGGCCGGCACCCGCTTCGAGATGACCACCGTGACCCTGGTGGCGGTGCAATGATCGCCCGCCGGAACCAGCGCGGCTTCACGTTGATCGAGACGATCATCGCCATGGTCGTGCTGGCCCTGGTGATGGTGCTGCTGACCGGCGGCCTGCGCTTCGTCACCGCCGGCTGGGACCGCGGCGCCCGGGCGACCGACGCCAGCGAGACCATCGCCCTGGTGCAGGCCACGCTGCGGCGCGAGGCGGCCGCGGCGGGGCGCCTGACCCTGCAGGGCGGCCCCAAGCCGGCCGTCGCCTTCCGCGGCGAGGCCGATCGCGTCGGCCTGGCCGTGGTCGATCCCGGCTTCCCCGGCGCGCCCGGCCTGGCCATCGCCATCTTCCATGTCGACGTGGCGGCGGGGGTGTCGACCCTGCGCTACGCCCGCGCCGGCTTCGACCCGCGGCTGGACGATTTCAGCGCGGCCAAGACCACGGACGACCTGATCCTGGCCCACGGCCCGACCCGCTTCGCCTTCGACTATTTCGGCACCGTGCCCGGCGAGGCCAAGCCGCGCTGGGTGTCGCCCTGGCCGGACCGGCAGGCGCCGCCGCTGCTGATCCGGCTGCGCAGCCGCGACGCGGCCGGGCAGGCGCCGTGGCCGGACATCGTGGTGCCGCTGCCGGTCGACCTCGAGGCCGCCTGCGCCCGCACCGCCCCGGCCGCCGGCGCCCAGCCGCCCGAGCAGCCGGATACGACGGGGAAGGACGCCGCCACGCCGCCGGCGCAGCCCAATCCACCGGCGCAGAATGGCCCGGCCAACCCCGCTGCCAACACTACCGCCGCCGCCACGCCCGTCGCGGGCGACGGCGATTTCTGCAGCCTGTCGGTGTCGCACGATGCCAGCAAACCCGGCTGACCCCCACGCCGATGGCGCCCGCCAGGGCGAGCGCGGCATCGCGCTGGTCGTGGTGCTGTGGACGCTGGTGATGCTGGCGATGCTGACGCTCGGCTTCAGCGTCAGCAGCCGGACCGAGGCCCGGGTCGCCGCCAACGGCGCCGAGCAGACCCGCCTGCGCGCCCTGCTGCGCGGCGGGGTGGAGCTGGCCGTGCTGGGCCTGGGCACCGCCGATGACGAGCGCGGCTGGCATGCCGACGGCACCGCCTATCCCGCCGAGATCGACGGCGGCCGCGTCACCGTCCGGATCCGCGACGAGGCCGGCCGCATCGACCTGAACCGCGCCGATGCCGACACGCTGCAGCGGCTGATCACCGCCGTGATGGGTTCGCCGGAAGGCGCGCCGCGCCTGGCCACCGCCATCCTGCACCAACGCGGCGGGGAGGCGGCCCCCACCGCCGCCCGGTCCGCGCCCGCCGGCCAGAACGGCCCCCGGGCCGCGCCGCCGACCAAGGCGATACCGCCGGCCCGGACCGATCCGGACGACCCGGCGGCCGGCCGTCCGTTCCAGTCGCGCGAGGAGCTGCGGCGGGTGCCGGGCGTCACCCGCGCCATCGCCGATGCGCTGATGCCGCATGTCACCGTGCTGTCGCCCGCCGCCGGCATCAACCCCTTCGCCGCCGACCCGATGGTGCTGCAGGCGCTGCCGGGGGTGACCAAGGCCCAGGCCGAGGCCGTGGTGCGGGCGCGACGGGAGAAGCCGCCGCCGACGCCGGAGCGGCTGGCCGCGATGCTGCCGGCCGATGACGCCGACCTGCTGCGCACCGCCGCCGGGCCGATCTATGCCGTCACCGTCGACGCCGTCACCAGCCGCGGCGGGCGCGGCCGGGTCGAGGCGGTGGTGTGGATCGCTGCCGACTCGCAGGCCTTCTATCGTATCCTGGATTGGCGCGAGGCCGGATTCGACCGCCCGCGCAAGGGGGAGGACCCGGCATGATCGCCGGCATGACCAGTCGATTGGCCAAATTCCTGCGCTGGTGGGGGCGCGAGCTCGCCGCCGTGGTGCCGGACCGCTGGCTGCGCCGCCCGGCCCCCCGGCGCCGGGCGATCCTGCTGTGGCGGGACGACGGCCCGCGGCTGATCGAGGCCCGCGGCGCCCGGATGCTGCGCGAGGCGCCCTTCGACCGGGCCATGCCGAAGCCGCGCGGCGCCGCCGTCATCCTGCGCTTTCCGGCCGGGGACGGGCTGCGCCGGCAGATCGTGCTGCCGCGGGCGGCGGAGGCGGCGCTGGGCCGGGTGCTGCGCTTCGAGATCGACCGGCTGACCCCCTGGCCCGCCGACGGCGTCGCCTTCGGCGCCCGCCGCCTGGGCCCGGTCGGCGACGGCGCGACCTTCGCGGTCGAGATCTCGGCGGTGCCGCGCGACCGCATCGACGCAGCATTGCACGCGCTGGCCGGGACCGGCTGGACCCCCGACGTGGTCGACCTGGCCGCCGAGGATGCCGCGGCGCCACCGGGCCCGGATCTGCGCCGGGACATCGATGCCGAACGCCGCCGGGCCCTGCGCCGCCTGGGCTGGCTGTGCGGCCTGGGCCTCGCCGCCCCCGCCGCGATCGCCGGGCTGTGGCTGGGCTGGACCGTGGTGGCGCATTGGTCGGCGGTGTCGGCGCTGCGCGACCAGGTCGCCACCGCGCGGGCGGCGACCGCGCCGATCAGCGCCATGCAGGCCGAGATCCGCGGGCTGGAGGAGGCGGATTCCTATCTCGGCGCCCAGCGCCGCACCACGCCCTATGTCTCGGCCCTGCTCGAATCGATCAGCCACACCGTGCCGGACACCGCCTTCCTGACCGACCTGTCGCTGGAGCAGGGCACGCTGAGGCTTGGCGGCTTTTCCGACGACGCGGCCGGCCTGATCCCGCTGCTGGCGGCGCTGCCGCAGCTGGACGCCGTCGCCTTCGCCGCGCCGAGCGTGCGCGACCCCGAACGCAACCAGGACCGCTTCGCCGTGAGCGCGACGCTGGTGCCCGAGTCGGTGGCCCCCGGGCCGGGAGGCCGGCGATGAGCTTCGACCTCAGCCCCGCCGCCGCCCGCGCCCTGGCCATCGGCCTGCTGCTGCTGCTGGTGGCGGGCATCGGCGTCGGCTTCGCCGCCGGGACGGTCGCCATCCGCGACGCCGACGACACCGCCGCTGGGCTGCGGCAGGAGCTGGCGCTGCTGGCCCGGCTGTCGATGACGCGCGACCGGCTGGAGGAGCGGCGGGCCGCGCTGGTCGCCGCCGCGGGCGGGGCCACCCCGGCGCTGCAGGGCGCCAGTCCGGCGATCGCCGCGGCCTCGCTGCAGCAGCTGGTCGGCGGCATCGTCGCGGCCCATGCCGGCCGGGTCGACAGCACGCTGGTGCTGCCGGCGATCGAGGATCCCGGCTATACCAGGATCGGGCTGCGGGCCACCTTCAGTGCCCGGATCGGCGCGCTGCGCGACATCCTGTATGCTTTCGAGGCGGGCGCGCCGCCGCTGTTCATCCCGGCGTTCACCATCCGCGCCGACACCGCGGCGGGGGATTCCGAGGACCCGGACCTGACCGTGTCGGTCGACCTCTATGGCGTGATGCGCCGATCGGCGGAGGGCAGTTGAGATGGCGTGGCACCCCCTGACCCGGCTGCTGGTGGCGCTCGGCCCGCTGGTCATCGCCGGATCCTACCTGCTGACGCCGGAGGATCCGTCCGCGGTGCCCGCCGTGGTCCGCGCCGGCAACGCCCAGGCCGCGCTGCCGCCGGAAGGCGGGGCCGCGCCACCCGCGCCGGCCCTGGTGGCGGCACCTGACCTGGCCAGCCTGACCGAGACGGTGGAGCGGCCGCTGTTCAGCACCTCGCGCCGGCCGCCGCAGCCGCTGCCGGAGCCGGAGCCGACCGTCGAAGCCCCGGTGGCCACGCCGGCGCCGCCGCCGCCGTCGATGACGCTGCAGGGCATCATGCTGGCCGGGGACCGCAGCGCCGCCCTGCTGCGCCGCGACGACACCGGCGAGACCGTGACGCTGCACGAGGGCGACAATCTCGCCGGCTGGCAGGTCGAGCGGATCGCCGCGGGCTCGGTGACGCTGAGCGGCCCGGACGGAGCGGCCGAGCTGCCGCTGTTCCCGCCCGCCCCGTGACGCGCCGCCCTCTGAAACGCCATGGGGCCCGTTCCCTGGCGCTGCTGGCGGCGCTGGCCTGCCTGGCGCCCGGTCCCGGGCTGCGGGCGCAGACCCTGCCGGGCGAAGGCTGGATCATGCCGGCGGACCCCGACCCCGGCAGCCTGATCCCCAGCCGGCCGGACGCCGACGCCACGGCGGCCGTGCCGCAGCCGGCCCAGAAGAGCGCCGTCACCCCCGCCCAGATCCGCCGCCTGATCGTGGCGCGGCTGCGGCTGGCCGATGCCCGGGCGCGGCCGACGGTGCTGCACCAGGCCAGCTGCCTGGCCTATGCCGTGTATTTCGAAGCCCAGGGCGAGCAGCGGCTGGGCCAGCTGGCGGTGGCGCAGGTGGTGCTGAACCGGCTGCGCGACCCGGACTATCCCAAGACCATCTGCACCGTGATCGGCGACCACGGCCAGTTCCCCTGGACCACCGGCGACCTGACCATCCGCGACATGCCCCGGTTCCGCATCGCCTGGTCGGTGGCGCTGCATGTCATGGCCGGCATCTTCACCGACCCGACCGCCGGCGCCACCCATTTCTACGCCCCGGCGCGGGTGCGGGCGCCGGCCTGGGCGACGGCGGAGGCCTACCGTACCACCATCGGTGGCCACCGCTTCTTCCGGCCCTGAGCCGGCGCCGGCCCCCCAACGCCGTCATTGCGAGGAGGCGGAAGCCGACGAAGCAATCCATGGCGCCGGTTCGGGCTGCCCGATGGATTGCTTCGCTACGCTCGCAATGACGATCTCGGGAGTCGAGAGGTCTCTCCTCGGACAATTGGCAAGATCTGCCCGATGCCTGTCGTTCGCGCCAATGGCAGCCGAGGCGCCGGCTGGGCACAGTTGCGGTCATTCCAACCGGAGACCCGCCATGACCAGCCCTGCCCCGAGATCCGCCCCCAGCGTCGTCGCCGCGATCCCCGCCGCCCCGTCCGATGTCGCCCTGGCGCATTTCCGCGCCCGACTGGGCTTCGAGACCGACTGCTCCGACGTCCATGCCGCCCTGGCGTCCGGCGCCCCCGACTTCGTCCTGGCCGAGGCCCGTGGCCCGAACGCCTATGCCGCCGGCCGCATCGCCGGCGCGATCAACCTGCCGCATCGCGAGATCACGGCGGAGCGGATGGCGGAATGGCCTGCGGACACGCTGTTCGTGGTCTATTGCGCCGGGCCGCACTGCAATGGCGCCGACCGCGCCGCCATCAAGCTGGCCGAGCTGGGCCGGCCGGTGAAGGTGATGATCGGCGGCCTGGCCGGCTGGCTGGACGAAGGCTTCACCCTCGAGCAGGCGTAACCGCCGAGTCCGGCGCGCCCCTTGGAACCGTCGGCCCGGCCCTGTATGGTCGGGCCGCAACCGCCGCGCCGAGGCCCGATGAAGACGCTGCCCGAATTCCCCAACCTCTTCATCCTCGACCACCCGCTGATCCAGCACAAGCTGTCGCACATGCGCGACAAGGGCCGGTCGACCAACGGATTCCGCACCCTGCTGCGCGAGATCTCGCTGCTGATGGGCTACGAGATCACCCGCGACCTGCCGATGACCAGCGAGCGGATCGAGACGCCGCTGGAGCCGATGGACGCCCCCGTCCTGATGGGCAAGAAGGTGGCGCTGGTCGCGATCCTGCGCGCCGGCCTCGGCATGACCGAGGGGCTGATCGAGCTGATCCCCTCCGCCCGCCAGGGCCATATCGGGCTGTATCGCGATCACGACACCAAGATGCCGGTCGAATACCTGGTGAAGCTGCCGGAGCCGCAGGGCCGCATCTTCATCGCGGTCGACCCGATGCTGGCCACCGGCAATTCCGCGGTGCACGCGATCGACGTGCTGAACCGCCACGGCGTGCCGGACGAGCTGATCCGCTTCATGGCCCTCGTGGCGGTGCCGGAAGGCGTGCGCACGCTGCACGCAAAGCACCCCGGCGTGCGCATCTACACCGCGGCGCTGGACCGCTGCCTCGACGGCAACGCCTATATCCTTCCGGGCCTCGGCGATGCCGGGGACCGCATGTTCGGCACGAAGTGAGCGAAATGACCGACCAGCCCAAGCAGCTGCTGCACCTCGTCCTCGGCGGCGACCTCAAGGACCCCACCGGGATCGAGTTCTCCGACCTGTCGAAGCTCGACATCGTCGGCGTTTTCCCGAACTACGCCGAGGCCTATGCCGCGTGGCGGGCCAAGGCGGCGGCGACGGTGGACGACGCGCAGAAACGCTATTTCGTCGTGCATCTGCACCGGCTGCTGGACCCGTCGACCGACCCCAGCCGCAAGGGCTGACGCGCCCAGGCTTTCTGGCGGTCTTACTCGGCCGCCCCGGCGCTGGCGTGCAGGCTGTCGCGCACCTTCAGCAGTGAATCCCGCAGGCTGCCCGCCGTCTCCAGCGTCAGTTCGGCGGCGCAGCCGATCCCCTCGCCCACCGCCGCCACCTCGGCCTGCAGCGACCGTCCCGCGGGGGTCAGGTGGATGTTGACCACCCGCTCGTCCTCGCGGCTGCGGCGGCGCTCGACCAGGCCGGCCGCCTCGAGGCGCTTGAGCAGCGGCGTCAGCGTGCCGGAATCGAGGAACAGCTGCTCGCCGATCGCCTTCACCGCCAAGCCATCGCGTTCCCACAGCACCAGCATGACGAGGTATTGCGGATAGGTCAGGCCGATCCGGTCGAGCAGTGGCTTGTAGACGCGGTTGAAGGCATGCGCCGTGGAGTAGACGGCGAAGCACAGTTGCTGCGCCAGGCGCTGGTGGGGTTCCAGGGTATCGGGCATCGCGGGCTCTCCCGGGGTGGGGAACGGGACAATCCGATTGGATACGCTCCACAATTGGATTGCGCACCATTCAATTTTGCGGCCGCGCCATACCGGAATCACATATCGAGCAATTCAATTGTGCGCTATTTAATTTCTCGCAAGCGGCAACCCGCCGCCCCCTCATCAGCGAGATCCGATCATGAGCATCCTCTATCGCACCAAGGCCACGGCAACCGGCGGCCGTGACGGCCGCGCCACCAGCGAAGACGGCAAGCTGTCCGTCGCGCTGACCACGCCGAAGGAGCTCGGCGGCCAGGGCGGCGACGCCACCAATCCGGAGCAGCTGTTTGGCGCCGGCTATTCCGCCTGCTTCCTGAGCGCGCTGAAATTCGTTGCCGGCCAGCTGAAGGTGAAGGTCCCGGCGGACGCCACCGTCACGGCCGATGTCGGCGTCGGCCCGCGTGACGACGGCCAGGGCTTCGGCCTCGAGGTCGGGCTGACCATTGCCCTGCCCGGCGTGGAGCGTGCGGTCGCCGAGGACCTGGTCGCCCGCGCCCATGTGGTCTGCCCCTATTCGCACGCCACCCGCGGCAATCTCGACGTCCGCCTGACCGTCGCCTGATCCCCCGGCCGGGCCGGCGATGACGCCGGCCCGCCTTCCTTCTCCTTCCGGAGTCGTTTCATGAGCCTTCCCCTGAAGTCGCTCGCACTCGCCGCCGTCGCCGCCCTGGCGCTCGGCCTCGGCCCGGTGTCCGCCGAGGCCGCGCCCACCGGCGTCAAGAACATCGTCCTGGTCCACGGCGCCTTCGCCGACGGGTCGGGCTGGAACGGCGTGGTCGCCGCACTGCAGGCCAAGGGCTATCACGTCACCGCGGTGCAGAACCCGCTGACCTCGCTGGCCGACGACGTCGCCGCCACCAAGCGGGTGCTGGCGCAGCAGGACGGCCCGACCCTGCTGGTCGGCCATTCCTGGGGCGGCGTGGTGATCACCCAGACCGAGTCGCCGAACATCGCCGGCCTGGTCTATGTCGCCGCCCTCGCGCCGGATGTCGGCGAATCCGCGGCCGATGTGTTCAAGCACGGCCCGGCGGCGGTCGAGGCCGATGCCATCCAGCCCGGCCCGGACGGCTTCGCCACCATCCCGGCAGCCCGCTTCCACAGCGCCTTCGCCGCCGATTCGTCGGTCAAGGAGGCGGCGGTGATGGCCGCCACCCAGGGCCCGATCGCGCTCGCGGCCTTCGGCGAGAAGGTGACCGTCGCGAACTGGAAGACCCTTCCGTCGTGGTTCCTGGTGTCGACCGCCGACCGCGTGATCAACCCGGACCTTGAGCGTTGGGAGGCCCAGCGCATCGGCGCCCATGTCGTGTCGGTCACCGGCAGCCACACCGCCTTCGTGGCGAACCCGGCCGTGGTCGCCAAGGCGATCGAAGAGGCGGCGACGTCGCTGCACAAGTGATCTCCCTCTCCTGAGCGAAGGCCGCCCGTGGCGTTGCGCCACGGGCGGGCTTTCGTCTAGGACGGGGGAATGACGATCGAACTGCTTGCCCCGTCCCTCGCCCGGCTGCCCTTCTATGCCGACGCCCTGCGGCGCGGCTGGTCGCCGGACACCGTTCGCAAGGCCGCGGCCGCCACGGAGCAGTTGGAGCGCATCGCCCAGGATCCGGTCGCCTTCGTCGCCGGGCTGGACGATCCCGAAGCCTGCGGCGGCCCGATCCCGATGCCCGACGGCACCACCGTGCCGCGGCTGCCCGGTTTCCAGCGCTGGCTTTGGGATGGCGAATTCTGCGGCAGCATCAACCTTCGCTGGCAGCCCGGCGGGGCCGCTCTGCCGCCGCATGTGCTGGGCCATATCGGCTATTCCGTGGTGCCCTGGATGCAGGGCCGCGGCCATGCCACGCGGGCCCTGGCCCTGCTGCTGCCGGAGGCCCGGGCGCACGGCCTGCCCTATGTCGAGCTGACCACCAACCCCGACAACATCCCGTCGCAGCGGGTCATCCTGGCGAATGGCGGCCGGCTGGTCGAACGCTTCCGCAAGGCGGCGGCCTATGGCGAGGACGAGGCGCTGCGGTTCCGCATCGACCTGTGACGGCGGCGCAAGCCGCCGTCGCGGCGATGGAGTCCGGGCCGGGCTTGCCGTAAACCGGTCCCGGCTTCGCGATTCGGGACGGGAGATCGGCATGGCGGCAAGCGGCGACAGATCATCGGCGGCCGTGCTGGTGCGGCCGATGCTGGGCCTCGCGCTCGGCGCCGGCACCCTGCCGCTGCTCTATGCCGGGGTGTTCCCCCTGCTGCTGCCGGCGATGGCGGCGCAGGTCGGCGCCGGCGGGCTGGTGGCGGCGGAAGCGCTGCTGGCCCTGCTGCCCTACCTGCTATGGGCCACCCTGGCCCGGCGCCGCGACGAACGCGCGCCGATCATCGCCGGCGGCGTGCTGCTGGCGGTGGCGCTGGCCGGCCTGCTGGTCCTGTTGCGCCGGCCGCTGGCGCCCGGCGACGGCGTCCTGCTTCCCGGCCTGCTATGGGCGGCGGCGGTGGCCGGTGCCGCCGGGCTGGTGGTCGGCAACCATCTGCGGCTGGTCCGGCTGAGCGGCGGGTCCAGTGGCCGCACCGCGGTGCTGGCCGCCGCCTCCGCGACGCTGCTGGGCCCGATCCTGGCCAATGCCATCCTGGAGCTGCTGACGCCGGCCGCCGGGCAGCCGGGGATCTCGTCCGGGCCCTGCCTGTTCTGGGCGGCCATGGCGCTGGCCCTCGCCTTCGTCAGCTGGCGCAGCCCGGCGGTCGATGCCGCCCCATCGGCCCCGGCCAACTGGCCGGCGATCCTCGCGGCGACCATCGGGCTGGTGCTGCTGCTGGCCCCGATCATCTGGCTGAACGCCGTCCGGCTGCCGTTGCTGGTCCATGCCGCATCGGTTGCCGGCGTCGCGGTGCCCGGCCTGCTCGGCCAGGCGGCGATGTTCGGCTATCTCGCCATCGCCGTGGTGCTGGTGCTGGCGGCGCTGCATCCCGGCCTAGCCACCCTGCTGGCCGGCCCGCTGGCCGTGGCCATCGTGGTGTGGGCGCTGGTCGGGCTCGACATCCAGGTGCCGGTCTCCCTAGCCTGGGCGGTCAGCAGCGATCCGGCCTATGCCCTGGCCCTGATCGCCGGGCTGGCGGCGATTCTCGGCCGCGGCGCCGGGCCGGTCCGCATCGCCCTCGCCTGGACCGCGCTGCAGGCGGCATCCGTGCTGGGCAACCGCGGCGGTCAGGCCTGGTGGCAGCAGAACCAGTTCGTGGTCACCGATGCGATGCGCCAGGCCGGCATCGGCATGGCCGTGCTCGGCGCGCTGGTCCTGCTCGGCATCATCCTCGCCCGCCGCGCCCGGGGCTGAGGCCGACAGAAAGGAAGCCCCCGGAGGGTGCTCCGGGGGCTTCGAGTGTGGATCGGGCCGGAGGAACGCCAGCCAGGGACCGGCCCGATCGTCGACGGATCGACGGCTTTCGCGATGGCGGCGGCTTAGGTCCAGCCCGCCCGATCCGCGATCTCCACGGCCCGAGGGCCGCCAGCAACCGCGCTGCCGGGGAGGGGGCGACCGGCCTTCGTCATCTCCCGCTCTCCTCGGCAACGCGACTGCAATTCATTCGCAATCGCAGAATACAACTCTGGCTGGGCGGCGCAAGCAGAATCGCCGAGGCCCCGACCAGGATGATCGGGGCCTCTCGCGTCAGTCGAAACGCAGCGGGATGTTGATGGTGATGCCGGGCGCCGGTGCGACATAGACCGGCGGCGGCGGCTCGACATAGACCGGGCGCGGCCGGCGCCGCTCCACATAGTAGCCGTCGTCGTCATAGGGGTTGTCGTAGACGACCACCCGGTCGCGGGGCGGACGGACGTAATAGTAGGCCGGCGGGCCGCGCCAATGGCCGTGACGATGGCCATGCCAGCGGTGACCGCCATCGTCATCATCATCGTCATCATCCGCGATCGCCGCCGACGGGTGGAGCAGCAGCATCGGGGTCGCCGCGGTCAGGGCGAGCAGCGCCAGGAACGACAGGCGCATCAACGGCCGGCGCATGCCCATGCCTCAGTCGAACCGCAGCGGGATGTTGACCGAGATGCCGGGGGCCGGCGCGACGTAGACCGGCGGCGGCGGCGCATAGTAGACCGGCGGACGCTCGTAATAGACCGGGGGCCGTTCGTAGTAGACCGGCGGGCGCTCGTAATAGACGACCGGCGGGCGCGGCCGCACCACCACCACCGGACGGCCGTAATAGCCGCGATCGTAGTAGCCACGGTCGTAGTACCCGCCATGGTGGGCCCAGGGCGGCCCCCAGCCATGATGGTTCCACTTCTTGGCGAGGGCCGGCGACGACACCGCCAGCGTGGTCGCCGCGACGACCAGGGCACTGGCCAGGATTCGGCGCATCGTGATCATCTCATTCATCCTTCTGGCTGCCGGGCGGCACATCGCGCCAAACCCACCAACGCTCGAACGGTTCAACGCACGACCCGGCTGCTTCGATCCGGATTCAATCTGGGCATTTTCGTGGCAGCGACCTCGGCGCCGGCTCCCAGCCGAAGACGCTGCGGCCGCCATAGTCGTGCGAGCGGCGGCGCTCCTCCGCGATGTGTTCGGGCAGGGTCGGACCAGTGGCGTGCCGTTCGACCCGCCGGGCCTGGTCGTCGAGGCGGCGGATCGCGTCGAGCCGTTCGTCATGGCCGAGCTTCGCGGCGGCGACGGCGGATTTCAGCACCGCGATGGTCTTGTCGTAGACCAGGGTCGGCACCGGATAGGGGTGCCGGTCCTTGCCGCCATGGGCCAGCGAGAAGCGCCCCGGATCGGCGAAGCGGCACGGCGCGCCGTGCACCACCTCCGCCACCATGGCCAGCGACCGCACGGTGCGGGCGCCGACGCCCGGCACCAGCAGCAGTTCGCCGAAATCGGCCGGCGCCCGGTCCGCCGCGGCGCTGAGCGCCCCGTGCAGCCGGCGTAGGATCACGTCGCTGGGCCGGACGTCGTGATGCGCCGGCATGGTCAGATGCGGCAGCCGGGGCTGGTCCGGCGGCGGCGGAACCCGGCCCTCCAGCACCGCGACCTCGCCGACGATGCGGTCCGGCCCGAGATCGCGCAGCAGGTCGATCTGGCCGTGGCGCGAGGCCCGCGCCCGCCGGTCGGTCAGGTTGACGATGACGCCCTGGCCGGCGCCCTCGATCGCGGTGTGCGGGGCCTCGACGAAGCTCTTCAGATCCTCGGAATGCCAGTGGTAGCGGCGGGCCAGGCGGCTGTCGCCGTTCATGCCCTGCTGCACCACCACCCAGCATCCGTCATCGGCGACGATGAAGCCGTGGAGGTACAGGTCGAAACCGTCCTGCACCGCGGCGCTGTCGACTTTGGCGACCAGCCGGCTGGCCTGCGCCAGGGCCGCGCCGTCGAAGCCGACGCGGTCGCCGATGGCGACCAGCTCCGCCGGGGTCCGCCGCGAATGCGCGCCGCGCCCGCCGCAGACATGCAGGCCGAGCTCGCCCGCCATCGGCTGCAGGCCGCGCTTCAAGGCGCCGATCACGCTGGTGGTGATGCCGGAGGAATGCCAGTCCATCCCCATCACGGCGCCGAAGGACTGGAACCAGAAGGGATGGGCCAGGCGCCGCAGGAAGTCGTCGCGGCCGTAATGATGGATGATCGCCTCGGCAATCACCGCGCCCAGCCGGGCCATGCGCTGGCCCAGCCAGGCCGGGACCCGGCCATGGTGCAGGGGCAGATCGGCGCTGCCGGCCCGTTTCGCCACGCATCCTCCAGGAACAAAGATGGAACGATCCTAGCGCGGACCTCGCCGGGACGCCAGCGCCCAGGTGGCTGAGTTACGCAGCCGGATCCCGCTGACATGCAGGCTGCTCTCCCACAGCGAGGCGAGCGGGACCAGCGAATCGACGACGCAAAGGTCGACGCCGCACCGCGCCAGCTCGCCGTCGAGCCCGGCCAGGGCGACGCAGCCGAGCGGGACGACCGGCGCCTCGGACACCCACATCCCGGCATCCTCAAGGCTACGGAAGGTCTCGGACGGCAGCTCATAGCGGTGGATCGCGGCGGAGCGCAGCCGGCCGATCCAGGCGGCCTCGACGAAGGCGACGGCGCAAGGCTCGCCGGGTCCCAGCCAGCGCGCCCGGTCCGCCGCCGTGCTCCCCGGCGTCGCCCAGGCAAGGATCCGGGGACAGTCCCGCGGGAACAGGTACAGCATCTGATGGGCGTCATCGATCGCCCAGACCAGCGGCCCGTTGAGCCACTCCAGCCCGGCGGGGCGAACCGACGGCACGCGTGCCGGGCGAGGCTCGAACCGGGCGATCGCCGGATCGTCGCTGAAATGGAACAGCCGCACGATCGCGCCCGCCGGAGGCCCTACGCCGCTGCCGCCCGCGCCTTGCTGATCAGGGTCAGGATCTCGGCCGCCGCCTGCGGGATGTTGGTGCCGGGGCCATAGACGGCGCTGACGCCGGCGGCCAGCAGCGGCTCGTAATCCTGCGGCGGGATCACGCCGCCGCACACCACCAGGATGTCGCCGGCGCCCTCGGCCTTCAGCGCATCCATCAGCTGCGGCACCAGGGTCAGGTGCCCGGCCGCCTGGGACGACACGCCGACGACATGGACGTCGTTCTCGATCGCCTGGCGCGCCGCCTCTTCCGGTGTCTGGAATAACGGACCGATATCGACATCGAAGCCGATGTCGGCGAAGGCCGTGGCGATCACCTTGGCGCCGCGGTCGTGGCCGTCCTGGCCCATCTTCACCACCAGCATACGCGGCCGGCGGCCCTCCACCTCGGCGAAGCGCGCGACTTCGGCCTGGATCCTGGCATAGCCCTCGTCGCCGGCGAAGGCGCCGCCATAGACGCCGGAGACTGAGCGGACCACGGCGCGGTGGCGGGTGAACACCTGCTCCAGCGCGTCGGAGATCTCGCCCACCGTGGCGCGGGCGCGGGTGGCCTTGACCGCCAGGTCCAGCAGGTTGCCCTCGCCGGTCTTCGCCGCCTCGGTCAGCGCCGCCAGCGCCGCCCGGCAGGCCGCGTCGTCGCGGCTGGCGCGGATCTGCTTCAGCCGCGCCACCTGGGCCTCGCGCACCGCCGAATTGTCGATCGCCAGCACCTCGACATGGTCGGGCTTCTCCGGCACGTATTTGTTGACCCCGACGATGGTCTGCTCGCCGCGGTCGATCCGGGCCTGGCGGCGGGTCGCGCTCTCCTCGATGCGCAGCTTCGGCAGCCCGGCCTCGACCGCCTTGGTCATGCCGCCCATGGCCTCGACCTCGTCGATCAGCGCCCGAGCCTTGTCCACCAGCTCCTGGGTCAGCGCCTCGACATAGTAGCTGCCGCCCAGCGGGTCGACGGTGCGGGTGACGCCGGTCTCCTCGGCGATCACCAGCTGGGTGTTGCGGGCGATGCGGGCCGAGAACGGGGTGGGCAGGCCCAGCGCCTCGTCGAAGCTGTTGGTGTGCAGGCTCTGGGTCCCGCCCAGCACCGCGGCCAGCGCCTCGATCGTGGTGCGCACCACGTTGTTGTAGGGGTCCTGCTCGGTCAGGCTGACGCCGGAGGTCTGGCAATGGGTGCGCAGCATCAGGCTCTCGACCTTCTTCGGCGCGAATTCGGCCTGGATCAGCTCGGCCCACAGCCGGCGGGCGGCGCGCAGCTTCGCCACCTCGGTGAAGAAGTCCATGCCGATGGCGAAGAAGAAGGACAGGCGCCCGGCGAAGGCGTCGACGTCGAGCCCGCCGGCGATCGCGGCACGGACATATTCCAGCCCGTCGGCCAGGGTGTAGGCCAGCTCCTGCACCGCCGTCGCCCCGGCCTCCTGCATGTGGTAGCCGGAGATCGAGATCGAGTTGTATTTCGGCATCCGCGCGGCGGTGTAGGCGATGATGTCGGCGACGATCCGCATCGAGGGCCCGGGCGGGTAGATGTAGGTGTTCCGGACCATGAACTCCTTGAGGATGTCGTTCTGGATGGTGCCGGACAGCTTGGCCTCCGGCACCCCCTGCTCCTCCGCCGCGACGATGTAGCCGGCCAGCACCGGCAGCACCGCGCCGTTCATGGTCATCGACACCGACATGCGGTCGAGCGGGATGCCGTCGAACAGGATCTTCATGTCCTCGACGGAATCGATCGCCACGCCGGCCTTGCCGACATCGCCGACCACGCGCGGATGGTCGCTGTCGTAGCCGCGATGGGTGGCGAGGTCGAAGGCCACTGAGACGCCTTGCTGCCCGGCCGTGAGGTTGGCGCGGTAGAAGGCGTTCGACGCCTCGGCCGTGGAGAAGCCGGCATATTGCCGGACGGTCCAGGGCCGGCCGGCATACATGGTGGCGCGCACGCCGCGGGTGAACGGCGCGAAGCCCGGCAGCTCGGCCTCCGCCTGCGCCGGCAGGTCCGCGGCGGTGTAGAGCGGCTTGACGTCGACGCCCTCGGCCGTCTCGACGGCGAGGTCGGCCAGCTTCTTGTCGCGCAGCTCCTTCTGCGCCAACGCCTCCCAATCGGCGCGGCTCCGCTTCTCGAAGGCGGTCATGGGCGGCACTCCTCCAGTCACGGCGCGAGTATAGGAGGGGCGATCGCCGCGGTCACGCGGGCCGCGCAGCTTTCTTTCGCTTGCTCAATTGCGGCTGAGCGCCATGTGCGCGCCGAGGCCGACCAGGGCCGAGCCGCTGCCGACCCTCAGCCAGCGCGCCACCCGGGCGCTGCGGCGCAGCCGGGCCATCGCCTGGTCGATACACAGCAGCGTCACCACGTCGGCGGCGAAGAACACGGCGTTGACGATCAGCCCCAGCACCAGGAACTGGGCCCAAACCGGGAGCCCGGCAGCGGGGTCGACGAACTGGGGCAGGAAGGCGATGAAGAACAGCGCCGTCTTCGGGTTCAGGAGCTCGACCGTCACGCTTTCGGCGAAGGCGCGGCGCGCGGTCTTCTGCGCCACCTGCGGCAAGGCGTCCGCGGCATGGCGGCTGCGCACCATGCGGACACCGAGCCAGACCAGATAGGCGGCGCCGAAGATCTTGACCGCCAGGAACAGGGTCGGCGACCAGCGGAACACCGCCGACAGCCCGGCCGCGGCCGCGGCGACATGCACGAGGTCGCCGACCGCGATCCCGGTGGCCGCGCGGAAGCCCGCCGCCCGGCCGCGCGCCAGGGTCTGGGCCACGGTGTAGAGGATGGCGGGGCCCGGGATGATCGCGATCAGCACGGTGGCCAGGAGGAACGGCAACAGGTGGGCGAGGGACGGCATGGCGGGCCTCCTGTGGAATTGCGAGCCATCATAGCGCGGCCGGACGCAGGCGTCAGGCATCCGGCCTCAGCGGTTGCAGCCATCCGAGCGCGGGCCTATATCTAGCTAAGCCTAGCTAGGATCGACGCCATAACCACCGTCAACATCTTCGAGGCCAAATCCAGCCTCTCCCGTCTGGTGGCAGCGGTCGAGGAGGGACGGGAGACGGAGATCGTCATCGCCCGCAACGGCCGACCGGTGGCGCGCCTCGTCCCCATCGCCCCCGCGGCGGACGCGACCAGGCGCCTCGGCCTTCTCGCCGGCCGGTATCCGGCGATGACACTCCAGGAATTCGACGCCGACAACGAGCGGATCGCGGCGCTGTTCGCGGGCGAGGCGGAGTGAGGCTGCTGCTCGACACCCATGTCGCGATCTGGGCCCTGGTGTCCCCGGAGGTGATGCCGGCGGCGATCCAGGCCCTGATCGCCGACCCCGCGAATGCCATCCACGTCTCCGCCGCCAGCGTCTGGGAGATCGCGATCAAACATTCGATGGCGCGGCGCGGAGCACCGCCCTTTTCCGGGTCTCAGGCGCTCGCGTATTTCGGCCAGGCCGGATACGCCCTTCTCGCGGTGTCGGCCGAACATGCCGCGGGAGTCGAGACGCTGCCCTTGCTTCATGCCGACCCGTTCGACCGGCTCCTCATCGCCCAGGCCCTGGCCGAGCCCCTGCGGCTGGTGACCCACGACGCCGTGGTCGCGTCCTATGGCGGCTCCATCATCCATTTCTGAGCGGTCCGCGGCACCGTACCGCTCCCGCATTGTCTTGACGCTGTCACAATTCCAGATAGGACTGACTCGCAGACAGTGCGATGGCGGTCGCGGCGGCGTTGGTGTAGGGGAAGAATCACGTGGCGGACCGAGATCCCAACCCGCGGTTTTCTGCGGTATGATGGCCATGGCAGAGCGCAAGATCGCAGCCTATGTTCGAAAGCGAGAGCAGAGTCGGAGTGTGAGACCGTGAACGTTAGCGTCGGAAACCACGGCACCGCGACGCATCCGGGCCAGATCAAGCCGAAGCAGACGATCGTCACCGAAGGCATCGACCCGACCCTGGACCGGCCCAGCGCGGTCACCCGGTTCTTCATGCGCATCGTGGCCGGGGCCGAGCGGCTCAACCTCAGATACAGCAAGGTCGGCAACCCCCCGGTCTACGACAACGCCACCTTCCCCTGGGTGGCGGAGATCGAGCGCGAGTGGCATCTGATCCGGAGCGAGCTGGACCGCGTCCTGCTGCGCCAGAGCGAGCTGCCGAGCTTCCAGGAGATCGCTTCCGACGTGAAGACGATCAGTAAGGACAACCACTGGAAGACGTTCTTCCTGACCGGCTACGGCGTCAGTTCGGACCGCAACATCGCGCAATGCCCGGAGACCTGGCGCATCGTCCAGAAGATCCCGGGGCTGAAGACGGCGATGTTCTCGATCTTCGAGCCAGGCAAGCACCTGGCGCCGCATCGCGGGCCCTACAACGGCGTGCTGCGGCTGCATGTCGGCCTGCTGGTGCCCGAACCGCGCGACCAGCTGGCGATCCGCGTCGACAAGCAGATCTGCCATTGGAGCGAGGGCAAGGCCCTGGTGTTCGACGACGCCTATGAGCACGAGGCCTGGAACCACACCGACAAGACCCGCGTCGTGCTGTTCGTCGACTTCGTCAAGCCGCTGCGCTTCCCGGCGAAGCTGGTGAACTGGCTGCTGCTGAACCTCGCCGTCTTCACCCCCTTCATCCGCGAGGGCCAGGACGCCCACAAGGAGTGGGAGAAGAAGTTCTACGCCCAGGCCGAGGCGCTGCGGAACCACAAAGCTTAAGGCGTCGCCCGTAGCAACTGTCTTATGCGGCACAATTTCAGGTGTCATGCCACGGCTTGACCGTGGCATCCAGGGGCGGCCAGGGCGGCTCTTTGTGGCCCCTGGATTGCCCGGTCAAGCCGGGCAATGACAGTGGAAGGGGATCCTGGGACGTAGGTTAGGTTGGGCGACGCTACGCCCCCAGCCCCTCCATCACCGCATTCGTCGTCGTCACCGTCGCAAACTCCGCCGCAAGCGTCGCCAGATGGGCCCGCTGCAGGTCCTCGGCCGTGATCATGCCGCCGGCGCCGTCGGGCAGGTCGAAGCAGGCGGAGGCATCGCCGACCAGGATCGCGCGGTAGCCGAGATTGGCCGCCACCCGCACCGTGGTCGAGACGCACATGTCGGTCGTCAGGCCGAACATCACCACCGTGCCGACGCCCAGCCGCCGCAGCCGCAGGTCGAGATCGGTGGCGATGAAGGCGCAGTTCACCGATTTCGCCACCACCGGCTCGTTGTCCCACGGCTCGAAACCGGGCCGCAAGGCGTTGCCCGGATGCGACGGCACGAAGACCGAGCCGGATTCCACGGAATCGTGGCGGATGTGCAACAGCGGCAGCCCCGCCGCCCGCCAGGCCACCAGCAGCCGCAGGCCGTTGGCGTCGAGATCCGGGTTGTTGCGCCGGCCGAAGGGCGGCAGGTCGAAGCCGCGCTGCATGTCGATCGGCAGCAGGGCGGCCCGGCTGGACCACAGGTCGGGGGTCGCGGTCATCATGTCCTCACAGGGAGATCTGGGGCGTGGATGGCGGCCCGGCCGTTGCCGGCAGGCGGACGGAAGCGCTCGCGATAGTCGCTCGGCGCCACGCCGATCCGGCGCAGGAAGGCGCGGCGCATGCCGTCGGCATTGCCGAAGCCGCAGCTGCGGGCCACGGTCTCGCCCGGCAGGTCGGTCTCCTCCAGCCGCCGGCGCGCCGCCTCGATCCGCAGCCGCTCGACATAGGCGGCCGGGGTGGCGCCGATCTCGCGCAGGAAAGCGCGGGCGAAGTTGCGCGGGCTCATCGCCGCCCGGTCGGCCAGGGCCGGCACCGACAGGTCGGCCTCGGGATGGGCCAGCATCCAGTCCTGCAGCGCGCGCAGCGGCGGCCGTTCGGCGATCTGGCCGGCCAAAGCGGCGCTGAACTGCGACTGGCCGCCCGGGCGCTTCAGGAACATCACCAGATCGCGGGCGGTGGCCAGGGCCAGGTCGCGGCCGTGATCGGCCTCGATCAGGGCCAGCGCCAGGTCCATCCCGGCGGTGACGCCGGCGGAGGTCCACACCCTTCCATCCTGGATGAAGATCGGGTCGGGCTCGACCCGCACCGCCGGATAGCGCCGGCTCAGCCTTTCGCACCAGTTCCAATGGGTCGCCGCCCGGCGCCCATCCAGCAGCCCGGCCTCGGCCAGCAGCAGCGCCCCGGTGCAGACCGAGCCGAGCCGCCGCACCCGCGGCGCCATGCCCCGCAGCCAGGCCACCAGGGCCGCGTCGGCGACCGCGGCCTCGATGCCGGCGCCGCCGGCCACCAGCAGGGTGTCGATGCCGTCGCCGGCCTCATCCAGCCCGCGATCGGCCAGGACGGACAGGCCGGAGGTGGCGCGCACCGGGCCGGCCCGTGCGGCCAGCACCTCGACGGCATAGCCCGGCGGCGCCCCCGCGTCGCGCTGCAGGGCGGTGGCGGCGGCGAAGACCTCCAGCGGCCCGACGACGTCGAGCAGCTCGACTCCGGGAAAGGCGAGCATGGCGATGCAGCGTGGCCGAAGGCTGGGAGAGGCTGACATCTGCGCAGTCTGTCCGGATCGGCCGATGGCAGCAAGGCCATGATGCCGTCGGATTCTGCCAAACCCGATCCTGCGCGAAGGGCCAGCGCCGCCAGGGCTGTCGTCGGTGGCCGGCCCAGGCCGGCCTGGGTCCAAATCCTACAGAGTACGGAAGGGGGGTACGGACGGGCGACTGAGGGCCTTCAAAGCGCCGTCAGGACGACGCCATGGCCATGACGATGCCGAAGACGACCAGCACCAGGACAAAAGTGGATCCGACGGCCTTGATCGCACCCCACGGGCCGTAACCGCCGGCGACCATGAGAATGATCACCAGAAAGGCCGCGAGAATCGAGCCGTAGATCAGAAACGCCTTGATCCGCCCCATGCGTGGCCTCCCTCTTCGCCGGAGGTGAAGCCTAGCATGGCCCCGAAGCCGTGGCGGAGGAGGATCCCTACTCGTCCCGCCAGTCGCTGAACGTCGCGGCCTGGCCGCGCAGCACGCCGGCCTCGTCGATCAGCTGCCAGACCGTGGCGTTCTCGATCCAGAAGCGGCGGCCGGACTTGGCGATGCGCAGGCCGCGATAGTCGCTGATGAAGCCGTCGCGGGTGACCATGTCCAGCAGGCGCTGCCGCTCGGTCCGGTCCGGCGCCTCGGCGGAGAGGCGGGACGGCAGCGTGGTGAACTCGTCCCAGCCATACTCGAACCGGGCCTGGGCCGCGCGGTTGGCGTAGACGAAGCGGGGGTCGGCGTCGGTGTTGTGCGCCAGCACGCAGAACGGCGCCGTCTCGTACAGCCAGCGCGCCTGCGCGGCGGCGTCGCCGCCCGCCTCCTCCGGAATCAGCGGCGTGCCGACCAGCCGGGCATGGCTGCCGGCCAGCAGGCGGAGGAAATCGGGATCATGGGCCAGGCTCATCAGCGGACTCCGGTCGCGCCGCGATGGCAGCGCATGGGGTCTAGGTCGGACATGAAGCCGGGACAGGCAAGCCGGCGGGGCTGCGGCACGGTGTCCGGCCCGGGGCATGGCAGACCCGACGGACCGGCGGAGGCCGGGCCGCGGCATTTTCGGCCACGATAGGACCCTGATCCGATTCAGCCGAGGAACTGGTCCCATGAAGCTGCCGCCGATCCTCTCCCTTGCCGTCGCCGGCCTGCTGCTGCTGGCCCAGCCCGCCGCCGCGGCCGAGCTGCAGGTCGTCAGCTCCGGCGGCTTCGCCCCGGCCTACCGCGCCCTGGCCCCGCAATTCGAACAGGCCAGCGGCGACACCTTGAAGATCGGCTGGGGCCCGTCGATGGGCGACACGCCGAACGCGGTGCCGGTGCGGCTGGCCCGCGGCGAGAAGCTGGATGTCGTGATCATGGTCGGCTATGCCCTCGACGACCTGATCAAGCAGGGCAAGGTGCTGGCCGACAGCAAGGTCGTCCTCGCCCGCTCCAGCATCGGCGTCGCGGTGCGGGCCGGCGCGCCGAAGCCGGATATCGGCTCGGCCGAGGCGGTGAAGCAGGCGCTGCTGGCGGCGAAGTCGATCGCCTATTCCGACAGCGCCAGCGGCGTCTACATCGAGACCGAGATGTTCCCGCGCCTGGGCATCGCCGAACAGATGGCGACCAAGGCCCGCAAGATCCCGGCCACGCCGGTCGGCGAGATCGTGGCCAAGGGCGAGGCGGAGCTGGGCTTCCAGCAGATCGCCGAGCTGAAGGCGGTGCCGGGCATCGACCTGGTCGGGCCGCTGCCGCCGGAGCTGCAGCAGGTGACGCTGTATTCCGCCGGCATCGTCGCCGGCTCGCACGACCCGGCGGCGGCCAGGAAGCTGCTCGACTTCCTCGCCTCGCCCGCCGCCGCCCCGGCCATCGCCGCGACGGGGCTGGAGCCGGTCGCGACAGCCAGGTAGGGGCAGGCGGAGCGCAAGGCGGCCAAGGCGGCGAAAGCGGCAGCGCCGGAGCCTGTCCCCGCGGCCCTCGAGGCTGCCCCCGAGCCGGCCGAGAACTCCGAGCCGCGCGAGACCCTGGCCGAGGCCGAGACCCCCGAGTTCGAAGACTTGGCGGAGGAATCGGAGGAGGCCGCGAATGGCTGGGGCAACCTGAAAAGGCTTCGGCCCGTCGCTCTCTCGGCGACATCCGTAGCTCTTTCGGCGACATCGAATGTTGATATAAAGATATCTTTATGTCATTACATACCCTCCCATCCGGAACCCGGTCCCGTCCGCCATGACCACGCGCGTCGAAGCCTTCGATATCCCGCTGGAGCCGGTCGACGGCGCCGAGGTGCTGGCCGCCCTGACCGCGGCGGCGCGCGAGCGCGTGCTGATCCTGGACGGCGCCATGGGCACCCAGATCCAGGGGCTGGGCTTCGAGGAGGACCATTTCCGCGGCACCCATTTCCTGGGCTGCGACTGCCACCTCAAGGGCAACAACGACCTTCTGACCCTGACCCAGCCGGACGCGATCGAGGCGATCCATTTCGGCTACGCCATCGCCGGCGCCGACATCCTCGAGACCAACACCTTCTCCTCGACCTCGATCGCCCAGGCCGATTACGGCATGGAGGCGGTGGTCTACGACCTGAACCGCGACGGCGCCCGGCTGGCGCGCCAGGCCGCGGCCAAGGCCCGGCGGATGGACGGCAGGCGCCGCTTCGTCGCCGGCGCGCTGGGGCCGACCAACCGCACCGCCTCGATCTCGCCCGACGTCAACAACCCGGGCTACCGGGCGGTGACCTTCGACACGCTGCGCGACGCCTATGCCGAGCAGGTGCGCGGGCTGATCGACGGCGGCGCCGAGATCATCCTGATCGAGACCATCTTCGACACGCTGAACGCCAAGGCGGCGATCTTCGGCACCGAGCTGGTCTTCGCCGAGAAGGGCGTGCACCTGCCGGTGATGATCTCCGGCACCATCACCGACCTGTCGGGCCGCACCCTGTCGGGCCAGACGCCGACCGCGTTCTGGAATTCGGTACGCCACGCCAGGCCCTTCACCATCGGCCTGAACTGCGCCCTGGGCGCCAACGCCATGCGGGCGCATCTGGCCGAGATCGCCGCCGCGGCCGACACCTTCGTCTGCGCCTATCCCAATGCCGGGCTGCCGAACGAGTTCGGCCAGTACGACGAATCGCCCGAGGCGATGGCCGCCCAGATCAAGGGCTTCGTCGAGGAAGGCCTGGTCAACATCGTCGGCGGCTGCTGCGGGTCGACCCCCGACCACATCCGCGCCATCGCCGACGCGGTCGCGGGCCTGCCGACCCGGTCGGTGCCGACCATCGCGCCGCTGATGCGCCTGTCCGGCCTGGAGCCGTTCACGCTGTCGAGCGACATCCCGTTCGTGAATGTCGGCGAGCGCACCAACGTCACCGGCTCGGCCAGGTTCCGCAAGCTGATCACCGCCGGCGACTTCGCCGCCGCGCTGGACGTGGCCCGCGACCAGGTCGCCAACGGCGCCCAGATCCTCGACATCAACATGGATGAGGGCCTGATCGATTCCGAGCGGGCGATGGTCGAGTTCCTGAACCTGATCGCGGCCGAGCCGGACATCGCCCGGGTGCCGGTGATGATCGACAGCTCGAAATTCTCGATCATCGAGGCCGGGCTGAAATGCGTCCAGGGCAAGCCCCTGGTCAATTCGATCTCGATGAAGGAGGGCGAGGCCGCCTTCCTGCACCATGCCCGGCTGGTGCGGTCCTACGGCGCCGCCGTCGTGGTCATGGCCTTCGACGAGGCCGGCCAGGCCGACACGCTGGAGCGCAAGGTCGCGATCTGCACCCGCGCCTACAAGCTGCTGACCGAAGAGGCCGGCTTCCCGCCCGAGGACATCGTCTTCGACCCCAACGTGTTCGCGGTCGCGACCGGCATCGAGGAGCACAACGGCTACGGCGTCGCCTTCATCGAGGCGACCAAGCAGATCCGCGAGACCCTGCCGCATGCCCACATCTCCGGCGGCGTCTCCAACCTGTCCTTCTCGTTCCGCGGCAACGAGCCGGTGCGCGAGGCGATGCACGCGGTGTTCCTGTACCACGCCATCCAGGTCGGCATGGACATGGGCATCGTCAACGCCGGCCAGCTCGCGGTCTACGAATCGATCGAGCCCGACCTGCGCCAGGCCTGCGAGGACGTCGTCCTCAACCGCCGCGACGACGCGACCGAGCGGCTGCTGACCCTGGCCGAGCGCTTCAAGGGCGCCGCCGGGCGCGAGGCCAAGGAGCGCGACCTGACCTGGCGCGAGCGCACGGTCGACAAGCGGCTGGAGCACGCGCTGGTCAACGGCATCACCGAGTTCATCGAGGTCGATGTCGAGGAGGCGCGGCTGGCGGCCGAACGGCCGCTGCATGTGATCGAAGGCCCGCTGATGGCCGGCATGAACGTGGTCGGCGACCTGTTCGGCGCCGGCAAGATGTTCCTGCCCCAGGTGGTGAAGTCGGCCCGCGTCATGAAGCAGGCCGTGGCCCAGCTGCTGCCCTACATGGAGGCCGAGAAGGCCGCCGGCGGCGGCGGCACCGGACGCAGCAGCGCCGGCAAGATCCTGATGGCCACGGTCAAGGGCGACGTCCACGACATCGGCAAGAACATCGTCGGCGTCGTGCTGGCCTGCAACAACTACGAGATCATCGACCTCGGCGTCATGGTGCCGGCCACCAAGATCCTGGAGACGGCGAAGGCCGAGAAGGTCGACATCATCGGCCTGTCCGGCCTCATCACCCCGTCGCTGGACGAGATGGTGCATGTGGCGGCGGAGATGGAGCGCGACGGCTTCGACATTCCGCTGCTGATCGGTGGCGCCACCACCAGCCGGGTGCACACCGCGGTGAAGATCCACCCGCGCTACAACAGCGGCCAGACCGTCTACGTCAACGACGCCAGCCGCGCCGTCGGCGTGGTGTCGAACCTGCTGTCGCCCGAGGGCCGCCGCGGCTATGTCGACGGCGTGCGCGAGGAGTACCGCAAGGTCGCCGACGGCCATGCAAGAGCCGAGGCCGAGAAGCAGCGCCTGCCGCTGGCGGCGGCGCGGGCGGCGCCGTTCAAGATCGACTGGGCGGCCTACCAGCCGCCGAAGCCGTCCTTCCTCGGCACAAGGGTGTTCGACGATTACGACCTGGCCACCCTGGCCCGCTACATCGACTGGACCCCGTTCTTCCAGACCTGGGAGATGAAGGGCCGCTATCCCGCCATCCTGCAGGACGAGAAGCAGGGCGAGGCGGCGCGCCAGCTGTTCGCGGACGCCCAGGCCATGCTGGTCCGGGTGATCGAGGAGCGCTGGTTCAAGCCCAAGGCGGTGATCGGCTTCTGGCCGGCCGGCGCGGTGGGCGACGACATCCGCCTGTTCACCGACGACACCCGCGGGCAGGAGCTGGCGACCTTCTTCACCCTGCGGCAGCAGCTGTCGAAGCGCGACGGCCGGCCGCGGGTGGCGCTGTCCGACTTCGTCGCCCCGGTCGACAGCGGCAAGGCGGATTACGTCGGCGGCTTCGTGGTCACCGCCGGGATCGAGGAGGAGGCGATCGCCGACCGCTTCGCCCGGGCCAATGACGACTACTCCTCGATCCTGGTCAAGGCGCTGGCCGATCGCTTCGCCGAAGCTTTCGCCGAGGCCATGCACCAGCGGGTGCGCAAGGAGATCTGGGGCTATGCCCCGGACGAGCCCTTCGCCCCGGACGAGCTGATCGGCGAGCCCTATCGCGGCATCCGCCCGGCGCCGGGCTATCCGGCCCAGCCGGACCACACCGAGAAGGTGACGCTGTTCCGCCTGCTCGACGCCGAGCGCCGGATCGGGGTGCGCCTGACCGAGAGCTACGCCATGTGGCCCGGCTCCTCGGTCTCCGGCGTCTACCTGGCGCATCCGGACTCGTATTACTTCGGCGTCGCCAAGGTCGAGCGCGACCAGGTCGAGGACTATGCCCGCCGCAAGGGCATGCCGATCGCCGAGGTCGAGCGCTGGCTGGGCCCGATCCTGAACTACATCCCCACCCCGCTGGTCGAGGCGGCGGAGTAGGCGACAAGCGGAGCGTTGCGTTGCCTCTCCCGCTTGCGGGGTCTTTTTAAAAGCCTACCCCCTCGTCGTCATTGCGAGGAGGCGAAGCCGACGAAGCAATCCATGGGCCCGCACGAGCGGCCCGATGGATTGCTTCGCTGCGCTCGCAATGACGGGGTTGGGGGCTCCAACTGCGGTTGTCCGGCAGGACTCCTGCCCTAGCTTAACAACCGACTCGTGTTCATGATCTGTTCATGGACACAGCGCACCCCGCCACCGCAGCCGTGGTTCAGCCGCCCGACGGCGCCTGGTATTCCGCCAGGCGCTGCAGCAGCGTGCCGACGGCGATCAGCTGCGCCCGCTCCTCCGCCGACAGGCAGGCCTCCACCGCCTCGGCCATCCAGGCCTCGCGCCGGCTGCGGTTGGCCAGCACCGCCTCCGCGCCGGCATCGGTGATCACGACATGCAGCCGGCGGCGGTCGCCGGCGTCGGCCTCGCGCCGGACCATCCCCTCCTTCTCCAGCTCGCGCAGCAGGGCCGCGACGTTGGACGAGCGCAGCCCCTCGGCCGTGCCGAGCTCGGTCGGGCTGGCCGTGCCGCCCAGGCGCAGCAGCGCGGCCAGCAGCATCAGCTTCGACAGCGGCAGGTCGCCGCTGTCGGATTCGCGCCGCAGCCGCCGCAGCAGCGCCATCAGCTGCAGCCGCAGGGCGCCGAGCTGCTCTCGTTCGGTCGGGGACATCGGGTCGGGGTTGGTCATTTTACTATTCTGTTATAGCTAAAACGCTATAGCCATTTCCGACGGCTGGTTCCAGGATCATGCCATGGACGGCGGACCCGAGGGTGCCCGCCGCGAAACGCGAGGTCATCCCGTGTCCCTGCCCGACGGCCTTCCTCTGCCCCGCCGCAGATGGGCCTTCGCCACCGTGGTGCTCGGCATCATGCTCGCCGTGCTCGACGGCTCCGTCGCCAATGTGGCGCTGCCGACGATCGCGGCCGAGTTCCAGGCCAGCCCGTCGATGTCGATCTGGATCGTCAACGCCTACCAGCTGGCCGTGGTGGTGTCGCTGCTGCCCCTCGCCGGGCTGGGCGAGATCTATGGCTATCGCCGGGTCTATCTCGGCGGCCTGGCCCTGTTCACCGTCGCCTCGGTCGCCTGCGCCCTGTCCGATTCGCTGATCACCCTGACCCTGTCCCGCGTCGCCCAGGGCTTCGGCGCCGCCGGGATCATGAGCGTCAACACCGCGCTAATCCGCTACATTTTCCCGCGCGCCCGGCTGGGCCATGTGCTGGGCGTCAACGCCATGATCGCGGCCGGCGCCTCGACCGTCGGCCCCAGCTTCGCCGGCGCCCTGCTGGCGATCGCCTCCTGGCCCTGGCTGTTCGCGATCAACCTGCCGCTCGGCGTCGCGGCCCTGATCATCGGCAGCCGCAACCTGCCGGAGAGCGACCTGGCCGACCGCCGCTTCGACCTGCTGGGCGCGCTGCTCTCCGCCGCCACCTTCGGCCTGCTGATCACCGGGATCGACAGCATCGCCCACGGGCTGGACTGGGGGCTGGTGGCGCTGCAGCTCGGCATCGGCATCGGCGCCGCGATCTGGCTGGTGCGGCGGCAGCTGGGCCGGGCGACGCCGCTGGTGCCGCTGGACCTGCTGCGCATCCCGGTGGTCGGGCTGTCGGTCGTCACCTCGATCACCTCCTTCGCGGCGCAGATGGCGGCCTTCGTGACGCTGCCCTTCCTGCTGCAGACCGGCTCCGGCTTCTCCCCGGCCCAGGTCGGCCTGCTGATGATCCCCTGGCCGCTGGCGGTCGCGGTCACCGCGCCGATCGCCGGCCGCCTGTCCGACCGGCACCCGCCCGGCCTGCTGGGCGGCATCGGCCTCGCCCTCATGGCCATCGGCCTGGTGCTGATGGCGACCCTGCCGGCGGATCCCTCTCCCTGGCACATCGTCTGGCGCATGGCGCTATGCGGCGCCGGCTTCGGCCTGTTCCAGGCGCCCAACAACCGGGTGATGATCGGGTCGGCCCCGCGCAGCCGCAGCGGCGCCGCCAGCGGCATGCTGGGCACCGCCCGCCTGCTGGGCCAGGCCACCGGCGCGGCGCTGGTCGCGCTGCTGTTCGCGCATTTTCCGGACCATGGTGCCCAGGCGGCGCTGCTGACCGCGGCCGGGCTGGCGACCGCCGCCACGGTGGTCAGCTGCCTGCGCCTGGCCACCCCGGCCTATGCCGCCGACGACCCGGCGCCGGAGCCCGAACCCCACGCCCCCGCGCCCATGCGATAGGGCAGGCGACAGGCCCGCGCGCGGGTGCCTTGCATCCGCCGCCCTTGCGCAACGGCCGGGAATGGCGTTTTTTCAGGATCGGACGTTTCGGGCGGGCGCCGCAGCCGTGCGCGAATGCCGCAGCCCGTCCGCCCGACCGAAAGTGACCCGAGCCAGTACGGACCCGATCATGCCAGCCTATCGCTCCCGCACCACCACCCACGGCCGCAACATGGCCGGAGCCCGCGGGCTCTGGCGCGCGACCGGCATGACGGATGCGGATTTCGGCAAGCCGATCATCGCCGTCGTCAACTCCTTCACCCAGTTCGTCCCCGGCCATGTCCACCTCAAGGACCTCGGCCAGCTGGTGGCGCGGGAGATCGAGGCGGCGGGCGGCGTCGCCAAGGAATTCAACACCATCGCGGTCGATGACGGCATCGCCATGGGCCATGACGGCATGCTGTACAGCCTGCCGTCGCGCGAGATCATCGCCGACAGCGTCGAATACATGGTCAACGCGCATTGCGCCGATGCCATGGTCTGCATCTCGAACTGCGACAAGATCACGCCCGGCATGCTGATGGCCGCGATGCGCCTGAACATCCCGGTGGTGTTCGTGTCCGGCGGGCCGATGGAGGCCGGTAAGGTCAAGATCGGCGGCGAGTCCAAATCGCTGGATCTGATCGACGCCATGGTCGCCGCGGCGGACAGCCGCATCAGCGACGAGGACGTCAAGGTGATCGAACGGTCGGCCTGCCCGACCTGCGGCTCCTGCTCCGGCATGTTCACCGCCAATTCGATGAACTGCCTGACCGAGGCGCTGGGCCTGGCCCTGCCGGGCAACGGCTCGACCCTGGCCACCCATGCCGACCGCCGGCGCCTGTTCGTCGAGGCCGGGCACCTGATCGTCGACCTGGCCAAGCGCTACTACGAGCAGGACGACGCATCGGTGCTGCCGCGCAGCATCGCCAGCTTCGCCGCCTTCGAGAACGCCATGACCCTCGACATCTCGATGGGCGGGTCGACCAACACCGTGCTGCACCTGCTGGCCGCGGCGCAGGAGGGCGAGGTCGACTTCACCATGGCCGACATCGACCGGCTGTCGCGCCGGGTGCCGGTGCTGTGCAAGGTCGCGCCGTCGGTGCCGAACGTGCATATGGAGGACGTCCATCGCGCCGGCGGCATCATGGCCATCCTGGGCGAGCTCGACCGCGGCGGCCTCTTGAACCGCGACACCCACACCGTCCACGCCCCGACCCTGGCCGCGGCGCTGGACCAGTGGGACATCAAGCGCACCGACAGTGAGTCGGTGCACAAGTTCTTCAGCGCGGCGCCGGGCGGCATCCCGACCCAGGTCGCCTTCAGCCAGGACGCCCGCTACCCCAGCGTCGACGCCGACCGCAAGCGCGGCTGCATCCGCAGCATCGAGCACGCCTACAGCCTGGATGGCGGGCTGGCCGTGCTGTACGGCAACCTGGCCGAGGAAGGCTGCATCGTGAAGACCGCCGGGGTCGACGCCAGCATCCTGAAGTTCTCCGGCCCCGCCCGGATCTTCGAGAGCCAGGACGCCGCGGTCGAGGGCATCCTGGGCGACAAGGTCCAGGCCGGCGACGTGGTGCTGATCCGCTACGAAGGGCCGAAGGGCGGCCCCGGCATGCAGGAGATGCTGTATCCGACCAGCTATCTCAAGTCGAAGGGGCTGGGCAAGGCCTGCGCCCTGGTCACCGACGGCCGCTTCTCTGGCGGCACCTCGGGCCTGTCGATCGGCCATGCCTCGCCGGAAGCGGCCGAGGGCGGCACCATCGCCCTGGCCCAGGAAGGCGACCGGGTCGAGATCGACATCCCCGGCCGCCGGATCGAGCTGATGGTGTCGGATGAGGAGCTGGCGCATCGCCGCGCGGCGATGAAGGCCCGCGCCGATGGCGGCTGGAAGCCGGCCGAGCCGCGCCCGCGCAAGGTCTCGGCCGCGCTGCAGGCCTATGCCGCCCTGACCACCAGCGCCGCCCGCGGCGCCGTCCGCGACGTCACCCAGCTGCAGCCGCGGAAGGCGTAGGGGTCGCCGACCTCGCTCTGTCTCTGTCATGCCACGGCTCGACCGTGGCATCCAGGGGCGGCCGGAGCGGCTCTTGGTGGCCCCTGGATTGCCGGGTCAAGCCCGGCAATGACAGAAAAGGGGATGGCCATCTCCCCATCCCAACGAAAAAGGGCCCCGCGAGGGGCCCTTTCCGTTCGGTCGGTCCGCCCGGGATCAGGCGTGGCCGGCGGTCGCGGCGCGGGTGACCGCGTAGAGCTTGGCCTTGGCCAGCTTCAGCGCCCGTTCGGCCACGGCAGTCTCGCCGGGGGTCTTGGCGTCGGCCACGTCTTCCTCGGCGTCGCGCAGCTCCTGCTCGACCTTGGCGCGGTCGAGCGAGGCCACCGGCACCACATGCTCGGCCAGCACGGTGCAGCGCTCCGGCGTCACTTCGGCGAAGCCGCCGGTGACGAAGATCCGGTTGGAGATGGCGCTGCGCTGCTCATAGACGTCGATCACGCCCGGCTGGACGGTCGACAGCATCGACATGTGCCCCTTGAGCACGCCGAAATAGCCGTCGCCACCGGGGACGACCACCATTTCGACCTGCTGCGCCACGAGCAGCTTCTCGGGCGAGACCAGTTCGAAGGCGAATTTCTCGGCCATGGATGTCCCCGGTTCCGGTGCTGCTGGCGTCAGGCGGCTTCGGCGAGCTTCTTCGCCTTGGCGATGGCGTCGTCGATGGTGCCGACCATGTAGAAGGCCGCTTCCGGCAGGTGGTCGTAGTCGCCGTTCACGATGCCCTTGAAGCCGCGCACCGTGTCCTCGACCGAGACCAGCACGCCCGGCGTGCCGGTGAAGACCTCGGCGACGTGGAAGGGCTGGCTGAAGAAGCGCTGGATCTTGCGGGCGCGGGCCACGGTCAGGCGCTGTTCTTCGGTCAGCTCGTCCATGCCCAGGATGGCGATGATGTCCTGCAGCGCCCGGTATTCCTGCAGCGTGCGCTGCACGGCGCGGGCCACCTCGTAGTGCTCCTGGCCGACGACGCGCGGGTCGAGGATGCGCGAGGTCGAGTCGAGCGGGTCCACCGCCGGGTAGATGCCGAGCTCGGAGATGGCGCGGCTGAGCACGGTCGTCGCATCGAGATGCGCGAACGAGGTCGCCGGCGCCGGGTCGGTCAGATCGTCGGCGGGCACGTAGATGGCCTGCACCGAGGTGATCGAACCCTTGTTGGTCGAGGTGATGCGCTCCTGCAGCGCGCCCATGTCGGTCGACAGCGTCGGCTGATAGCCCACCGCCGACGGGATGCGGCCGAGCAGCGCCGACACTTCGGCGCCCGCCTGGGTGAAGCGGAAGATGTTGTCGACGAAGAACAGCACGTCCTGGCCTTCGACGTCGCGGAAGTACTCCGCCACGGTCAGGCCCGACAGGCCGACGCGGGCACGGGCGCCCGGCGGCTCGTTCATCTGGCCGTAGACCAGCGCCACCTTCGAGCCCTCTTCGCCGAGCTTGATGACGCCGGAGTCGATCATCTCGTGATAGAGGTCGTTGCCCTCGCGGGTCCGCTCGCCCACGCCGGCGAAGACCGACACGCCGCCATGCGCCTTGGCGATGTTGTTGATCAGCTCCTGGATGGTCACGGTCTTGCCGACGCCGGCGCCGCCGAACAGGCCGATCTTGCCGCCCTTGGCGTAGGGGCTGATCAGATCGACGACCTTGATGCCGGTCACCAGCATCTCCGCCTCGGTCGCCTGGTCGACGAACTCGGGCGCGGCACGGTGAATCGGCGAGGTCAGCTTGGCGTTGATCGGGCCGCGCTCGTCGATCGGCTCGCCGATCACGTTCATGATGCGGCCCAGCGTCTCCGGCCCGACCGGCACCATGATGGCGTTGCCGCTGTCATGGACCTTGTTGCCGCGGACCATGCCGTCGGTCGAGTCCATGGCGATGCAGCGCACCGTGTTCTCGCCGAGATGCTGCGCCACCTCGAGCACGAGCTTGCGATCACCGATGTCGGTGGTCAGCGCGTTCAGAATGGCGGGCAGCTCGCCATCGAACTGGACGTCCACCACGGCGCCCAGAACCTGGCTGACGCGGCCGATGACGTTGCTTCCGGTCTGGGTCTCGACCATGGTGTTCACGCTCCTCGAACTGTCTTCAAGCGATCGGTGGATCAGGGTGCCTTGCCGGCGCTAGACGGCTTCGGAACCCGAGATGATCTCGATCAGCTCCTTGGTGATGTAGGCCTGACGGGTCCGGTTGTAGACCAGCGTCAGCTTCTTGATCATGTCGCCGGCGTTGCGCGTCGCATTGTCCATCGCGGTCATGCGGGCGCCCTGCTCGGAGGCGGCGGATTCGAGCAGCGCCTTGTAGATCTGGATCGCCAGGTTGCGCGGCAGCAGCTCCGCCAGGATCTGCTCCTCGCTCGGCTCGAACTCGTAGACGATGTTCGAGGCAGTGGCCTCGGCCACTGCCGGGATCGCCACGGGCACCAGCTGCTGCACCGTGATGATCTGGGCGATCGCCGATTTGAACTTGTTGTAGACGACCGAGCAGACGTCGAAATCGCCGGCCTCGAACATCGCCAGGATGCGGATCGCGATGCCGTCGGCATCGGCGAAGCCCAGGCGTGGCCGGCCGATGTCGGTGACGCTTTCGACGATCAGGTTGGCGAAGTCGCGGCGCAGGCTGTCCCGGCCCTTGCGGCCGACGGTGAACAGCTTGACCGTCTTGCCCCGGCCCTGCAGCTCACGGATCTGCCGGCGCGCCTCGCGCACCACCGTGGCGTTGAACGCCCCGGCCAGCCCGCGGTCCGAGGTGATGACGAGCAGCAGGTGCACGTCGCTCTTGCCGGTGCCGGCCATCAGCTTCGGCCCTTGGCCGGCCACGCTGGCGACCGCGGCAAGCCCGGTCAGCATCCGCTCCATCCGGTCGGCATAGGGCCGGCCGGCCTCGGCCTGCTCCTGCGCCCGACGCAGCTTCGACGCCGCGACCATCTTCATGGCCGCAGTGATCTTCTGCGTCGACTTGACGGTCGCGATCCGGTTCCTGAGATCCTTCAACGACGGCATGGTGCCCCGCCTTCAATCTGTGTGGTGGGTCCGATTGCCGTTCAGACGAAGGTCTTGGCGTAGTTGGAGATGAAGCTGGCCAGCTTCTCCTCGTTCGCCGGCGAGATCTGCTTCTCGTTGCGGATCGCCTCGAGGATCGCCTTGCCCTCATCGCGCAGCGCGTCGAGCAGGCCCTTCTCGAAATCCGAGACCCGGTTGGCCGGGACGGTGTCGAGATGGCCGCGGACGCCGGCGAAGATCGACGCCACCTGCTCCTCGACCGGGAGCGGGCTGAACTGCGGCTGCTTCAGGAGCTCGGTCAGGCGCGCGCCGCGGGCCAGCAGCTTCTGGGTCGAGGCGTCGAGGTCCGACGCGAACTGGGCGAAGCTTTCCATCTCGCGGTACTGCGCGAGCTCGAGCTTGATGCGGCCGGCGACCTGCTTCATCGCCTTGATCTGGGCGGCGGAGCCGACGCGGCTGACCGACAGGCCGACGTTGATGGCCGGGCGGACGCCCTTGTAGAACAGGCCGGTCTCCAGGAAGATCTGGCCGTCGGTGATCGAGATCACGTTGGTCGGGATGTAGGCCGAGACGTCGCCGGCCTGGGTCTCGATGATCGGCAGGGCGGTCAGCGAGCCGCCGCCATGCTCGTCGTTCATCTTGGCCGCGCGCTCCAGCAGGCGGCTGTGCAGGTAGAACACGTCGCCCGGATAGGCTTCGCGGCCCGGCGGGCGGCGCAGCAGCAGCGACATCTGGCGGTAGGCCACGGCCTGCTTGGACAGATCGTCATAGATGATCAGGCCGTGCATGCCGTTGTCGCGGAAGAACTCGCCCATCGCGGCGCCGGTGTAGGGCGCCAGGAACTGCAGCGGTGCCGGCTCGGACGCCGTGGCGGCCACGACGATGGTGTATTCCAGCGCGCCGTATTCCTCGAGCGTCTTGACGATCTGGGCAACCGTCGAACGCTTCTGGCCGATGGCGACGTAGATGCAGTAGAGCTTCTGGCTCTCGTCGCCCGACTTGTTGATCTCGCGCTGGTTCAGGATCGCGTCGATCGCCACGGCGGTCTTGCCGGTCTGGCGATCGCCGATGATCAGCTCGCGCTGGCCGCGGCCGACCGGGGTCAGCGCGTCGATCGACTTCAGGCCGGTCTGCATCGGCTCATGCACCGACTTGCGCGGGATGATGCCCGGCGCCTTGACCTCGACCCGGCTCAGCTTGGCGTCGGTGATCGGGCCCTTGCCGTCGATCGGGTTGCCCAGCGCGTCGACCACGCGGCCCAGCAGGCCGCGGCCGACCGGGACCTCGACGATGGCGCCGGTCCGCTTGACGGTGTCGCCTTCCTTGATGTCGCGGTCTTCGCCGAAGATCACGATGCCGACATTGTCGGTCTCGAGGTTCAGCGCCATCCCCTTGATGCCGCCGGGGAACTCGACCATCTCGCCGGCCTGGACGGCGTCGAGCCCGTAGACGCGGGCGACGCCGTCACCGACGGACAGGACCTGGCCGACTTCGGCCACATCGGCCTCGGTCCCGAAATTGGCGATCTGATCCTTGATGATCGCAGAGATTTCGGCGGCACGGATGTCCATCAGACGGTCCCCTTCATCGCGAGCTGTAGCTTGGCCAGTTTGGTGCGCAGGGAGCTGTCGACCATGCGCGAGCCGACTTTGACGATCATCCCGCCCAGCAGGGCGGGATCGATTTTGACGTTGACCTGGACTTTGGCGCCCATGGTCTTCTTGAGCTGGTCGACCAGCGCCTCGGTCTGCCGGTCGGTCAGCGCGACCGCGGCGGTGACCTGGGCCGTGACCTCGCCGCGGCGGCGCGCCAGCTCGGCCAGGAAGGCGTCGATCATGGCGTCGAGCGCGAACAGGCGGCGGTTGCGGGCGACCAGGCCGATGAAGCGGCGGACGAGGTCGGACACGCCCGCCCGCTCCAGCACCGCGGCCATCGCCTTGCCCTGCACGTCGCGCGAAAGCAGCGGACTGCGGACCAGACGGCGAAGGTCCTCGCTCTCGCCCAGCGCGGTCTTCAGCCCGCGGAGGTCGTCCGCGGTCTGGTCCAGCGCCTTGCCTTCGTCGGCAAGAGCGTAGAGTGCCGTCGCGTAGCTGGATGCGAGGCCGGAAATCCCTGAGCCTGTGGCTGCCACCGATCGTCCCTCGATCGTTTGTAGGTCGATCGTGGCAGGACGCCACGACCGCCGAATGTTCGGGGGGCTCTATCGCACAACAAAAGGCTGCCCGAGGCCCACCCCTTCCGCTCGGCGCGCCGTCATCTAACATAGCCCCTGGGGGTGTGCAACCGGCATGCGGCCGGCTTTTTCACCCGAAGGCGCAGGATGTAGACTGCCGCGACTGATTCGCATCATCCCGAGGTCGGAATGCCGCATGACCATACGCCCGGAGAGACCCCGCACCAGCATGGGTCCGAAGCGGGGCACGATCACGCGGCCCACGGCCACGGGCCGGGCCATGCGCACCACCATCACGGCATGCCGGAAGGGACCGACGGCGAGCGCCGGCTGCTGATCGCGCTGGCCGTCACCGCCGGCTTCATGCTGGTCGAGGCGGCGGGCGGCTGGTTCGCCAATTCGCTCGCCCTGCTCGCCGATGCCGGCCACATGCTGACCGACGCGGCGGCGCTGGGGCTGGCCTGGCTGGCGGCGCGCATGGCCCGCCGGCCGCGCGACGCCCGGCGCTCCTATGGGTATGGCCGGGTCCAGGTGCTGGCCGCCTTCGCCAACGGCATCGTGCTGATCGCCGTGGTCGCCGCCATCGTGGTCGAGGCGGCCGGCCGGCTGGCCGACCCGGCGCCGGTCGCGGGCGGGCTGATGATGGCGGTCGCGGCGGCCGGCCTGGTCGCCAACCTCGTCGCCTTCCGGGTGCTGCGGGGCGGCGACCGCGGCAACCTGAACCTGCGCGGCGCGGCGCTGCATGTGATGGGCGACCTGCTCGGCTCGATCGGCGCGCTCGCCGCCGGCGCGGTGATCCTGGCGACCGGCTGGACCCCGATCGACCCGATCCTGTCGGTGCTGGTGTCGCTGCTGGTGCTGCGCAGCGCCTGGTCGATCCTGCGCGAATCCGGCCATGTGCTGGTCGAGGGCTCGCCCGACCGGATCGACGAGGCGGCGCTGAGCGCCGCCATCGTGGCCGGGGTGCCCGATGTGGTCGACGTGCACCACGTCCACGCCTGGACCCTGACGCCGGACCGCCCGATCGTGACGCTGCACGCCCGGCTGTGCGAAGGCGCGGATTCAGACCAGGCGGTGGCGGCGGTGATCCGCCTGCTGCACGAGCGCTTCGGCATCGACCACGCCACGGTGCAGGCCGAATTCGAGGTCTGCGCTGACGTCACGACCGCGCCGCGACACTAAGCGCAACGATACGTGACGGAAAAAAGCAAACGCCAGTTCACCTTTTTGCGCAAAAGCGGTAATTATTCGACATAATGAAGTGCATTTTGTGCTGCCCATGGCCCGGAGCGCTCCGGACCGCGGGCCCGGAAAGGTAACCCATGGGCCACAACGGAACTCTCGCCCGCGATGCGGATCCGATGTCGATCTGCCGCAATGTGACGGTCGCCGGCCGGCGCACCAGCGTGCGCATGGAAATCGCGTTCTGGGACGGCCTGATGGAGGTCTGCGCGCGAGAGCAGATCGGCCTCAACGAGATCTGTACCCGCATCGATGCCGCCCGCAAGGGCAGCGGGCTCACGGGCGCGCTGCGCGTCTTCGTGCTGTGCTATTTCCGTGAGCTGACGCGCCGGCCGGTGCCGATGCAGGTGCCGGTCCATGCCTCGATGCAGACCCCGCCGGCGCTGCTGGCGGCCGCGCTGGAAGGCGTGATCGGCGCCCGGGCCTGAGCTGTCAGGCGTAGGTTGGGTCCGCCTCGGCGAACCCAACATCGTGCAGCCAGGGCCACCGTTGGGTTCGCAAGCGCGAACCCAACCTGCGACACCTCAGGGCAACTCGTCCCAGACCAGCCGGTCGACCGCCGCTGCCGGACGCAGCCCGTGGCGTTCGGCCGCCGCGGCGAGCTTGTGCCCGTCCGGCCGGCCGGTCGCGGCGTCGCTCAGTTCGGCGCCATGGATGCCGCCCACCACGAACAGCCCGTCGATCCCGGCCGCGGCCGCCCCGGCCATGTCGGTGTGGAAGCTGTCGCCGATCGCCAGCACCCGCGCCGGGTCGGGCCGGCCGAGCAGGTCGAAGCAGCGGCGATAGACCGGCGGGTGCGGCTTGCCGTGGTAGAACACCGGCCCGCCCAGCGTCTCGTAGTGCTGGGCCAGCGCGCCGGCGCAGATCTGCATCCGGCCGCCGACGATGACGACGATGTCGGGGTTGGCGCAGATCATCGGCAGTTTGCGGGCCGCCGCGGCCTGCAGCAGCGGCGCATGGTCCTCGACCCGCTCCTCGGGGTCGTCGATGCCGGTGTTCAGCACGAACTCCGCATCCGCCACCGCATCGACCCGGTAGATGTCGTCGATGCCCTCATAGACGTCGGAATCGCGGTCCGGCCCGAGATGCAGGAAGCGTTCGCCGAGCGCCTGGTGGAAGTCGTCGTCGCGCGCCGCCAACGCCAGATGCGCCGCCTCGCCCGAGGACAGGATGGCGTCCCAGCAATCCTCCGGCACGCCGATCTGGGCCAGGCGCTGGGTGACCGAGCCGATCCGCCGCGGCGCGTTCGACAGCAGGCAGACCTGCTTGCCCTCGCCGCGCAGCCGCTGCAGGCAGTCGACCACGCCGGGATAGGGGGTGACGCCGTCATGCACCACGCCCCAGAGGTCGACGATATAGGCGTCGTAGCGGTCGTGGATCGCGGCGATGCCGTCGAGAATCGGAATGCTGTCGGTCATCGTCCGCTCGTTCGTCCCATTCCGATCTTGTGCCACGCCAGGGAGGGCGGCGCCACTCCGCGTCCGAACCCGCAAGCCTTCCCCCATCCGTCATCAACTCAGTTGATGTTCTTGTCTGAGTTTTGCGTTGGCGATGATGACGAGCTTGCGCATGAGGGCAGTGAGGGCGACGAGCTTCTTTTTGCCGTTGGCGAGGAGTTTGAGGAAGAAGGGCCTGAGTGTGGGGTGATGGTTGCTGGCGGCCATTGCGGCCATGAAGAGGGCGCGTTTGATCTCGGGCCTGCCGCCTTTGGTGCGTCGGTAGGCGTTGACGTTTCCGCTTTGCCGAGG